>JAUIDW010000545.1 GCA_030428395.1 bacterium | reverse complement strand
CGTGGCAGGCGGTGCGCAGATCGTGGCCGTGCACGTCGAGCGCCGCGTCGGGCGCGGCCGCCAGCAGCACCTGCGCGCCGCGCGCGTACAGCCGCCGCGCGCCCTCGAGCTCGCCGGCCGTCACCAGGCCGGCGTCGACCACGAACAGCTCCTCGCCGTCGTGCAGCTCCGGCAGCGCCGCCACGACGACGTCGAGCTGCTCGAGCTTGTCGACCAGCGAGCCCGGCGCCGCGCCGACGAGGAAGTCGCCGGCGTCGTGCCACACCTTCATCGAGCGCGTCAGGCGCTCGACCAGCACGGGGTCCCCGGCGTGCTCGACGACGACCGCGAGGGCGGGCTCGAGCGCGTCGACGGGCGTAACGGGATCGGCGGGAGCGGGACCGGGCGACGCGAGCAGGAGGAGAGCGAGGGGGATCATGAGAGCGCGAGGGAGGGGGGGAAACGCAGGCGGATCCGCGGCAGCGGACCCGGGAGGCCGGATGCGACAGCCTACACCGCGACCACCGATCGCGGGCCCGCACGGCCCCCTTACCGCCGCGCCGCATCCGGGCGAAGATGCCGGAGACGGAACCGCGGCGCGGACCGTGCCGCGCCGCCGGAGGACGACCCGATGAGCCCGCTACGCACTGCGTCCCTCTGCGCCTTCGCACTCGTCGGTAGCAGCGGCGCCGCGCTCGCGCAGACGCTGTGCGTCGAGGCTCGCGCGGTCGTGACGCCGGCCGACCACGCCCCCTCGCAGCGCTTCGGCACGGTGGGCCTCGACCGGGACACGCTGGTCGTCGGCGCGGGCGGCGACGACCAGCTCGGACCCGACACCGGCGCCGCCTACGTGTTCGCGCGCAGCGGGACCGACTGGACCCAGCAGCAGAAGCTCGTCGCGGGGGACGCGTCCTCGTTCCACCGCTTCGGCGAGGCCGTGGACGTCGACGGGGACCGCCTCGCCGTGGGCTCGCCCGGGCACCGGGTGGTCGGTCCCAACACGGGCGCGGTCTACGTGTTCGAGCGGTCGTCGGGCCGCTTCGCGCTGGACGCGCGCCTGTTCGCCTCGGACGCGCGCGTCCAGGCCCGCTTCGCGCACTCGGTGTCGCTCGACGGCGGCTCCCTCGCCTGCGGCTCGCCGGGCGGCCTGACCGGGACCGTCCGCACGGGCGCCGCGTACGTGTTCGTCGGTGGCGGGACCTCCTGGGCCGAGCAGGCCAAGTTGACGGCCCCCGACGGCGCGTCCGGCGACGCCTTCGGCGTGACGGTGGCGCTGCAGGGCGACACGCTGCTCGTCGGCGCGGACGACGACGACAACGGGAACGGCTCGTCGGCGGGCGCGGTGTACGTGTTCCGGCGCTCGGGGACGCAGTGGTCCTTCCACGTCAAGCTCACCGCGTCGGACGGCCAGCCGTTCGACCGGTTCGGGAGGTCCCTGGCGTTCGACGGGGACACGGCGGCCGTCGGCTCCCCGGAGGCCGATTTCGCCGGCGGCTTCTCGGGCGCCGCCTACGTGTTCGTCCGCGCGGGCACGGCGTGGTCGGAGCAGGCGCGCCTCCTGGCCGCGGACACCGGCCCGACCGACCTGTTCGGAGGCTCCGTGGCCCTGCGTGGGGACTCCCTCGCGGTCGGCGCCTGGCTCGACGACACGGCGGCGAACAACGCCGGCGCCGCGTACCTGTTCGCGCGGCAGGGGACCGCCTGGAGCGAGCGCGCCCGCTTCCTGGCGAGCACCGCCGACC
>JAUIDW010000212.1 GCA_030428395.1 bacterium | reverse complement strand
GCCGTGCGCTTCGCGGAGGACGCCCTGCGGCTGCTGCGGCTGGCGCGCTTCGCGGGCGCCCTGGGGCTGGCGGTGGACGCCCGCCACCTCGAGGCGGCCCGGGCGGCCGGCGAGCGCCTGGAGCGGGTGGCCGTCGAGCGCGTGCTGAAGGAGCTGGAGCAGATGTGCCGTCGCGGAGGTGCCCCGCGCGCCTGCGGCCTGCTCGCGGAGACGGACCTGCTGGCGCGCGTCCTGCCCTCGCGGGCCTTCGAGCACGGCCTGGACGCCCGCCTGGCGGCCCTCGCCGTCCTCGAGGGCGGCGCGGCGAGCCCCCCCGGCGCGCGAGCCGCGGCCCGAGACCCTGGTGCGGCCCCGGCGGGTCCCGGATCTCAGCGGACGGACCTCGCGGAGCTGCTGGCGGTCCTCCTCGGCGAGGCGCCCCTCGACGCCGCGGAGCGCGCCGCCGCGGGTGAAAGCGCCACGACCTCCGGGAACACGGGCGCGGGCCCTGGGGGCGCCGGGAGCACGAGCGCGGGCGCCGTGGCCCGCGGGAACGCGGCATCGGATACCGCGACCGCGGAGGACGAGGTCGCGGTGGGGGACGTCGAGCGCCTGCGGCCGTCGCGGGAGCTGGTGCGGCGCTTCCGCAAGGTCGAGGTGGGTGCCCGCGAGGCGTGTGCGCTCGGTTCGCTCGGCGGCGAGCTGCCCGGACCCGGGGCGGCGCGCAGCCGCGTGCTGCGCCTGCTGCGCGCCGAAGAAGCGCCGTCCGCGCTGCGGGTCGCCCGCGCGCGCCTCGCGGCAGCGCACGCCGCGACGAGCGGCGTGGAGGGCCTGGAAGCGCTGCGCGCCGGGCTCGGACCGGAGGTGCTGCGGCCGGCGCCGTGGCTGCGGGCCGACGACCTGGCCGCGGCGGGGGTCCCGCGCGGGCCGCGGTGGGGCGAGCTCCTCCGCGAGGCCGAGGAGCAGCAGCTGCGCGGGCGGCTGTCCGCGCGCGACGAGGCGCTGGCCTGGCTGGCGGAGCGGGCTCAGGACGGGGGGAACGCCCGGCGCAGCGAGTAGGCGAGGGGATACCCCGCGAGGATGCCGGCGGCGACCCAGGGTCCGGCCGGGCCGGCACTGCCGGCGACGAGGGCGATCGACGCGGTCACCACGAGCAGGCGCCGCAGGGCCGCGCCCATGGCGCCCAGCACGTCGGGGCGCGTCCAGCGGCCGCGGTGGCGGTGGGCCCGCCGGACGAGGTCCACCGAGGCCCACAGCACGAGAATCCACGGCACCAGGGCCCAGGGCCCCGGGTGCGCGGGGTCGAACCGTTTGTCAAGGAACGCGAGCGCCGGCAACCCGAGGAGCACCGCGGCGAGCGCGAGGATCAGCGCGGAGGGCCGGTTCCCGAGCGGCTCGTCGTCCTCGCCGTCCTCGAGGCGGCCGAGGCGCGAGACGAAGAACACGTAGCCGCCGTACAGACCGGCCGCGGCCGCGCCGGTTGCGATCGAAACCGGAACTTCCGCCGTCAGCGCGCCGCCGAGGATGCCCGCCCCCAGGTTGCCCGCGCGGCACAGGCCCAGCAGGACCGGCCCGAGCCAGGGCCCGCGGCCCACCAGGTCGTAGGAGGCGGCGAGCGCGGACACGACGGCCATCCAGAGGCCGAGCTCCCAGCGCACGGCCAGGGCCAGGCCGACGCCGGCGAGCTGCAGGCCCAGCGCGGCCGCGAGCGCGGTCCGGGCGGGGATCGCGCCGCTCGGGATGGGCCGCTCGGGACGCGTGCGCGCGTCGTGGGCCCGGTCGGCCCAGTCGTTGAGCGCGAGGTTGCCGTGGTAGACGCCGAGCGAGGCCAGGATCAGCAGGAACGGCTGCGCGCCGCCCGGCCAGTGTCCGAGCGCGCCGAGCGTCCAGCCCGCCGCCACGTCCGCCGCCGCGGACGGCAGCAGCGACAGCCGCAGCAGCCTCCCCCAGTCGCGCAGCATCGTGGGCCGCGCGTCACTGCAGCAGGCGCTTGATGTCGTTGATCGTGGCGTAGATCAGGAGCGACACCAGCATCACGAGCCCGATCATCTGGCTGTACCCGAGCACCCGCTCGGACACGGGCGAGCCCTTGATGCCCTCGACGACCAGGAACGCGAGGTGCCCGCCGTCGAGCAGCGGGATCGGCAGCACGTTCAGGAACGCGAGGTTAAGGCTGAGGATGCACAGGAAGAACAGCAGCTTCGTGATCCCCAGGCTGGTCCAGTCGTAGGAGACGCGCGCGATCGTGATGATGCCGCCGACGTTGTCGGAGCTGACGCGCCCCTGCAGCATCCGCTTCAGCGTGGTCCAGGTGTCCACGAAGAACTTCCACGAGGACTGCAGCCCCAGGCGCGCGGCCGCCACGACGTTGGGCGCGCGGTAGGTGTAGTGCGCCTGCAGCAGGTCGATGCCGTAGGAGGGGTACAGGTACGGCTGCGGCGTGACGTCGACCTCGTCCGGCTCGAGGGCGCCCTCGGCGCTCGGGCGCAGCACGGTGAAGGTCATCGTCTCGCCGGAACGGGCCGCGAGCCGGGTGCGGTCGACCAGGGCCTGCCAGTCGAGGATGCGCACGCCGTCGATGCGGTCGATCTGGTCGCCGTCGCGCAGGCCGGCGCGCTCGGCGGGCGAGCCGGGGAAGACCACGATGCGGGTGCTGTCGACGTCCGGCGCCAGGTGCAGGTCCGCGTACAGCGCCAGGGCGGTGTCGTAGTCGATCGCCGGCGCGCGCAGGTCGAGGTCCTTGCCGCCGCGGTCGACGCGGACGGAGAGCTCGGAGGCCGGGGAGAGCAGCGCCAGCAGCGCGTCCGAGGCGCGCAGCACGCGCTGGCCGTTCACGGCGAGCAGGCGGTCGTCCGGGCGCAGCCCGAGCTCCTCGAGCAGCGGTGAGGTGCGCAGGTCCGCGACCAGGTTGGTCGGGGCCGTGACGCCCAGGACCGGGGTCCCCTCGCCGTCCCCCCGTGCGGGCAGGATCCGGACGGTGCGCGGCGGCTCGTCCCCGCGCGCGACGCGGAGCTCGACGGGCTCGGCGCGCTCCATCAGGATCTCGAGCTGCTCGTCGACGGGGAGGCCCTCGACCCCGTCGACGACCTCGAGGATGCGGTCGTCGGTGCGCAGGCCGGCCGCGTGGGCGGGCGTGCGCGGATCGACCCGGATGCGGTGCTCGGGGTCGAGCGGCGGCGCGATGCCGATGGTCGGGAAGCCGAAGGCGGGCAGGAGCTCGCTCTCGACGGTCATCGTGCGGGGGACGTCGTCGCCCGGCTGCAGCAGCTCGAGCACGACCGCGCCGTCGCCGGCGAGCGCGACCTCGTTGGCGATGTGCATGAAGGCGGGCACCTCGTGCCCGTTCACGCCGAGGACCTGCGTGCCGGCGGGGATGCGCGCGTGCCAGGCGGGGCCGCCCGGGACGGCGCGTCCGATCTCGGGCTTCACGAACACGACGCCCGCGGCGAGGATCAGCGGGAACACGACGATCGCGAAGACGACGTTCATGATCACGCCGCCCGAGTAGATGAGGAAGCGCTGGGGCACCGACTTCGAGCCGAGCTCGTCGTCCGCGGCGGGGGCTCCCTCGGCGAAGCCCTCCTCGCCGGCCATGCGCACGTAGCCGCCCAGCGGGACGGCGGCGAGCTGGTAGGTCGTGTCGCCGCGGCGCCAGCGGAGCAGCGGCGGGCCGAACCCGAGGCTGAAGACGTCCACGCGGACCCCGCACAGCCGCGCGGCGATGAAGTGGCCCATCTCGTGCACGAAGATGACCGCCCCGATGCCGAGCGCGACCTGCAGGATGCGGAGGATCTGGAGGGTGTCCATGGGGGGGGAGGCGGTCCTCAGACGGAGGCGAGCGCGGCCACTTCCTCGCGCGCCTGATCGCGCGCCAGGGCGTCGGCGCGCTGGAGGGCGTCCACCGTCTGCGGGGCGCCGGCGCGGCGCCCCAGCACGGTCTCGTTGACCCGCACGATGTCCGGGAACGCGATGCGATCGGCCAGGAACGCCTCCACGGCGACCTCATCGGCCGCGTTGAGCGCGCAGCCTGAATCCCGGCCCTCCTCGACGCAGCGGAATCCCAGCTCGAGGGCCGGGAACCGCCGCGGGTCGACCTCCTCGAAGGTCAGGCTGGCGAAGAGCTGGGGGTCGAAGCCCCGCAGGGGCGCCTCGACGCGGTCGGGGTGGTGCAGGCAGTAGTGGAGCGGGCCGCGCATGTCCGGGGGGCCCAGCTGGGCCATCACCGAGCCGTCCACGAACTCGACCATGGAATGGACGACGCTCTGGCGGTGGATCACGACGTGGATCTTCTCGCGCGGGACGCCGAACAGCTGGTGGACCTCGATGACCTCGAGGGCCTTGTTCATCAGCGTGGCGGAGCCGATCGTGATGCGCGGGCCCATCTCCCAGGTCGGGTGGCGCAGGGCGCGCGCGGGGGTGACGGCGGCGAACTCGTCGAGGGGCAGGTCGCGGAAGGGACCGCCGCTGGCCGTCAGGTGGATCGTGCGCACGCGGTCCACCGACTCGCCGACGAGGCACTGGTGGATGGCGCAGAGCTCGCTGTCGACCGGCAGGATGCGGCCGCGGCCCTCGCGGACCAGGCCCATGAGCAGGTCGCCGGCGATGACGAGCGACTCCTTGTTGGCCAGCGCCAGGGTGCGGTCGCGCTCGAGGATGCGCACGGAGGCCATGAGGCCGGCGGCGCCGACCACGCCGTGCACGGCCGTGTGGTAGTCCGCCTCGGCGGCGAGCTCCTCGACGGCGTCGGGGCCCGAGAGCAGCGCGGTCCCCTCGGGCAGCTCGGGGCGCAGGCGCTCGGCGGCCTCGGGGTCGGACAGCGCGGCGAAGCGGGGACGGAACTCGCGCACCTGCTCGAGCAGGGGCTTCCAGGAGCGGTTGGCGGCGAGGCCGACGACCTCGAAGGCGCCGGGGTGGGCGCGCACCACGTCGAGCGTCTGCGTACCGATCGAGCCGGTGCTGCCGAGGACCAGGATGGGCTTCATGCCGAGGCCAGTCGAAGGGGGTTCCTAGGGCGGCGGAGCGGGGGATTCGAGGCCGGACTGCCGGCGCGAACGCCGTTGCTACACCCTCCTCGCGAACCTAAGTTTAGGGCCGCGCGAAGCGGGAGGCCACGACCCCCCCGGACCGCCCAGGCCGCCCCCGGGACCGTCCCGGGGCGCCCGCGAGGGGTCCGGCAACGCAGGCCCCTCGGCGTCGCGGAGTCCCCCGCGTGTGGAATCGCGATCCGAGCTACTGCCCCCTGTGCGCCACCGACCTCGTCCAGGCCGAGGTCGAGGGCCGTCTGCGCCACCGCTGCCCGAGCTGTGACTTCGTCCTCTACCTGAACCCGGCCTGCGCCGCGGCGGGGATCGTCGTCGACGAGGCCGGGCGCGTCCTGCTGATCCGGCGGGCGATCCAGCCGGGCAAGGGGCTGTGGGCGCTGCCCGCGGGCTACCAGGACGTGGACGAGGACCCGCGCGAGACCGTCGCCCGCGAGGTGGGCGAGGAGACGGGCCTCGACGTCGAGGTCGGCGAGCTGTTCGACGTCGTCTTCATGCCGCACAACCCGCGCAAGCCCGCGAACCTGGTCGCCTACCTGTGCCGGGTCCGGGGCGGGGAGCTGCGCGCCGCCGACGACGCGGAGGAGGCCGTGTTCTTCGACCTCGACGACCTGCCCGACGACATCGCCTTCGAGAATCGCGAGCGGCTGCTCGAGCCGCTGCGCGCGCACCCGCTGGTGGCCGGGCGGCGCGCGCGGACGCGGTCCGGCGACGCGGGGCCGCTGACGTACCGCGACGCCGGCGTGGACATCGACGCGCAGAACGCAGCGCTGGCGGCGGCGCGCGCGGCGATCCGCGAGAGCTTCACCGCCGGCGTGGTCGGCGACGTGGGGTCCTTCGGGGGCCTCTTCGACCTGGCCCGCGTGGACGCGGCGGGGGACCTGCTGGTCGCCAGCGCCGACGGCGTGGGGACGAAGCTCGAGGTGGCGCAGCGCGCGGGCGTGCACGACACCGTCGGCCGCGACCTCGTGAACCACTGCATCAACGACATCCTGGTGCAGGGGGCGCGTCCGCACTTCTTCATGGACTACGTGGGCACCGGACGGCTGGATTCCGGCGTCATCGCCGACGTCATCCGGGGCTGCGCCGGCGCCTGCCGCGACGGCGGCCTGGCCCTGCTGGGCGGGGAGACGGCGGAGATGCCCGGCCTCTACGACGCCGGCGACTTCGACCTCGTGGGCTTCGTCGTGGGGTCCGTGCCGCGCGAGCGGCTGATCGACGGCAGCCACGTGCGACCGGGGCAGGTCGTGCTGGGGCTGGGCTCCTCGGGCCTGCACACGAACGGCTACTCGCTCGCGCGGCGCATCGTGTTCGAGCGGCTCGGCCTGGATGTCTCCGACCGGCCGGCGGAGCTCGGCGGCGCGACCGTGGCCGAGGCCCTGCTGGCGCCGCACCGCGCCTACCACCGGCTGCTGCTCCCGCTGGTGGACGAGGGGCGCCTGGCGGCCATGGCGCACATCACCGGCGGCGGCCTGGCGGAGAACTTCGAGCGCGTGCTGACCGACTGCGACGCGGAGATCGACCGCGACGCCTGGGAGGTCCCGGCCGTGTTCCGCTGGCTCTGCGCCGCGGGCGAGGTCGCGCGCGACGAGGCCTTCCGCGCCTTCAACATGGGCGTGGGCATGGTGCTCGTGGTCGAGGCGGACGACGCGGACGCCGTCCGCGCGCACCTGCGGGACGCGGGCGAGCCGAGCTTCGTGCTGGGCCGGACCGTGAAGGGCGAGGGACACGTGCGATGGACCTCGTGATCGCCCTCGCGGCGGTGCTGGGCGTCGCCGCTGGGCCCCCGCAGGACGGGATCGCCGCCGAGGTCGAGCGGGCCTGGGCCGCGGCGCGTGCCGCGCCCGAGGGTCCGGCCCGCAACGCCGAGCTGGCCCGCTGGCTGGACCTGCGGCAGCGCTGGCCGGAGCGCCCGCCGGTGCCGGCCGACCGCATGCAGGGGGCCTGGGAGGGGTGGGTCGAGGCCGCCCGCGACCTGCGCTTCGACGAGGCCCTCGCCATCGGTCGGCCGCTGCACGCGGAGGCGCGGGCAACCTGGAGCGCGCTGAGCCTCTCCCTGACCCTGAACCGCTCCGGACACCCGCGGGAGGCCGACGCCGTCCTGGGGGGCCAGATCGAGCGGGAGCCGGCCGTGGCCGGCCTGTGGAGCCAGCGGGGCATCTACGAGCTCGCGAACGGTGACGAGGCGGTGGCCCTGGGCTATCTGGACCAGGCGGTCGAGCTGGGCTCGGCCGACGCCCGTGCCGTGATCGCGCGTCTGGACCTCTCCCGCGAGCGCTGGACGGAGGCCCGCGAGGGCTTCCGGGAGGTGCTCGTCCACGAGCCGACCCACCCCTGGGCGGCGCGGGCCTGGGGTGTGGCCCTGCTGGCGAAGCCCGCTTTACCCGGGGCCGACGGGACGCGAAGCTACTCCGTCCAGGACCCGGCGGGACCGCCGGCCGGCGCGGACGACGCCCGCCGCTAGCCCCGCGCGTCGAGCCCCGACCGGGGCTCACGCGCCCCCGGCCCCGCCCCACGCCGCAGACCACGCCTCGACCGCACCGCCCGGCCCCTCGCCCTGGAGAAAGGCACCATGCTCCGAACGACCGCCCTCGCCCTCGCCGTCCTCACGCTGCCCGGGCTCGCCCTCCCGCAGGAGCCGGAGCTGCGCAGCTCCGACCACAAGAAGCTCGGCGGCCTGATCTCCAAGTACTACCGCGCGACGCGCGAGAAGAAGAAGCCCTACGAGGCGCTCGCCAGCGTCCAGGAGGAGCTCGACAAGATCACGAAGAAGCGCAAGGGCGAGGACGCGCTCGCGCTGACCGCCGACCTCGAGCAGGCGCTGTACCTGGCCGAGGACCCCGACCCGCGCGGGGTCAAACTCGGCGCCGTCGTCGAGCAGGAGATCGAGTCCGACTACTTCCTCGACGCCGACGGCGACCCCTTCGAGATCCGCTACGCGATCGCCGCGCCGAAGAAGTACAAGGCGTCGACCGGGCCGTACCCGCTGCTGCTCTGCCTGCCCGGCCTCCGCGAGGGCAAGCCCGACGACCCGTCGCAGCACATCATCGAGTTCTGGAAGAACCCGGAGCTGCTCGACGCGGCCATCGTCGTCACCATCTGGCTGCCGGAGGACGTCGAGGCGTGGAGCGGGATCGGGAGCCGCGAGGCGCCCGGCGGCGCGGGCCTGCTGCTGTCCGTGCTGAAGGACGTGATGAACTCCTTCCTGGTCGATCGCGACCGGATCTACCTGGCGGGCCGCGAGGCGTCCGTCCCCGCCGCGCTCGAGATCGGGGCGATGTTCCACGACCGCTTCGCCGGCGTCATCGGCCGGACCGGGGACGTCGGGGACACCAGCTGGCAGAACTTCCGCAACCTGCCGACGTACTTCGCCGGCGCCGGCGCGAAGGCCGACGCGTTCGCCCAGCAGATCCAGGAGGCGGGCTACAACAACTCCACGGTCAAGGCGGACGGTACGGAGGAGGACGTCTGGGAGTGGATGCAGGCCACCGAGCGCGCCTCGTACCCCGAGCACGTCACCCTGTACCCCGGCACGCCCACGCCGTACCGCGCGTACTGGATCGAGCTGCCGCGCGGCGGCGCCGAGGAGGGGGCCAAGGTGGACGCCGTCGTCGACCGCGCCGCCAACACGATCACCATCGAGGCGCTCGGGGTCCGCAGCGTGCGGGTCTTCTACAACGACGTGCTGGTGGACCTCGACAAGCCCGTCAAGGTCGTCGTCAACCAGGTCGAGCACGAGTCCGTCGTGCCGCGCCGGCTGGGCGACGCCCTCGACTGGATCTTCGACGGGCGCTGCGATCCGGGGCGCTACTTCGTCAACTCGATGAGCTACGACGTCCCCACGGAGTAGCGCCGCCGGGCTCGACGGAGACCGCCACGACGCGCCGCCCGGGCGGCGCGCCCCGCGAGGGCCGATGGAAGAGAAGCGCCGCAGCTCGCTGCCGATCCTGGTCGTGGCCGCGGTGGCGGGCGCGGCGACGCTCGTGGTCGAGCTGGCCGCCGTCCGCCTCACGGCCCCCTGGTTCGGGACCAGCGCGGCGGTGTGGACGAACGTCATCGGCGTCGTCCTGCTCGCGCTGTCGCTGGGCTACCTGCTGGGAGCGCGCCTCTCCGCGCGCGGGCGGCCCGACGCCTGGCTGGCGCGCGCGCTGCTGGCGGGGGCGGTGCTCGTCGCCGTCCTGCCGTCCCTGGCGCGGCCGGTGTGCGGGCTGTTCGCGCCCGCGGGCGTCCCGCTCTCGGACGCGGCGCCGCTGTTCTTCTGGGGCAGC
>JAUIDW010000211.1 GCA_030428395.1 bacterium | reverse complement strand
GGTGAACCGGTTCCTCGCGACGCTGCTGCGCGATCCGCGCGTGATGGCGGGCGCCCTGGAGGAGCTGCACGGCTGGCTGCGCGACGACCGCCTGCTGGCGCTCGCCCGCGAGCGCCTGGCCCGGCCGGCCGAGCGGTACGCCGCCGAGCTGGGCATCGACCGCCTGCGCGCCGGCGCCATCAGCGACGTGGGCGACGCCGGCGAGGCGCTGGCGCAGCTGGCGGAGAACCTGGACGTCCTGCGCGCCTGGGTCGGCGACGCGCGCGCGGACGCGTGGAGCGGGCGCGCGCCGGAGCTCGGGCCCGAGTGGCTGGTGCTGGACGTCGTGGTGCGCGGCCGCGCGCCGCTCGAGATGAAGGTGCTGGGCCTGCGCGGGCCGCGCGCGGGCGGCGGCACGGTCGAGCTGTGGGCCGACGCCGACCTCGACGGCGCGCCCGGCGACGGCGACCGCCCCCTGGAGGTGGCCGACGAGGGCACGGCCGTGCGGCTGCTGCGGCCGGAGCGGCTGCTCGCCGGCACCGACACCGCGGGCCCGGGGATCGGCGCGGCGCCGGTCGCCTACCGCTACTTCCTGCGCGTGACCGACGCGCCCACCGACGGCCCCCCCGGGGCAGCCGGCGAGCTGCGCGCGCGGCCGTACCTCGGCAACGCCGTGACCGGCGGCGGCGCGCGGGTCGGCGAGCTCGAGCCCGGGACGGTCTTGCCCGAGGGCACGACGTGGCACCCCTGGCTGCGCGCCGAGCCGACCCGCCGGACGATCGAGCTCGCGGGCGAAGTCCACCTCGACGCCGACCTCGTGGTGGCGCCGCACGAGACCCTGCTGCTGGCCCCCGGCACGCGCCTCGTCCTGGCGCCGAACGTGTCCGTGCTGGCGAAGGGCCGCGTGCTGGCCGCCGGCACCGCCGCGGCGCCCGTCGAGGTCGTGCCCGCCGACCCCGACCTGCCCTGGGGCGCCTTCGCGCTGCAGGGGTCGGGCGCCGACGGCAGCCGCTTCCGCCACGTGCGCTTCCGCCGCGGCGGCGGCGCGCTGCTCGAGCGGGTCGAGTACAAGGGCATGGTCGACGTGTACTGGGCGCGGGACGTGTCCTTCGAGGGCTGCGAGTTCTCCGACAACGTGCGCTGCGACGACGCCATCAACGCGGTGAACGCCGACGTCGACCTGCTCGGCTGCGCGTTCCGCGACACCGCGGCCGACGCGGTCGACTACGACTTCTCCACCGGCCTGATCCGCGGGTGCAGCTTCGAGCGCGTGGGCAACGACGGCGTCGACCTGATGTCGTGCGGCCCGACGATCGCGGACAACCGCCTGCGCGGCGCGGGCGACAAGGGCATCTCGGTCGGCGAGGAGAGCTTCCCCCTGATCTACCGCAACGACGTCGAGGACTGCGCCATCGGGGTCGAGGTGAAGGACTTCTCGCGCCCGCTGCTGGCCGCCAACACCCTGCGCGGCTGCGGCGTCGGCGTGAACGCGTACCTCAAGAACTGGCGCTACGGCGCCGGCGGGTGGCCGGTGCTCTTCGGCAACGAGGTGCTCGAGAACGACCGCGCCGAGGCGCTGGACGCGGCCTCGCGCCGCACGCGCCCGCGCGGCGACGCGGCGCGGGTGCTGCTGTGGGAGGCGGGGCTCGTGCCCGACGAGGACGGCGGCTGGCGGCGCGACCCGCCGCCCGCGCCCGTGGCGGACCAGCGCTTCCGCGACGGCCTCGAGAGCGTCGCCGCCGGCTGGCGCGGCGACCGCCTGCGGCGCCTGCACCAGCGCGACCACGACCTGGTGGTCCGCGCGGGGCGCGACGGCGGGCGCGCCGGGCTGGGCGTGGACTGGTCGCTCGAGCCCGGGTCGGACCACGTGCTGCTGCTCGAGGTCGCCACGCGCTGGCTCGAGGACGCGCGCGTCGGCGTCGTGGGCGCGGACGGCCGCGAGCCGCGCCTCGTGGACCTGCCGATCCTGGACGACCCGGCGGAGTACGCCCTGGTCGCCGTGCCCCTGCCGCCCGGCGACCACCGGGGGCTCGTGCTGGAGCTGGGCCGCGGCGTCGAGACGCCCGCCCACCCCTCCGGCGAGGGCGTGCTGCGCCTGCACCGCTGGACCCTGCACGCCCTGCCGCCGGGCTGGCGCGCCCCGGGGGAGGCGTCGGAATGACCGTCGCAGCGCTCCTCGTCGCCGCACTGGCCGCCGCGGTCGGGCCGCGCGCCCCCGCGCCGCCGCCCGCGGAGGAGGTCCGCGTCGCCGTCGTCGGGCACGTCCGCGGCGACGACAACGGCGAGCTGCTGACGTACCTCGACCTGCTGCTCGACGAGGTCGCGCGCGCCCGGCCGGACGTGCTCGTGCTGACCGGCGACATCGTCTGGGGCGACGTCAACGACCCCGACGGCACCGACGTCGCCGCCGTGCGCGCCGACTGGGAGGCCACCGACCGCGCCCTCGCGCGGCTGGACGGCGTGCAGGTCCTGCGCGTCCCCGGCAACCACGACGTCAACGACGTCCCGACGCGCGACCTGTGGGTCGAGCGCTACGGCGAGCTGCCGCGCAGCGTCGACGTGCGCGGCGTGCGCTTCCTGCTGATGTCGAGCGCGTGGATCCCCGAAGACGACGATCCGCGCAAGCACCCGCAGAACGCCATCCGCGGCGTGCCGCTGGACGACGAGCAGGTCGCGTTCCTGGACGCCGAGCTCGCGCGCGGCGGCTTCACCCACGCGCTGGTCTTCATGCACCACATGCTCTGGTGGGACGACCCGTCGCCGTGGTGGCGGGACGTGCACCCGCGCCTGGTGGACCGCGGGGTCCGCGCGGTGTTCGCCGGGGACTACGGACCGCTGAAGTTCTCGCACGAGCGGCGCGACGGGATCGACTACGTGCAGAGCGCGGTCGAGAACGAGGTCTCGCTGGGCATGCTGCGCATGCGCGAGCCGTCCCGGATCCTGTCGTCGCAGCTCGACAACTGGGTGCTGGTCACCCTGGACGGCGCGGACGTGCGCGTCGAGGTGCGCACGGTGGGCGCTCTCGAGACGGGCAAGTTCAGCCCGCAGCGCTACCGCGACGTGCACGAGCACGACAAGGGCACCTTCAAGCGGCGCCTGTACCGCAAGATCGGCTGGGACCCCGACCGGCTCTTCGCCGGCGTGCTGAAGGTCGCCGCGGCGGCGGGCGTGGGCGGGCTGGTCGCGGGGCTCGTCGTCGGCCTGCTGCTCGGCCGGCGCCGGCGCGCGGGGGCCGCGCGGTGAGGATCGGCGTCGACGGCACGTGCTGGGCCAACGCGCGCGGCTACGGGCGCTTCACCCGCGAGCTGTGCGCCGCGATGGTCGCGCGCGCCCCGGGGGAGCAGTTCTGCTTCTTCCTGGACGAGCGCGCCGCGAGCTGCTTCGAGCTCGCCGGCCCGAACGTGCGCACGAACGTCGTGCCCCAGTCCGTGTCCCCCACCGAGGCGGCCGCGGCGGACGGCAACCGCTCGCCGGCGGACATGCTGCGGCTGACGCGCGCGGTGTGGCGCGACCGCCCGGACGTGTTCTTCTCGCCCTCGGTCTACACGTACTTCCCGCTGCCCCCGCGCCTGCCGGCGGTGGTGACGGTCCACGACGCCATCGCCGAGCGCTTCCCGGAGCTGACCCTGCCCTCGCGGAAGGCGCGGCTGTTCTGGAACGCGAAGGTGAAGCTGGCGCTCCGTCAGGCCGACGAGGTCCTGACGGTGTCCGAGTTCTCCAAGCGCGACATCGCCCGGGTGATGGGCGTGCCCTTCGACCGCATCCACGTGGCCGTCGAGGCGCCGGCGGAGGTGTACCGGCCCAGCGAGGACGCCGCGGCCATCGCCGCCGCCTCGGCGCGCGCCGGGGTGCCGGCTGGAGCGCGCTGGTTCACCTACGTCGGCGGCTTCAACCCGCACAAGCACGTCGACCTGCTGGTGCGCGCCCACGCCGGCGTGGCCGCGGGCGTGGACGACCCGCCGCACCTGGTGCTCGTCGGCACGGTCTCCGACGACGTGTTCCACGGCGACCAGGGGCGCATCCGCGCGACCATCGAGGGCTGCGGGACCGGGCACCTGGTCCACTGGGCCGGCTTCGTCCCCGACGAGGAGCTCGTCCACCTGCACTCGGGCGCCCTGGGCCTGGCGCTGCCGTCCGCCTGCGAGGGCTTCGGGCTGCCCGCCGTCGAGGCCGCCGCCTGCGGCATCCCGGTCGTGGCCACGACCGAGAGCCCGCTGCCCGAGCTGCTCGCCGGCGGCGGCTGGTTCGTCGAGCCGGGCCACCTCGAGCCCCTGCGCGAGGCCCTGCGGCAGATGACCGTCGACGAGGACGAGCGCCGGCTGCGCGGCACCCTGGCCCTGGGGGCGGCGCGCGCGCTGTCCTGGGACGCGGGCGCCGCGGCCGCGCTGCACGCCCTGCGGGAGGCCGTCGCGTGAGGCCGCTGCGGTTCTGCCACCTGACGACGTTCTACCCGCCGCACAACTTCGGCGGCGACGGCGTCGGCATCCAGCGGCTGTGCCGCGCCCTGGCGCGCCGCGGGCACGAGGTCACGGTCGTCCACGACTCCGACGCGTTCTTCTCGCTGCACTCCGGCCCCGAGCCCGTCGCGCAGCCCGAGCCCGAGGACAGCGCCTCGATGCGGTTCGTGCGCCTGCGCAGCAAGCTCGGCAAGGTCTCGTCGCTGCTGACCCAGCAGCTGGGCCGCCCCGTGGTGCACGCCGCCGAGATCCGCCGCGTGCTGGACGAGGGCGACTTCGACGTCGTCAACTTCCACAACGTCTCGCTCGTCGGGGGGCCCGGCCTGCTGCGCTACGGCACCGGCATCAAGCTGTACATGGCCCACGAGCACTGGCTGGTGTGCCCCAGCCACGTGCTGTGGCGCCACGGCCGCGAGCTGTGCACGGGCCGCGAGTGCCTGAAGTGCGTGCTGAGCTACCGGCGCCCGCCGCAGCTGTGGCGCTACACGGACGCCCTGGCGCGCGAGGGCCGCCACGTCGACGCGTTCATCGCCATGAGCGAGTTCAGCCGCGCCAAGCACCGCGAGTTCGGGTTCCCGTTCGACATGGAGGTGCTGCCCTACTTCCTGCCGGACCTGCCGCCTGCCCCCGAGCTCGGCGCGGCCGCGCCGGAGCCGGCGGGCGACGACGCCTCCCCCCACGAGCGCCCCTACTTCCTGTTCGTGGGGCGGCTCGAGAAGATCAAGGGCCTCGACGACGTGATCCCGCTGTTCCGGGACTACGCCGACGCGGACCTGCTGGTCGCCGGGGACGGCGAGTACGCCGCGACGCTGCGCGCCCTGGGCGCGGACGTGCCGCGCGTGAAGTTCCTGGGGCGCGTGCCGCTCGAGGAGCTCGCGCGCTACTACCGCCACGCGGTCGGCCTGATCGTGCCGTCGGTCTGCTACGAGACCTTCGGGATCATCCTGATCGAGGCCTTCCGCCAGCGCACCCCGGTGCTGGCGCGGCGCATCGGGCCGTTCCCCGAGATCGTCGAGCGCGCCGGCGGCGGCGAGCTCTTCTCCACCGGCGAGGAGCTGCTGGCCGGCATGCGCCGCCTGCAGTCCGACCCCGCCCGCCGCGACCTGCTGGCCCGCCGGGCCGAGGCGGCCTTCCGCGAGAACTGGTGCGAGAGCGCCGTCGTCCCGCGCTATCTCGATATCATCCGCCGCGCGGCCGAGCGCCGCGGCGACGCGCGCGTCCTCGACGCGCTCGGCGACCAGGCCCCCGCGGCCCACGGAGCACCTGCATGAGAGTCTTCATCACCGGCGGCGCCGGCTTCATCGGATCCCACCTGGCCGAGCGCCTGATCGCGCGCGGCGACGGCGTGCTGGTCCTGGACGACCTGTCGACGGGCGAGATGTCGAACCTCGAGCCGCTGGTCGGCCACGAGCGCTTCGACTACCGCGTCGGCTCGGTCACCGACGAGCCGCTGGTGGCCGAGCTGGTCGACCGCTGCGACGTCACCGTCCACCTGGCCGCCGCGGTGGGCGTCAAGCTGATCGTCGAGCGCCCGGTGCACACCATCGAGACGAACGTGCACGGCACCGAGGTCGTGCTGCACTGCGCCGCGAAGAAGCAGAAGCCGGTGCTGCTGGCCTCGACCTCCGAGGTCTACGGCAAGTCGTCCAAGTTCCCCTTCGCCGAGGAGGACGACCTCGTGATGGGCGCCACGGTGCACTCGCGCTGGGCGTACGCGTGCTCGAAGGCGCTGGACGAGTGGCTGGGGCTCGCCTACTGGAACGAGAAGCACGTCCCGGTGACGATCTGCCGCTTCTTCAACACCGTGGGGCCGCGCCAGACCGGGCGCTACGGCATGGTGCTGCCGAACTTCGCGCGCCAGGCCCTGCGCGGCGAGCCGATCACCGTGTACGGCACGGGCGAGCAGTCGCGCTGCTTCGGCCACGTGCAGGACGCGGTCGAGGCCGTCATCCGGCTGCTCGAGACCGAGGGCGCGGCCGGCGAGGTGTTCAACGTCGGCGCCGACGAGGAGGTGTCGATCCTCCAGCTCGCCGAGCGCGTGCGCGACCACTGCGGCAGCAGCTCGAAGATCGAGCTCGTCCCCTACGAGAAGGCCTACGCCAAGGGCTTCGAGGACATGATGCGGCGCGTGCCGGACTGCGCGAAGCTCGAGCGTACGATCGGCTTCCGCCCGCGCACGGGCCTCGACCAGATCATCGCCGACGTCGTGGCCGACCAGCGCGCGCGGCTGGAGCTGCCCGCCGCGGGCTGAGGCGCCGGCGGCGATGCGCGGGATCCTGACGTACCACTCGGTCGACCCGAGCGGCTCGCCGATCTCGATCGCGCCGGAGGACTTCGAGCGCCACGCCGCCTGGCTGGCGTCCGGCGCGGTGCGCGTGGTGCCCCTGGCCGAGCTGCTGGCGCTGCCCGACGACGCCGACGCCTGCGCGCTGACGTTCGACGACGGCTTCGAGAGCTTCGCCGCGGAGGCCTGGCCGCGCCTGCGCGACCGCGGGCTGCCGGCGACGATGTTCGTCGTCACGGGACGGGTGGGCACCGACAACGCCTGGGGCGGCGTGGACGAGCCCGGCATCCCGCGCCTGCCGCTGATGGACTGGGACGCGCTGGGGCGCCTGGCGGAGGAGGGCCTCGAGCTCGGCGCCCACGGCCGCACGCACCCGCACCTGGACCAGCTGGACGACGCCGCCCAGGCGGACGAGATCGCGGGCAGCGCCGACGACCTCGAGCGCCGCACCGGCGCGCGCCCGACGACGTTCTGCTACCCCTACGGCGACCTGGACGCCCGGGCCGTCGCCCTGGCTCGCGCGCACTTCGCGCGCGCCTGCACGACCGAGCTGCGCGCCCTGTCCGCCGCCGACGACGCGTGCCGGCTGCCGCGCCTGGACGCGTACTACTACCGCGCCCCCGGGACCCTCGAGGCCTGGGGCTCCCCCGCCTTCCGCGCCCGCCTGTGGGCCCGCCGCGCCGCGCGCGACCTGCGCCGGCGCCTGCGGGTCTGACCCGGGCCGCGCCGCGCGGGCCCTGCTGTCGACCGGGACCGGCGGGGGCGCTAGGGTGCGGTGAGGCCCCCTTCGACGCCGCCCCCGGAACCCCCACGCCATGTCCCGACTCCTCCCCCGCTCCGCCGCCGCCCTCCTCGCCGCCGCGCTCGTCGCCGGCTGCATCAACACCGACCCGAACACCGGCGAGCCCGCGCCGCGCGGGGGCCAGCGCTACGAGTTCTCCGAGGTCCAGCGCAACGCCGAGAAGCTCGAGAACGGCATGACGCAGCTGCAGGTGCTCTACCTGCTCGGCTCGCCGGCCGAGGAGAGCGAGCGCAAGGACGTCTGGGTCTACCTGCCCGAGCGCTACGGCATCCTGATCCCCGCCAAGGCCCTGCGCCTGCAGTTCCGCGACAAGGTGCTCGTGGACTTCGGCTACCGCCCGATCATCCTGGGCGAGCGCCTCTAGCCGCGCGGCAGCGCCCCGAGGTGCACGACGGCGTCGCCGCCGTGCACGACCGGGTTCATGCTGAGGCCGATCACCAGGCCGCGGAAGGGCGCGCGCAGCTGCACCCGGTCGGCGCCGAACGGGTCGGCGACGAAGCCGATGGGCTGGCGCTCCTCGACCACGTCGCCCTCCTCGACCTCGAGCCGCAACAGGCCGCCGCGGCGCGCGCGCACCCACGTCGTGTCCTGGATCTCCAGCGTCGGCCCCCCGGGTGCGCGCGGCTTGCGGGCGACCAGGCCGAGGGAGTTCAGCACCGAGAGCACCCCGCGCACGCCCGCGCGGATGACGGGCTCGTTGAAGCGGAAGGCCTCGCCGCCCTCGTAGACGATGATGGGCGTGCCGCGCTTGCGCGCGGCGGCCCGCAGCGACCCCTGGCGCGCGTCCGACTGGATCATGCACGGCGCCCGGAAGGCCTCCGCCATCGCGCGCGTCGCGGGGTCGGTGAGGTCCGCGCGGATCTGGGGCAGGTTCGAGCGCCCCTCCGCGGCCGTGTGCAGGTCGATGCCGTGCGAGCAGTGCTCGACGACCTCGCGCATGAACACGTGGGCCACGCGCGACGCGAGCGAGCCGCGCTGCGAGCCGGGGAACGAGCGGTTCAGGTCGCGCCGGTCCGGCAGGTAGCGCGACTGGCCGATGAAGCCGAACACGTTCACGATCGGCGCGGCGATCAGCGAGCCCCGCAGCAGCGGCTCGGCGAGCCGGTCCAGGACGCGGGCGATGATCTCGACGCCGTTCAGCTCGTCCCCGTGCACCGCCGCGCTGACCCAGACGCACGGGCCCGGGCGCCGGCCGTGCATCACCGTCAGGGGCAGGTTCAGCTCGGTGTGGGTCGGCAGCAGCGCGACCGGCAGGTCGAACCGCGCCGTCTCGCCCGGCGCGACGGACCGACCGCCGACCTCGAGCGGCCGGTTAACCCTTGATGCGGTCACGCGTCTTGTTCGGCCCGGCGTTGGCGTCGATGTACTGGACGATCTTCGCGGCCACGTCGACGCCCGTGGCGCCCTCGATGCCCTCGAGCCCGGGGGAGGAGTTGACCTCCATCACGACCGGGCCGTGGTTCGAGCGCAGCATGTCCACGCCGCACACGCGCAGGCCCATGGCCTTGGCGCTGCGCACGGCGGTGCTGCGCTCCTCGGGCGTCAGCTTGATGCGCTCGGCGGAGCCCCCGCGGTGCAGGTTCGAGCGGAACTCCCCCGGGGCGCCCTGCCGCAGCATGGCCGCCACGACCTTGTCCCCGACCACGAACGCGCGGATGTCGGCGCCGCCGGCCTCCTTGATGAACTCCTGCACGAGGATGTTGGCGTCCAGGCCCCGGAAGGCCTCGATGACGGACTCGGCCGCCTTCTCCGTCTCGCAGAGCACCACGCCGATGCCCTGG
>JAUIDW010000210.1 GCA_030428395.1 bacterium | reverse complement strand
GTCCCCGCCGTCGACGCGGCGCCCCGCGACCCGGCCGACGCCGCGCAGCGCGTCGAGGCCGGCGGCGGCGGGCCACGAGTCGTGGCCGGCCGCGTCGCGCTGCCGCGCGGGACGCCCCGGGACGACACGCTGTCCGTCGTCGCCGTGGGGGCGCCGCGGGAGAGCGACGACGACCTCTGGGGCGCGCAGGGCGGCCGCAGCTGGGACGCGCGCGAGGAGCTCGGCCGCGCGCCGGTCGCCGCCGACGGCGCGTTCCGCCTGGAGCTCGCCGGGCCGGTGGACGACGACTCGCTCGCCCTCGACCTCGACGGGCGCTTCCTGTTCCTGCACGAGCCGCTCGCGCTGGCCGGCGACGCCGCGCCCGTGCTCGAGCCCGAGCTCGGCGGCGCGCTGCGCCTGCGCCTGGACCTGCCGGCCGGCGCCACCGAGGTGCCCGCGGTCACCGTGGCCGGCGCCTGGGGCATGGACTACCAGGGCGCCAGCATGGCGCGCGCGGCGACGCTCGAGGACGGCCTCGAGGTCGAGCTGCGCGCCCTCCAGCCGGGCCTGCACTACTCGCTGTGGGCCACGCCGGACGTGTACCCGGGCACGGTCGTGCGCGACGACGTCGCCATCGAGCCCGGCCGCGTCGTGGAGGCGCGCGTGCCGCTCGAGGCCGGCGCCACGGTGCGCGGCCGCGTCGTGGACGCGGACGGCGCACCGCTCGCCGGCGCGACGGTGCGCGGCGACCACGGCGCGTCGATCGCGCCGCGGCCCGGAGGCGGCGAGGCGACGACCGACGCGCAGGGGCGCTTCGAGCTGCGCGGGCTGGCCGCGCGTCCGCAGGCGCTGACGGCGCGGCTCGACGAGTACCTGGACGGCGAGACCGCGACGCTCGAGCTCGCGAACGGCTCCGTCCACGAGGACGTGACGATCGCGCTGGGGCTCGGCCTCGAGCTGGGCGGCACGGTGCGCTGGCCCGACGGCGCGCCGGCGGAGGGCGCGCGCCTGACCGTCGTGCCGCTCGAGCCGGGCGGCTCCACGTGGCGCATGTTCGAGGCCGCGCGCAGCCCGGAGGGGCAGGGCGCGACCGCCGCGGACGGCTCGTTCCGGCTGGCGGGCCTCGAGCCCGGCGCCTACGCGGTGCACGTCGCGCGCCCCGCGCTCGACGACGCCGAGGGCGCCGCCTGGACCGCGCGCGCCGCGTCGGTCGAGGCCGGCACGACCAACCTCGCCCTGACGCTCGTCGCGCCGCTGGCGTACGCCGCGCGCGTCGTGGACGACGCCGGGGAGCCCGTGGCGGCCTTCACCGTGACCGCGCAGCGCGCCGACTGGCCGACGTGGCTGGAGGGGC
Source organism: bacterium (assembly GCA_030428395.1). Lineage (GTDB taxonomy): Bacteria > Planctomycetota > UBA1135 > UBA1135 > JAUIDW01. The sequence goes on along the minus strand of JAUIDW010000210.1, from coordinate 7,980 downwards.
CGTCGCGCGAGCTGGAGGAGACCTTCGAGGACGCCGACGGTCGCTTCGCCCTCGCGGGCGTCGACGCCGGCCGGTGGACGGTGTCGATCTCGGCCGAGGGGCACCTGCGCAGCGACGACCGCGAGGTCGCCGTCGCCGCGGGCGCGGCCGCCGACCCCACGGCGTTCGCGCTGACCCGCACCGCGCGCATCACGGGCGTCGTGCGCGACCCCGCCGGCCTGCCGGTCGCCGGCGCCGAGGTGCGCGCGATGGCGCTCGAGCACCCGGCGCACTCCGCGGTCGAGACGACCGACGAGGAGGGCCGCTTCGTGCTCGCCTCGGTCGGACCCGGCCCCGTCGCGCTGGAGGCGAGCTGCGACGCCTGGGCGCCGAGCGTCGAGGAGCGGCACGACCTCGTCGCCGGCGAGGCGCGCGTGGACGTCGCCGTGCTGCTGACCGAGGGCGGCGCGGTCGAGGGCCTGGTGTACGACCGCGACGGCGCGCCCGACGCGGGCCGCACGATCGCGCTGCAGTCGAACGACGGCGAGTTCCGCGAGGTCGAGAGCGACTCCGCCGGCCGCTTCCGCGCCGAGCACCTCGCGCCCGGCGTGTACCAGGTGATCGCCACGCCCGACCCCGACGTGTGGGAGTCGGTCGACGGCGAGCAGCCCGACCTGGGCGAGCTGTTCGAGGAGGTGCGCATGAGCATGGCGACCGTGGTCGAGGGCGAGCTGGCCGAGGTCGTCCTGGGCGCGCCGCCGCGCGCGCCGGTGGTCGTCCACGGCCGCGTGACGCTGGACGGCGAGCCGCTCGCCCACGCCGGCGTGATGGTGCTGGCCGAGAGCACCGGCATCGTGGAGAGCCTGCGGGCCGACTCCGCCGACGAGGACGGGCGCTACGAGGTGCGGCTCGACGAGCCCGGCGAGTACACGATCGTGGTGATGGGCTCGCCGCCCGTGGAGGCCGAGGTGGACTTCCAGGTGTCGATCCCCGAGGTCGAGCGCCACGCCCTGGACCTCGAGCTGCCCCTCGGCGCCATCGCCGGTCGCGTGCGGCTCGCGGACGGCAGCGTCCCCCGCGGGGCGAGCCTGTGGATCCGGCGCGAGGACGGCACCTCGGACCTGTCCGCGCTGATGAGCACGAGCTCCGTCGCGATGGACGAGGACGGCTCGTTCCGCGTCGGCACCCTGCACCCGGGGCGCTACGCGATCTCCGCCATCGGCGGCGAGTCCGCGTTCACCACGGTGCACGGCGTCGAGGTCGCGGCGGACGCGGAGACGTCCGGCGTCGACCTGGTGCTGGGACCCGCCGGCCGCGTCGCGGGCGTCGTCCTCGACGCGACCGGCGCCGGCGTGCCGGGCGCGACCGTGCTCCTGCGGGACGACGCCGGGCGGCCCCTGTACCGCCTGGAGACGTCGACCGACCACGACGGCCGCTTCGAGCTCGAGCGTGTGCCGCTGGGCGAGGTCTTCGTCGGCGCCCGCACCGACGCGCAGGTCTCGACCGGGGAGCAGGCCGCGCGCGTGACGCGGGACGGCGCCGGCGAGGTCCGGCTCGAGCTGGGCGAGGGCGTGCTGCTGAAGGTCGCCCTGGTCGACGAGGACGGCGAGCCCGTGCGCGCGGCGATCCGCGTCGAGGACGAGGCCGGCTTCGACCACGCCGGCTGCACGAGCCGCGACGAGCTGGAGCAGCTCGCCGTCGAGGGCGTGTCCGCGACGGAGCGCCGCGTCGGCCCGCTGGCCCCCGGCCGCTACACCGTGAGCGCCCGGACGCCCGACGGCCGCACGGCCGAGCGCAGCGTCACCCTGCGCGCGGGCTCCGACGAGCGCTCGACGCGCCTGCGCCTGCGGGACTGACCCGCGCTCGACGACGCGACGCGCCGCGTCCGCAGCTCGCTGCGGGCGCGGCGCGCTGCGTTCGGGAGGTCCGCCGCGCGTGCGGGCCGCCCGATCCGTGGTTTCCCGAGGATTCGTGTCGGCCGCGGCGCGCCGCGCGCACGGGTACGGGTGGAGCCGGGAGGCTCCGCGCAGGTCGGCACGGCGTCGGCCCGCGCACCTCGCCCGCGCGAGGCTCCGGCGGCCACGCGGCCGGCCGGGGACGCGCAGACCCCAACCCACTCACGCAGCCATGTTCCCGATTCTCACCATCGTCGGCGGGGTGATCACCGCCTCGCCCCTGATCGTCTCCCGCAAGCCCAACGCCCAGGAGCTGTTCGCCCGCATCGCGCCCTACCAGGGGTTCTTCGGCGTCGGCGTGCTCGCCCTCGGGATCCTGTGGCTCGTCCGCTGGCTGCCGAACATCGGCATGTCGCTGGCCTCGATCGACGGCGCGCTGGTGCTCGCCATGATCGTCGCCAACATCCTGGTCGGCTTCCTGCTCGGCTTCGGCCTGCTCAGCGGCTTCCTGGCGCGCAACGAGACCGCCAAGGCGAAGAGCGACGCGCTGATCGCCAAGCTGACCAGCGTGCAGATCCCGCTCGGCGTCGCCGCGGCGGCCCTGGGCGCCGCGTCCTTCGTGCTCTAGGCGCCGGCCCCCACGCCGACGCCGCCGCGTCCCCTGCTCGCCCCGGCGAGGAGGGGACGCGTCCCGTTCAGGGGTTCGGGCCGCCCTCCGACTCGAGCCGCAGCCGCAGCCAGGCCGACGCGGCGCGCCAGCCGCGCTCGACGGTGCGCGTCGACACGCCGAGCACGGCGGCCGTCTGCTCGACGTCCAGCCCGCCGAACCAGCGCAGCTCGACGACGCGGGCGTTCTGCGGGTCGATGCGGGCGAACTGCTCGAGCGCCGCGTCCAGGGCCACGAGGATCTCGGGCCGCTCCTCCAGCGCGCTCGGGACCTCGAACAGCGTCACGCGCTCGGCCCCGCCGCCGCGCTTCTCGGCCATCCGCGCGCGCGCGTGCTCGAGCAGCACGCGGCGCATGGCGGTCGAGGCGATCGCCAGGAAGTGCTGCTTGCTCTCCCAGTCCTGCGCGCGCTGGTCGACCAGCCGCAGGTAGGCCTCGTTCACGAGCGCCGTCGGCTGCAGCGTGTGGTCGGCACGCTCGCGGCGCAGGTGCCGCTCGGCCAGGCCGCGCAGCTCGCCCTGGACCGCCTCGACCAGGCGCGGCAGGGCCTCGTCCTGCCCCGCGCGCAGGTCGCCGAGCCAGCGCGTGACGCTCTCCGCTCGTCCGTCCACGTCGCGCGCGCGCCTGGGCTCAGAGCCCGAACCGGCGCGCGGGCGTCGCGCTCTTCCCCTGGAAGCGGGCGGGGTCGAAGAAGTCGGCGTCGAAGGCGCTGACCGGCTGGCCGGCGAGCAGCTGCGACATGCCCTCGCCCACCGACGGCGCGAGCTTGAACCCGTGGCCGGAGAACCCGGTCGCGACGAAGAGCCCCTCGACGCCCGGCACCGCGCCCAGCAGCGCCTGGCCGTCGGGCGACAGCGTGTACCACGCCGCCTGGGCGTCGAGCTCGTCCTCCTCGCGGTACAGCGGCATGCGCGCGCACAGCGCGCGCCGCGCGTCCCGGCGGAAGTCGTCGCCGACCTCCTCGTCGAGGTCGTCGGGGTCGTCGAGCTCGACGTCCCCCGAGTAGTCCATGCGGCCGATGCGCGTGCGCTGCTCGGCCGGCTCGGGCTTGGAGTAGTAGCCGCGCTCGAGGTCCAGCAGCACCGGGTGCGGCGGCGGCGGCAGGCCGTTGTCGGAGTCGCTGAAGCGCGTGTCCGACAGGTCCTGCTCCGGCACGGGCTCGAGCGGCGCCAGCTCGAACTCGACCTCGCGCAGCGGCATGGTCAGGAAGGCCTGCTCGGGCCGCACGACGCGCAGCGGCAGCTCCACGCCGGCGCGCTGCAGCACGACGCGCGCCCAGGGGCCGGCGGCGACGACCACCTGCTCCGCGTCGATCGTCCCGGCGGGCGTGTCGACGGCGCGCACGCGGCCGTCCTCGACGCGGATCTCGGTGACCGGCGCGTGCGAGCGCGTCGTGGCGCCGTAGTCGCGCGCCAGGGCGGCGATCGCCTCGACGGTGGCCACGGGGTCGACGAGCCCGGCGCCGGGCTCGTAGGCGCCGACCGAGCCCTCGGCGACGGCGATGCCGGGCGCCAGGCGGTGGATCTCGTCCTCCTCCACCAGGCGCACGTCGATCCCGATGGACTGCATCATGGCGACGTTGCCGCGCACCATCTCGACGTGCTCGGGCTGGTCGGGGCCGGCCAGCGTCAGGACGCCCGAGCGCACGAAGCCGATCGAGCGGCCCGTGCGGGCGCGGAAGTGGGCGTAGCGGCGCAGCGAGTCGCGCGCCATCGCCGCGGTCACCCGGTCGCTGTAGAACTGGCGCAGGATCGCGCCGGAGCGGCCCGACGAACCGGACGCGAGCTCGCCGCGCTCGAGCAGGATCACCGGCTCGCGCAGCGGATCGCTCCTGCGGGCGGCGTGCATGGCGATGTTCACGCCCATCACGCCCCCGCCGACGACGACGATCTTGGCCCTCATGGCAGCAGGGGCGGATTGTAGCTCCCCGCCGGGCATTCCCGCGCCGGCCCGCGTCCGCGGGGGCGCCCGGGGAACGAGGCGCCGCGGACCCGTTTCCCTGATTAAGGAGCGGCCCCGCCCGGGGGGGACCGGGCAGGGTCGCGTGGGAAGCTATTCAGGGGATTCTCCCGTGCCTGCCAACCCGGGCCGCGTGAGGGGATACGCGATCACCGGAGCCCCGCGAGACTCGGGAGGATTCTCCCCCCTCAGCTCGAATCCGCGCCGACGCCCGCGGCGGGGGGGAGCTTTTTGGGGAGAATCTGCCGAGGCGCGGGTTCCGTCCCGACCTAGACTCGCCCGGGCGCGTCCTGGAGCCCCCCGGGCGGCCCCCAGGGGGCTCCCAAACCCCCGGAACCGCCCCCCGGACCCCATGATTCCCGCCCGCAAGACTCGCACCATCCACGTGCGCGACCTCGCCATCGGGGGCGACGCCCCGATCGCCGTGCAGAGCATGGCCGCGACCCGCACGCAGGACGTCGAGGCCACCCTGCGCCAGGTCCGCATCCTCGAGGCGGCCGGCGCCGACCTGATCCGCATCGCCATCGACAGCAAGGCCGACGTCGAGGCCCTGCGGACCATCCGGGACGCGACGGACTCGCGCCTGTCGGTCGACCTGCAGGAGAACTACCGGCTGGTCGAGCAGGTGGGCCCGCTCGTCGACAAGGTCCGCTACAACCCCGGCCACCTGCACCACCACGAGCGGCAGAAGCCGATCCGCGACAAGGTCGCGTTCCTCGTGGACCAGGCCCAGCGCCACGGCTGCGCCATCCGGATCGGGGTCAACGCCGGCTCGATCGCGCCCGAGTACAAGGAGCGCTTCGGCGGCGACCACGTCGGCGCCATCGCCCAGTGCGCCCTGGACCACTGCGAGCTGGTCGACGGGCTGGGCTTCACCGACTACGTCGTCTCGATCAAGGACTCCGACCCGCGCCTGGTCGTCGACGCGAACGTGCGCTTCGCCGAGCAGCGCCCCGACGTGCCCCTGCACCTGGGCGTGACCGAGGCGGGCATGCCGCCCGACGGCGTCATCAAGACGCGCATCGCCTTCGAGCAGCTCCTGTCCCGCGGCCTGGGCGACACGATCCGCGTGTCGCTGACCGTGCCGTTCGACGACAAGGGCATGGAGATCGAGGTCGGCCGCCAGCTGATCGACGACGTCCGGAACGGCCGCTTCCGCTCCGTCCCGCCGAACTTCTTCGACGGACTGAACATCATCGCCTGCCCCTCCTGCTCGCGGGTCGAGAACGAGCGCTTCATCGAGCTCGCCGAGGACGTCAAGAAGATGACGACCTACGCCGCCGAGCACGACGTGACGATCGCCGTCATGGGCTGCCGCGTGAACGGTCCCGGCGAGACCGACGACGCCGACCTGGGCCTGTGGTGCGGTCCCAACTACGTCAACCTGAAGCGCGGCCCCGAGGAGGTCGGCGCCTTCTCGTACGACGACATCCTCGGCAAGCTGCGCGAGGAGCTCGACGCCGTCATCGAGCGCAAGGCCGCCGTCTCCTGACGCCGCGCGGCCGCTCAGCGGTCGCTCACCCGTCTTCGGCCGCGCCATCCCCGGACGCGGGGGGCCGCCGCAGGCGCGCGCCGATCAGCGCGAGGCCCAGGCCGGAGAGGCCGCGCAGCAGCGCGCCGGGGAAGCGCTCGTGCACCGTGCGGCGCACCTCGTAGTCGCGCTTGCGGTGGGCGAAGTCGCGGCTCTCGTACGAGCCGACGGCGTTCAACACGTGGAAGACACCGAGCAGCACGAGGGCCAGCCCCGCCACGACGAGGGTGGTCCCCGCGCGGCGGCGCGCGGCGCTCGCGCGCGGTGCGCGGTCCCCGGGCGTGCCGTTCTCGGCTGCGCGGTCCTCGGGTGCGCGCGCGTCCACGTCAGCCTCGCGCGGCCGCGCCGGCGCTGCCGGGGGCGTCGGGGAACGGCAGGACCGGCGCCGCGCCCGATGGCGACGTGCACAGGTCCCACAGCCAGTCGATGCGCGCGCGGAGCGCGGCCGCGTCCACCACGCCGCGCTCGAGGTCCGGGCGCAGCGCGTCCAGCACGCGCGCGCGCGCCTCGCCGCGCGACAGGCGCGGGCGCTCGTCGAGGTGGCCGTGCTCCTCGAGGTGCGCGCGCACCTTCTCGCGCACGCGCGTCTGGAAGCCGCGCAGGCGCTCGTCGTCGCGCCGCTCGAGCGCGTCCAGCAGCGCGGCTGCGTCGCCCCCGAGCTCCGCGCACACCTCGGCCGCGCCCGCGAGGTACCGCTCGGTCACCCCGGCGGCCGCGAGGTCCTCGCGCGTCACGGGCGTTCCGCGGCCGACGCGCCAGGCCTCGAGGACCTCGGCGACCACGCGCGTCCACGCGTCGGTGCGCGCCGCCTGCCCGGCGTCCATCCAGGCCTCCGGCCCGGACGCGTCGCGCAGCACGGCCAGCGGCCCCACGCGCTCGACGCCCAGCTCCGCCAGGCGCTTCAGCAGCGGGAGGTCGTCGCGCAGCACGTAGAAGAGGTGCGCGGACTCGAGCGGCGCGCCCGGGTCGAGCGGCGGCACGCCGACGCGCCGCGCCCACGCCTCGGGGCTCGTCCCGCGCGGGTCGGGCAGCGCCGGCGCCAGCTCGAGCGGCGGCAGCTCCTCGGCCGCGCCCTGCAGCCGCCGCTCGGTCGCCAGGTCGACGTGGACCACGTCGCCGCCGGCCGCGACGAAGCGCTGCGCGTCGGCGGGGTCGCTGGTGAAGTAGATCACCTGGCGCCCGCCGTCCGCCTCGACCAGCACGCGCAGGGCCTCGGCCACGGCGCGGAACCGCGCCGGGTCGGACAGCGAGAGCGCCTCGTCGATCAGCAGCGGCAGCCGCACGCCGTGGCGGCGCTCCTCGTGCTCGACGAAGGCCAGGCGCGCGGCCAGCAGCAGCTGCATGCGCGTCGCGCTCGACAGCTCGTGCAGCGCGCGGCCTCGCCCGGTCGCGGCCTCGATCGCGCGGAACCCCGGCGCCGCGCCGCCCTCGGCCTCGCGCTCGAGCACCAGCTCGAAGGCGTGCCGCGTGAAGCGCGCGAACAGCTCCCGCGCCCGCAGCAGCACGTCGGGCCGCGCGCGCCGGCCGAACTCGCGGTCGATCGCGTCGACCAGCGCCAGCCCCGCCGCGGCCTCGACGGCGGCCTCCCGCTGGCGCGCGAGCGCGGCGACGGCCTCGCGCTCGCGCCCGATCGCGTCGGCGAGCTCGCCGCGCACGCGCGCCTGCTGCACGCGGGTGTCCAGCTCCGCGCGCTGCTCGGTCAGCTCGTCGCGGCGCGCCGCCGCGGCCTCGAGCTCCTCCATCCGCGCGCGCAGCTCCTCCCGCGGGCGGTCGGCCAGGTCCGCGGCCTCGCCCAGCTCGGCGGCGAGCTCGTCCCGGCGCTCGCGCGCCGCGTGCAGCGCCTGGCGCGCCGCGCGCCACTCCTCGAGCCGCGCGCACCGCGCCTCCAGCTCCGCCGCGTCGTCGGCGCCGAGGCCGGCGTCCTCGAGCAGGCGCGCGCGGTCGGCGCGC
>JAUIDW010000544.1 GCA_030428395.1 bacterium | reverse complement strand
TGCCGACGCCGGCGTCGGCAAGATCGCCGTGCAGCAACGCCTCGAGGCGCGCGCGCGCCTCGGGCGCGAGCGCCGCCGGGTCCACGCCCACGTGGTAGTCGCCGAGCCCCGGCAGCTCGTTGAGGTGCGCGACGGCCAGGTCGCAGCGGGCGCAGCGCTCGCGCTCGGGCCCGGGACACGGCGAGAGGTCGGGGCGCAGCAGCGTCCAGCGGTGGCACTCGGCCCAGAAGTCGTGCGCCGTCCACACGACCGGGATCCCGCGCGCGGACGCCTCGGCGAGCAGCTCGGGGCCGAGCCCGATCAGGTGGTGCACGTGGCACAGGTCCGGGCGCTCGCGGTCGAGCCACGCTCCGAAGCGCGCGGCCAGGCCCGGCGGCGAGGCGGCCTCGCGCGCGCTGCCCGCCTCGCGACCGAGCGCGACCCACGTCACCTCCCAGCCGTCGCGCGACTCGCGGCGCTCTCCCAGGCGGGGGCGGGCGGAGTCCTCCTCGGGCACCCAGGCGTGGACGCGGGCGCCGCGGCGGGTCAGGGCCGCCGCCAGGGCGGCCGTGTGAACTTCGACACCCGTGATCTCGCGGGGAGGCAGGCCGTGGGCGACGAGGCAGATCCTCATGGGAGGGGGCCGGCGAGCGCCTCCCCAGGATCCCTCATCGGGGCCGCCGGGACGGGACCCGCCCGAAAACGGGCTCGACTCCGGGTTTCGAGGCCGCGGACTCCGAAAAGGGGGGAACCGGGGTTCGATTCGGGGGGTCTCGCTCCTGGGGGGGTTGAACGAACCTTCATGGGGTTCCTGGCCCTGCGGGGTCGCGAATCGGCGTTCCTTCGGGGTAGCCTGGAAGGCCTCGCTTTCCGAATTCCTGGTTCCAAGGTAGCGTTCCAGGATGGGGGGGCTCCCGTGACCCTACCAGACGTATGAGATCGGCCCTTCTGCTCATCGCCGTCCTCGGCTCCATCATGCTCGTCGCCCTGTTCGGCGGGCACTACCTGGCGTCCGCCACGGACGACACCGCCGGGGAGTACGTCCAGTACGAGCCGCTCCCCCCGCCGATCCCCGGCGGGGCCGGCGCGGACGCCGCCCCCGGCGACGGCGGCCAGGGACAGACCGCCATCCCCGCGACGCGCCGTCGCGCCGCGGACACCGAGCTGTGCCGCATCACCGCGCGCTTCGTCGACGAGCTGGGGGACCCGATCCCCGGCGCGCGCGTCCAGCTCGGGCACGACCCCGAGTCGTACATGGTCAGCAACGAGCACGGCCGGGTCGACTGGCGCGTGCCCGACGAGCGCTCGCTGGCCGGCCGCACGCGGCCGATGGTCCTGCGGACCTTCTGCAACGGGTTCGCCGCCCGCGCGTGCGAGGTCGAGTTCACCCCCGGCCAGCTGGTCCAGCTCGGCGACGTGGAGCTCAAGCCCGGCGGCGCGGTCTCCGGGCAGATCGTGGACGCGGACGGCGAGCCGGTCCGCGGCGCGCGCGTGATGTTCTCGCGCCCGGCGCTCCCCCACGACACCACCGCCAAGAACCGGCTGTGGGGTCCGAGCGAGGTGCTGCTCGAGACGCGCGCCGACGACGACGGCGTGTTCTACCTCGAGGGCGCCCCCACCGGGCTCTGCCGGGTCTGGGCCAAGGCGCTCGGCTCCTCGTACCACTACACCGGCGCGTTCAAGGTCGAGCAGAACCACGCCGCGACCGACGTGCGGATCAAGCTCTCGACCGACCGGCTGTAGCCGGGACTCCGGCGCG
>JAUIDW010000543.1 GCA_030428395.1 bacterium | reverse complement strand
CGCTGGACGGGATCGTCGGCGCGAGCGACCGCGCCGGGGCCGTCGCCCGCGCGCGCGGGGCCAGCGCCGCCGAGCGCGAGGCCGTCGCCGCCGAGCTCGAGGACGAGGCGCGCTCGCTGCGCGCGCGGCTCGACCCCGATGCACCGGGGGGGCCCGGGGCGCCCGGGGGGCCCGCCCTGCGCGCGCGCTGGTCCTTCCCCGCCCTGGCGACGACCGCCGGGGGCGAGGTGGCGCTGATGGTCCTGTGGCTGGCCGCCGCGCTGGCGTTCCTGGGCGCGCCCCCGCGCGCCGCGCTGGGCGGCGGGGCGGCCGCGGCCGTCCTCGCGGGGCTGCTCTGGAGCGCGCTGGTGCACGACCCCGCCGCCGCGCGGGGGCCCAGCGTGAAGCGCGCGCTCTCCGACGGCGGCCTGGTGGCGGAGGTCGCCGTGTTCCCGCCGCTCGCGATGGGCTACGCCGAGACGAACTTCAGCGAGGCGCTGCGCCCGCCGACGTGGTCCGCGGCGGCGGAGATCGACGACGCGGGCCACTACGTCCGCGGGGACCGCGCGCCCGACCCGGCCAAGCCCGCGCACCTGCGCGCGCCCCCGCGGCCGGTCGAGGTGCGCGCCGCCGAGCCGCCGCGCAACGCGGCGCTGCGCCACCCGCTGGGGACGGACGCCCTGGGGCGCGACGTGCTCGCGCGCCTGCTGCACGGCGGCCGCGTCAGCCTCGCGGTCGGGCTGCTGGCGGCGCTGCTGCTGACGGTCGTCGGCGTGGCCGTCGGGGCCCTGGCGGGCTCGGCCGGCGGCAAGGTGGACGCCGTGCTGCTGCGCGGGATCGAGGTCGTCGACGCGATCCCCACGTTGTTCCTGGTCCTGTTCGCCTCGGCCCTCGTCCCCGCGACCGGCGGAGTGCACCCCATGCTCGTCGTCGCCGCGCTGATCGCCCTGGCCGGCTGGACGGGCGTGGCCCGCCTCGTGCGCGGGGAGTTCCTGCGCCTGCGGCCGCTCGAGTTCGTCGAGGCCGCGCGCCTGCTGGGGTTCTCGCGGACCCGCGTCGCGCTGCGCCACGTGCTGCCGAACGCGCTGGGTCCGGTGTGGGTCGCCGCGGCGTTCGCGGTGTCCTCGGCCATCCTGCTGGAGTCCGCCGTGTCGTTCCTCGGCTTCGGCGTGCAGGTGCCCGTGCCGTCGTGGGGCGCCGTGCTCGGCGACGCCCAGGACCTGGCGGAGTGGTGGCTGTTCGTCTTCCCCGGCCTGCTGATCCTCGCCACCGTGCTCTGCACGAACGCCCTCGGGGAGGCCGCGCGCGCGGCGCTGGATCCGCGCGAGACCCCGGCGCTCCTCGACCCTGGCGTCGCCGGCCCGGTGCGGCCCGGAGGGGCGCGGTGAGCTCCGGCCCCCCGGACGCGGTCGCCCGCGCGGCCGCCGCGGCGGCGCCCGTGCTCGAGGTGCGCGGCCTGCGCACCGTGTACGCCGCGCGCGGCGGTCCGGTGGTCGCGGTGGACGGCGTCGACCTGGACGTACGGCCGGGGCGCACGCTCGGCCTGGTGGGGGAGTCGGGCTGCGGGAAGAGCGCGCTGGCGCTCTCGGTGCTCGGGCTCCTGCCCTCGAACGGCCGCGTCGTGGCGGGCGAGGTGCGCTTCCGCGGCGAGGACCTGCTGCGGGCGTCGCCGCGGCGCCTGCGCGAGCTGCGCGCGCGCTCGCTCGGCGCCGTCTTCCAGGACCCCGCCGCCGCGCTGAACCCGGTGCTGTCGGTCGGCGAGCAG
>JAUIDW010000209.1 GCA_030428395.1 bacterium | reverse complement strand
GCCCGCGCCCGCGCCCGCGGACGACGAGCTCGCCGGCGCCTGGAGTGGTCGCGACGTCGTGCTGTTCGTGGCGGACTCCGTGGCCGCCGGGCGCCTGGGCTGCTACGGCGGCGCGCGCGACACGAGCCCGACCCTCGACGACCTCGCCGCGCGCGGCGTGCGCTTCGCGGCGGCGCGGTCGCAGAGCTCCTGGACCGTCCCCTCGGTCGCCACGACCTTCACCGGCCTCGAGCAGGAGGTCCACGGGGTGCGCGCCCTGGACGACGCCCTCGCCGACGCGCACACGACCCTGGCCGAGGCCTTCGCCGCGCGCGGCTACCGCACGGTCGCCCTCGTCCAGACGCCGGTCGTGCGCGCGGCCGGCGGGTTCGCGCAGGGCTTCGCGCGCTGGCGCGGCTGGAGCTGGAGCCGCGACCGCGCCGAGCTGGCCGTGGCCGAGGCGGAGCGCGAGCTCGCCGCCGCGGCCGAGCGGCCGCTGTTCCTGTACGTGCACCTGGCGCCGCCGCACATGCCCTACGACCCGCCGGGCGCGTTCCGCGGGCGCTTCGCCCCCGACGGCGCGGACGGCTCGATCGACGCGTGCCGCGCCGCGCACCGCGCGGGGCTCGCGCCGGACCACCCCGACGTGCTGGCGCTGGCGGCGCGCTACGAGGAGTACCTGGCCTACGCGGACGCGCTGCTGGACCGCGTCGCGCGCGCCGCGGCCGCGCGCGGGGCGGTGCTGATCGCCACCTCCGACCACGGCGAGGCCTTCCTGGAGCACGGCTCGCAGGGGCACAACGCGACGGTGTACGAGGAGATGGTGCGCGTGCCGCTCGTGGTCCACGACCCGCGCGACCCGCTCGCGACCGGCCGCGTCGTCGAGGCCCCCGCCTCGCTGCTGGACCTCGCGCCCACGCTGGCCGAGCTCTGCGGCCTCGCCGGGCTGCCCGCGGGTCCGGGGCGCTCGCTCGCCGGCTGGCTCGTCGGCGACGGCGCCGCCTCCGCCCCGCCGCGCACGCTGTTCCTGAGCTCGCGCCACGGCTCGAGCGTCGGGCAGCAGCTCGCCGTCGTGCGCGGCGACCTCAAGCTCGTCGCGCACGGCGCGCGGCTGGAGCTGTTCGACCTGCGGGCGGACCCCGGCGAGCGCCATGACCTGTCGGCGGACCCCGGACACGCGGCCGCGCGCGACGAGCTCGCGCGCGCGCTCGAGCGGTGGCGGGCGCGGACGGCGCGGCCGGCGGGTGCGGGCGCAGCGCCGAAGGCCCCCCTGGACGACGAGGCCGGCGAGGCGCTGCGGGCGCTGGGTTACCTCGACGACTCGCGCAGCCGGTAGAGCGCGTAGTCCTGCACCCAGCCGCGCGGCAGCGTCTCCGCGTCGAAGGCGAGCTCCGTCCGCCCGCGGGCGTCGAAGCGGCGGTGCAGCGCGTAGGCCGCGGTCAGCTCGGGGTCGGCCAGGAACGCGCCCAGGCGCGCGTGGTTGGCCACGAGCAGCACGTACTCCGGGCGGTGCTCGCGCACGGCGCCCAGCTTGTCCTCGTACGCGAGGGCCGCGGGCCACACCAGCCCCTCGGCGTCGAGCACGCGCGCGCCGCTGAAGAACGCGATGGCGCCGATGTCGGAGGCGTACACGGAGGCGCCGCGCTCGGCGGGCCGGTCCTCCTCCGCCCAGGCGGCCATGGCCTCGTACACGTTCGGCGTGACGGCGTCCGGGCGCCGGCCGATGGCGACCGCGCCCGCGGCGACCACCAGCGCGGCGAGCCCGCCGACGACCAGCGGCCGCGCCAGCGCGCGCTGCGCCCGCGCGGCCAGCCCCAGGCGCTCGAGCAACGCCTCGGTGCCGGCGGCGACGCACACCACCCAGCTCGCCAGCGGCAGGTAGAAGTACCAGCCCCAGGTCTTGGGTCGCTTCAGCAGGTAGGCCGCCACCATCGCCAGCGCGAAGGCCACCAGCGGCCACGGGCCGACGCGGCGCGCGAGCAGCCGGACGGCGCCCCAGGCGACCAGCGGCAGCGCGGCGACCATCGGCAGGAGCGGCGCGAACGACTCGGTCAGGATGATCCGCGCGCGGACCGTCCAGTCGACGGGGTCGGGCAGCCCGGACTTGGCGACGACCGACTGCGGCACGGGCGAGCCGTACACCCACCAGAGCAGCGCGGTGTAGGCCGCGCCGAACGCGAGGACCGGCGCGGCGTAGCGCACGAGGCGCGCGGGCGGTCGCAGGTGCGCCAGGCCCAGCACGAGGACGAGCAGCACGCTCTCCGGCCGCAGGGAGACGCAGGCCGCCGCGAGCAGCCCGGCGACCACGGGGCGAGCACCCGCGGCGGATTTACCCGGCCCGCGCGCGCGCGCGGCGAGCGCCGCGGCCAGCGTCGCGCAGAGCAGCAGCGGCGACTCCATGCCCCCCATGCTGATGCGCGCGAGCTGCGGCAGCGCGGCCAGGCCCAGCCCGGCGATCACCGTGGGCACGGCGCGCCGGTCGAACAGCCGCGCGAGCAGCCACAGCGACGTCGCGTCGGCCAGCAGGTTCAGCCCCAGCGACGCCTGCCGCACCTCGAGGCCCAGCGCGACGAGCCCGGCGAGCACCACGCCGTAGCCGGGCGTCGTCGTGCCGAGCACCGGCTCCCAGGCCGCGCCGGGGTTGAAGACGAGGCCGGCCCCGCGCGCCAGGTTCTGCGCGTAGCGGTACGTGATGAAGGCGTCGTCGTAGATCGGCACCGCCCGCAGCGCGAGCAGGCGGCAGGCGACGACCGCCGCGGCCAGGAGCGCGACGCCCAGCGGGCCGACGCGCGCGCCGGCGTCCGCGGCGCCCGCCGGACGGAGGCGCTCCGGCCGCGGGCCGTCCACGGCCGGGGGGCTGCCGGCCATCGGGGAGGGGCGTTGCATCGCGGAGAGGGCGCGGAGGGCCGCGGGGCGGCGGCGGGCGGGAGGGGGCGCGCCCGCTCCTCCATCGAGCCGCGGGGAGCGCGGCTTGAGCCTGCCAGCGCCGCGGGGCGCCGACAAGCGCCCCGGCCCCGGTCCGGCCTAGTCCTGCTCGACGGCCTGGAGCTCGACCTGGACCTCGCGCTCGCGCTCGGGTCCCCGCAGCACGACCTGGACGCGGTCCCCCACCTCGTACTTCTTGAGCGCCGCGAACAGGTCGTTCCGGCCGCGGATCGCGTCGTCCCCGACGCGCACGACGACGTCCCCGGGGCGGAGGCGCTCGCCCTCGACCGACCAGGCCCGGAACCCGGCCGCGTCCGCGGGGCTGCCCGGCACCACCTCGGCCACGACCGCGCCGACGATCCCGTAGCGGCGCGCGAGCTGCAGCTCGAGGCTCTCCGACACCAGCGCGATCCCGAGGCCCGGTCGCGTGACGTGGCCGTGCTCGATCAGCTGGGGCACGATGCGGTTCACGGCGTCCACCGGCACGGCGAAGCCGATGCCCGCGTAGGCCCCCGAGGGGCTGACGATGGCGGTGTTGACGCCGATCAGGCGCCCGGAGCTGTCGAGCAGCGGCCCGCCGGAGTTGCCCGGGTTGATGGCCGCGTCGGTCTGGATCACGTCGCGGATGGGCGTGCCGTCCACGGCCCGGATCTCGCGGCCCAGGCCGCTGATCACGCCGGTCGTCAGGGTCTGGTCCAGGCCGAAGGGGTTGCCGATCGCGAGCACCGACTGGCCCACGCGCAGGTCGGCCGAGGTGCCCAGCGGGATCGGCTCGACCTCCGGGGCCTCCTCGAGCTCGAGCACGGCCAGGTCCTTGTGCGGCGCGATGCCGACCACCTCGGCGCCCACGATCCGGCCGTCCTGCAGGGTGACCAGCGCCCGGCGGCCGCGGAGCGCCCGGAAGCGGTCCACGATGTCGCGCTCCACGAGGCCCTGGATCACGTGGAAGTTGGTCACGACGTGGCGCGCGTCGTCCCACACGAACCCGGTGCCGGTGCCCGCCGGGACCTCGACCACGTTGCGGTTCCAGTAGCCGCGCTGCTGCAGCGTCGTGGTCGTGATGTGGACCACCGCCGGCGAGCTGCGCTCGAACAGCTCGATCGTGGCGAGCTCGTGCGGCTTCAGGTCCGCGCGCGGCGCGACCGGCCGCGGCTGCGAGCGCTCGCCGTTGCCGAGCAGGGTGAAGGCGCCGGCGACCAGGGCGAGCCCGAGGATCCAGGGCAGCGCGCCGCGCCCCGCACGCGGGGTCCGCGCCGATCGGTCGGCCCGATGGCTAGGTGTTCTCATGGTCGTGCTCCGCGGGGCCCCGCCGGGGGGGCGCGACCCAATTTGGGACCTCAGCGGCGGGACGCAAGGGCCTCGACCGCAGCGCGGAGGTCCTCGAGGCTGCGGCGCATGCCCGGCCGCAGCGCGGTCCACTCGCGCGGCGCGGCGGCGCGCAGCTCGGCCAGGCGCCGCTCGGCCGCCCGCTCCTCGCGCAGCAGGCCCGCGGGGACCGGCGCGTCGCCGAGCCGCTCCATCCGGAGCGTCCGCAGGGCCTGCAGCTCGGCCGCCGCGCCGTCGGCGAACTCGTCGCGGGCGGACGCCAGGAACTCGGGGGAGGCGCCCAGGGGCGCGGCGCGCGGGGAGACGGGCTCCGCGGGCGCGGAGGCGCGCGTGTCCGAGCAGGCCGTCTCCAGCGCCAGGACGGCGAGGAGGGCCGTGAGGTAGGGTCGAGTCCCGGGGGATCGGCGCATGACGAGGTACCCGCGGCACAGGTGGGCCGCGCTCCTCTCCCCTCTCCCCGATTCGAGCACACCGCCCCCGCGCGCACCACCCCCCGTCGCTCCCCCGCTCCCCGGCGCCCCGGAGCGGCGCCCCGCGGCCCCGAGGGGCCCCCGGTTTGCCGGGTGGACCCCGGGAGCGGCAGACTGTCGCGTCGCCCGCCGCGGCCTCGCCATGATCGCCCTCGTCGACAACGACGACTCCTTCACGTGGAACCTGGTGCACCTGTTCGAGGGACAGGGCGCGCCGGTGCGCGTGCTCCGCGCGCGCGACGCCTCGACCGCCGCGGTGCTGGCCGTCGGGCCCCGCGCCGTGATCCTGGGCCCCGGCCCCGGGCGTCCGGCGGAGGCGCGCGCGTGCCGGGCGCTGCTGCGCGAGCTGCCCGCAGAGCTGCCGGTGCTCGGCGTCTGCCTCGGGTTCCAGGTGCTCGTGGTCGAGGCCGGCGGCCGCGTCGCGCGCGACCCGCGGCCGGTGCACGGGCGCGCCACGCCGGTGCACCACACCGGCGTCGGCCCCTTCGCGGGACTGCCGGACCCCTTCGAGGCGGGGCGGTACCACTCGCTGCGCGCCGCGGAGCTGCCGGCCGTGCTCGAGCGCGTCGCCTGGACCGAGGACGGCGTGCCGATGGCGGTCCGCCACACGTCCCTCCCGCGCTGGGGCGTCCAGTTCCACCCCGACTCGATCCTGACCCCCTCCGGGCCCGACCTGGCGCGGGGGCTGCTCCGGGAGTGGGCCGCGGAGCGCACGGACCTCAGGACGCCGGCCGCGCCGGCCCGATAGCGGAGCAGGATCGAGGCCTCCCGTGGAACTGCCGATCACCCTCAACTCGGAGCCGGTCAAGTACCTGCTGCTCGCCGTCACGAGCCCGTTCTGGATGCCCTTCTTCCGCGCGCTCTACGAGGAGTTCAACAACTCGATCCTCGACGAGGGCGGGCTGTTCGGCGACCCGCCCCCGCCCGAGGAGGCCGAGCGCATCCGGCGCGAGCGCATCGAGCGCGGCGAGGCCCTGCGCAGCATCCCCCACGACGCCGCCGGCAGCGCCGAGGAGGACCTGGCGCAGCAGCGCAGCGCGGGCACGACGGCCACGCGCCGCTCCTCCGGCCGCCGCGGGTTCCGCTGAGCGTCGCCGCGCCCGCGCGCTTGTGCGCCCGCACGGCGGCGCTAAGGTGCAGCGCCCGCGACGCCCATGCCGATCGAGAGCCCGTTCCACCCGCGCACGCAGGCGCTGTGCACGAGCTACCGCTGGAAGGAGTGGGCGGGCTACCACGCGGTCTGCTCCTACGAGCCGCACCACGACCGCGAGTACCAGGCCATCCGCCACGGCGCCGGGCTGCTCGACGCCACCCCGCTCTGCAAGTACCGCGTCGAGGGCCCCGACGCCGCCGCGTTCCTCGCGCGCGTGTGGACGCGCGACGTGCGCCGGCTGAAGGTCGGGCAGGTCGCCTACGGCTGCTGGACGGACGACGCCGGCCACGTCCTGGACGACGGCACCGTCGCGCGGCTGGAGGACGAGCGCTTCCGCATGACCTCGGCCGAGCCGTCGTACGCGTGGCTCGTGTCGCAGCTCGCCGGCGAGCGCGTGACCGTCGAGGACGAGACGGACGCGGTCGCGGCCCTCGCGCTGCAGGGCCCGACGTCGCGCGCGGTGCTGCGGGACTGCTGCAACGTCGACGTGGACGCGCTGCGCTTCTTCCGCGCCGCCGCCGGCGACCTCGACGGCGTGCGCGTCGACGTGACGCGCACGGGCTTCACCGGCGACCTCGGGTACGAGCTCTGGATGCCGGCGGGCGACGCGCTGCGCGTGTGGGACGCCCTGGTCGACGCCGGCCACCGGCACGGGCTGCTGCCCATCGGGCTCGACGCGCTCGACGTCAGCCGCGTCGAGGCGGGCTTCGTCCTGGGCGGCGTGGACTACCGCAGCGCCCGCCACTGCCTGGCGGACTTCCAGAAGTCGACCCCCGATGAGCTCGGGCTGGGCTGGGCCGTGCACCTCGACCGGGAGCCTTTCCTGGGCCAGGCCGCCATCCGCGCGGAGCGGGACCGCGGCATCGCGTGGCAGCTCGTCGGGCTCGACCTCGACTACGAGCAGCTCGAGGCGCTGTACGAGCGCCGCGGCCTGCCCGTCGAGACGTGCACGCACGCCTGGCGGACCGCGCGCCCGCTGTACAGCGGGCCCCAGCAGGTCGGCTACGCGACCAGCGGCGCGTGGTCGCCGACGCTGAAGAAGGACCTCGCGCTCGCCAGCGTCCGCGCGCCCTTCGCCCGCGAGGGCCGCGCGCTGCAGATCGAGGTCACCGTCGAGTTCGAGCGCCGGCGCCTCGACGCGCGGATCGTGCCGCGCCCGTTCTACGACCCGCCGCGCAAGAAGACGTGCCCGGCGGCCCGCCCGGCGGAGGCCGCGACGTGAGCGCGCGCTGGGACGCCATCGTCGTCGGCGGGGGCCACAACGGCCTCGTCTGCGCCGCGTACCTCGCGCGCGCCGGGCGCAAGGTGCTGGTGCTCGAGCGCCGGCACGTCGTCGGCGGCGCCGCGGTCAGCGAGGAGCTGTACCCCGGCTTCACGTTCTCGGTCTGCTCGTACGTCGTCAGCCTCCTGCGGCCGTGGATCATCCGCGACCTGGACCTGCCCCGGCACGGGCTCGAGATCCTGCCGCTCGAGTGCTCGTTCGTGCCCCACCTCGAGGGCCCCGGCCTGGTCCGCTGGCCCGACGGCGAGCGCACGCGCCGCGAGATCGCGCACTTCTCGAAGCGCGACTCCGAGGTCTACCCGCAGTTCGGCCAGTCTCTCAGCCAGATCTCGCGCTTCGTCAAGTCGGTCATCGACGAGCAGGCGCCGGCGCCGACCTCGACGAACCCGCTCGAGCTGCTGCAGCTCGGCAAGCTGGCCAAGCGCTTCGGCGGGCTGACGGCCGACGAGCGCGTGCGCAAGCTGCGCCTGCTGACCGCCAGCGCGGCGGACTTCCTCGACGCGTGGTTCGAGTCCGAGGCCCTGAAGTCCCCCATGTCGGTCAGCGGCATCATCGGGACCTTCCTGGGCATCCGCTCGCCGGGGACGGCGTACGTCCTCCTGCACCACTACATGGGCGAGATCGACGGCGCCTTCCGCTCCTGGGGCTTCGCCCGCGGCGGCACGGGCGCCATCAGCGAGGCCTGCGCCTCCGCCGCGCGCTCGTTCGGCGCCGAGGTGCGCACGGAGGCCCCGGTCGAGCGCGTGCTGGTCGAGGGCGGCCAGGCGCGCGGCGTCGTGCTCGCCAACGGCGACGAGCTCCGCGCCCGGACGGTCGTGTCGGGCGTCGACCCGCACCGCACCTTCCTCGGGCTGGTCGGCCCCGACCACCTCGACGACGACTTCCTGCGCCAGATCCGCCGGTACAAGCTGCGCGGCAGCTCGGGCAAGGTGAACCTGGCCGTGGACCGCGTGCCGGAGTTCACGTGCCGCCCCGGCGACGGCCCGCACGTGCGCGGCGACGTGGCGATCGCGCCCAGCTACGACTACCTCGAGCGCGCCTACGACCAGGCCAAGTACGGCGACTTCTCCGAGCGCCCGTACCTGAACGTCGTCATCCCCTCGCTCTCCGACCCGAGCGTCGCGCCGCCGGGCAAGCACATCGTGTCGTGCTTCGTGCAGTACGCGCCCTACCGCATCAAGGAGGGCCCGGAGCGCTGGCCCGAGCGCCGCGAGGCGTTCGGCGACGCCGTGGTCGACACGCTGGCCGAGTACTGCCCCGGGCTGAAGGAGTCGATCCTGTTCCGGCAGGTGCTGACGCCCTGGGACCTCGAGCAGGAGTTCGGCCTGACCGAGGGCAACATCTTCCACGGCGAGCTCTCGCTCGAGCAGCTCGCCTTCCTGCGCCCCGCCGCGGGCTGGTCGCGCTACGCCACGCCCGTGAAGGGCCTGTGGATGTGCGCGTCGGGCACGCACCCCGGCGGCGGCATCATGGGCGCGCCCGGGGCCCTCGCCGCCCGCGCCATGCTGCGGAGCCGCGCGCTGTGAGCGCCTCCCGCGGACGCGGCGTCGACGCCGTCGTGATCGGCGCGGGCTGGGACGGCCTGGCCGCGGCCCTGGTGCTCGCCCGCGCCGGGCGGCGGGTCGTGCTGGCCGAGCGCCGCGACGGGGTCGGCGGGCTCGCCGCGCGCGAGGAGTTCCACCCGGGCTTCGCGGTGCCCGGCCTGGCGCTGCCGCCGGCGCGCTGCCACCCGGAGCTCGACGGCGTGCTCGGCGGGCTCGAGCGCGACGGCGCGCCAGTGCTCCTGGCGGACCCCGGCGGCCGGCGCGTGGTGCTGCGCGGGGACGGCGCGGTCGAGGGCGCCGGCGCGGCGGACGTCGAGGCCTGGGCGCGGTTCCGCGCCTGGATCGAGAGCTTCCGCCCGCTCGTGCTCGAGCTGCTCGCCGCCCCGCCGCCGGACGTGCGCGGCGCCTCGGTCGGCGAGCTGCTGCGCCTGGCGCGCACCGGCTGGCGCGCGCGCCGCCTCGGCGAGCGCGAGCTGTTCGAGCTCGCCCGCGTCGGCCCGATGGCGTCCGCCGACCTCGTCGGCGAGTGGTTCGAGGACCCGCTGCTGCGCGCCGGCGTGTGCGGCCCCGCGCTGGAGGGCACGTACACCGGCCCGTGGTCCCCCGGCACGGCGACGAACGTGCTGCTGTGGGAAACGGCGGGCGCGCCGCCGCCCGCGGGCGGCCCCGCCGCGGTGACGGCCGCGCTCGA
>JAUIDW010000208.1 GCA_030428395.1 bacterium | reverse complement strand
CGCGCGCGCCTGTCCGTGATCCCGGTCGCGTGACGGGGTGCGAACCGCCGGCCGCGGCGCGGCGGTGGGTTCCGGGAGGTCCCGGGTGCGCCGGGGACCGGCGCGCGGCGCTCAGTTGAACGAGCGGCCGCCGCGGCCGCCGCCGCCGCCGAAGCCGCGGCCGCCGCCGCCCGTGCGGCGGGAGCGCTGGCGCGCGGGCGAGACCTTCAGGGGCCGGCCCCCGTGGTCGGAGCCCTGCAGGCCCTCGATGGCCGCGCCGGCGGCCGTCTCGTCGCCCATCTCGACGAAGCCGAAGCCGCGCGAGCGACCGCCCTCGCCGTCGCGCATCAGGGTCACGCGGCGCACGGCGCCGAACGTCTCGAACATCTTCTGGACCTCGTCCTCGGTCGCCGAGAACGGCAGGTTGCCGACATAGATCGTCATCATCGCTTCGGGGCGCCCGCGGAGCTCCGGGATCGGGCCGCGGGCGGGCGGAGGAGTCTAGCGGCCGCCCCCGGGGCGATCCAACGCGGGGCCCCAAAAGGGCGGCGGCGAGGCCTCCGGGCCGCGCGGTCGGCCGGCCGGGGCCGATCCGGAGCACCCGGGGCCGATCGGGGGCGCCGCGACGCTAGTCGCCGTCGGGGGCGCCGTAGCGCAGCTCGAGCGCGCGCGCGGCGCCCTGCGCGCCCCGCGGCGGCAGCAGGACGAGCGGCAGCCGGTCGTAGTCCGACTCCTCGAGCGCGAGGCCGTAGGGGTACTCGTGCAGGTCCGCCAGCTCGGCGCCCAGTCCGGCGGCGACGGCGGGCACCGTGTTCGAGTGGCCGGCGACGACGGCCACCGCGCCGTCGGGCAGCTCGCGCAGGACCTGCACCAGGCCCTCGACGTCGCGCGCGGAGCGGGTCACCACCTCGAGCCCGGTGCGCTCCGCGAGCGGGGCCAGCGTCAGCCGCGTGCGGCGGAAGTCGCTGCTGAAGAGGTGCGTGACGCCCGCCTTCCCCAGCACGCGGGCGAGCTCCTCGGCGCGGGCCGCGCCCTCCGCGGTCAGGCCGGGGTCCTCGCGCGGCTCGGCCTCCTTCTCGGCGTGGCGCACGAGGAACACGGCGCGCGGCAGGCCGCCCGCCCCTGCCGGCTCCGGCTCCTGCGGAGCGGCCGCGCGCAGGAGCGGCAGGAGCAGGAGGCACGGGGCCAGGACGCGGAGCAGCGAGCGGAGAGCGGCGGGGTTCGTCACGGTCTTCATGGCGGCATCGTGTCCGCTCGGCCGGTCGCGCGCAAACGCGGCCGGGGGCGCCGCAGTCGCGCCCGCCCGGCCGGGGCGGTAGCGTGCGCGGCATGGACGCGGAGGGGACGCAGCACGCCGGGCCCGACGGCGGGGAGCCGCGGCCGCCGCAGCTCGGCCGTCTCCTGGGGCTGGCGCGCCCCCACCGCGGCGCGCTCGCCGCCGCGACGGCCATCCTGCTGTTCGCCAGCGCCGCGGGGCTGGCCACGCCGGCGCTGGCCGGACGGGTGGTCGACGCGGCGCTCGTGCAGCGCAGCGAGGAGCTGCTGAACCGCATCGTCCTCGGCCTGCTCGGGCTCTTCGCGGTCCTGGGCGTGCTGGCCTACGGCGAGCACTACCTGCTGACCGCGACCGGCGCGCGGCTGCTGCGCGGCCTGCGCGAGCGCCTGTTCGGCCACCTGGTCCGCCTCGCGCCCGACTTCTACCAGACCCGCCGCGTGGGCGAGCTGATGTCGCGCCTCGGCTCGGACCTCTCCGTCGTGCAGGGCGCGCTGACCCACCAGATCCCCGCGGGGGTGCACGCGCTGCTGCGGTTCGGCGGCACGCTGGCGATCCTGCTCGTGCTGCACACGCGGCTGACCGTGCTGGCGCTGCTGGTCGTCCCGCCGGTCGTCCTGCTGGCCGTGTTCTTCGGCCGCCGGCTCGAGCGCCTCTCCACGCAGGCGCAGGACGCGCTGGCGACCACGGCGGCGCGCGCCGAGGAGACGCTGAGCGGCATCCGCACCGTGCAGTCGTTCCAGGGCGAGGACCACGAGCTCGCCCGCTACCGCAGCCGCCTGGGCGATCTGCTGCGCGTGCAGCTGCGCAACGCGCGGCTCACCGGCGGCTTCCTGGGCCTGATGCAGTTCGCCGGGTTCGGCGCCTTCGCGATCGTGCTGGGCTACGGCGGGCGGCTCATGCTGCGGGACCAGCTGTCCCCCGGCGAGCTGACGTCGTTCCTGCTCTACACGTTCTCGATCGCGATCTCCGTCGGCACCCTGGGCGGGCTCTACGCCGGCTACCGCGAGCTGCGCGGCGCCAGCGCGCGCATCTTCGAGATCCTCGACACCGCCCCCACCATCGCGGACGCGCCGGACGCGCGGCCGCTCGAGTCGGTGCGCGGCGAGCTGGCCTTCGAGGGCGTCGCGTTCCGCTACGCCGGCGCGGAGGAGGACGCGGTCGCCGGCCTCGACCTGCGGGTCGCGCCGGGCCGCGTGATCGGGCTCGTCGGACCGAGCGGGGCGGGCAAGAGCACGCTGTTCGCCCTGCTGATGCGCTTCCACGACCCCGACTCCGGGAGCGTGCGCGTGGACGGCCACGACGTGCGCGACGTGCGGACCGCCGACCTGCGGCGCGCCATCGGCGTGGTGCCGCAGGAGATCTTCCTGTTCGGCGACACGGTCGAGGAGAACATCCGCTACGGCCGCCCCGACGCGACCGACGACGAGGTGCGGGCCGCGGCCGTCGCCGCGGGCGCCGACGAGTTCGTACGCCGGCTGCCGAAGGGCTACGCGGAGCTCGTCGGCGAGCGCGGCGTCCGCCTGTCGGCCGGCCAGCGCCAGCGCATCGCCATCGCGCGCGCGTTCCTGCGCGACCCGGCCATCCTGCTGCTGGACGAGGCCACGAGCTCGCTCGACCCGGAGTCCGAGGACCGCGTGCGCCGGGCGCTCGAGTCCCTGCTCGAGGGGCGCACGACGCTGGTGATCGCCCACCGCCTGGCGACCGCGCAGCGCGCCGACGAGATCCTGGTGCTCGAGCACGGCCGCGTCGCCGGGCGGGGCACGCACGCGGAGCTGTTCGCGTCGAACGACCTGTACCGGCGCTACTGGGAGCTGCAGTCCCTGCGCGGCGACGCCGCCGGGGCCTGAGCCGCGCGCCCGCCGCGGCGGACGTTGCGGAGTCCCGGCAGGATCCGGTAGCTTCGACCGCAGCAACGCGAAGGGTCGCGACGCCGCGCCGCGGCGCGGGGTCGACGGGTTCGCGGCGCGCCGCGCTCCCCCTCGACCCGCTCGATTCCGGATGGAACCAGGAGGACACCGTGAGTGAGGCCGTGCGCTTGGCCATCGCCGGCGTGGGGAACTGCGCCAGCTCCCTCGTCCAGGGGCTCGAGTACTACCGCGGGCGCGACCCGGAGACCGTCGCCGGCCTGATGCACGCCGAGATCGGCGGCTACGCCCTCTCCGACGTCGTCCCCGTGGCGGCCTTCGACGTGGACCGGCGCAAGGTCGGCCAGCCGCTGCACGAGGCGGTGTTCGCCCGCCCGAACTGCACCACGGTGTTCCAGCGCGAGCTGCCCGACTTCGGCGTCCGGGTGCAGATGGGCCCCGTCCTCGACGGCGTCGCCGAGCACATGGCGCGCTACCCGGAGGACCAGGCCTTCCGGGTCGCCGACGCGGAACCGGTGGACCTCGTGGCGGCGCTTCAGGAGGCGCGCGCCGAGGTGCTCGTCTGCTACCTGCCCGTGGGCTCCGAGCAGGCCGTGCGCGAGTACGCGCGCGCGTGCCTCGAGGCCGGCGTGGCGATGGTCAACTGCGTCCCCGTCTTCGTGGCCAGCCACCCCGAGTTCGCCGAGGAGTTCCGCCGCCGCGGCCTCCCGATCGTCGGCGACGACATCAAGAGCCAGTTCGGCGCCACGATCCTGCACCGCATCGTCGCGCGCATGCTGTGCGACCGCGGCGTGCGCCTCGAGCGCACCTACCAGCTCAACACCGGCGGCAACACCGACTTCATGAACATGCTCGAGCACTCGCGGCTCGAGTCGAAGCGCGTCTCGAAGACCGAGTCCGTGCAGTCGCAGCTCGACCTGCCGCTGGACCCCGGCGACATCCACATCGGGCCGTCCGACTACGTGGCGTGGCAGAACGACAACAAGGTCTGCTTCCTGCGGCTCGAGTGGAAGGGCTTCGGCGACGTGCCCATGAACCTCGAGGCGCGGCTCAGCGTGGAGGACTCGCCCAACTCCGCGGGCGTGGTCGTCGACGCCGTGCGCTGCGCCAAGCTCGCGCTGGACCGCGGGCTCGCCGGGCCGCTCGAGGCGGTGTCGGCGTACACGATGAAGCACCCGCCGCGGCAGATGCGCGACTCCGAGGCGCGCGAGCAGCTCGAGCAGTTCCTGGCCGCGCCCGGCTCCCCGCTGCAGGCGGCCGGCTAGGGCGTCGGGCCGGCGACTCCCCCGCGCCGATGGACTCCGCCGACCTGCGCGCCGCGGTCCTCGGGTTCGACCCCGAGGTCCCCATCGAGTCGGCCTGGATGCCGCCGTCGTCGTGGTACGTCGCGCCCGAGGTGCACGCGCTCGAGCGCCGCGCGGTGTTCGCGCGCACATGGCAGCCCGTGGCGCGGCTCGACGAGCTGAGCCAGCCGGGGGACTTCGCCAGCGGCTGCCTCGCCGGCGAGCCCTGGGTCGTCGTGCGCGGGCGCGACGGCGAGCTGCGCGCGTTCCACAACGTCTGCCGCCACAAGGGGCGCGAGGTCGTCCAGGGGCGCGGCCGCGCCGAGGAGCTCGTGTGCGGCTACCACGCCTGGCGCTACGACCTCGACGGCGCCCTGCGCGGCGCGCCCCGCCTGGCGGGCGTGCGCGACTTCGACCGCGACGCGATGGGCCTCGTGCCCCTGCGCGTCGAGGCGTGGGGCCGCTGGGTCTTCGTGAACGGCGACCCCGACGCCCCGCCCCTCGCGCCGCGCGTGGCGCCGCTGCTCGCGTCGCTCGAGGAGGGCGGCTGGGGCGAGCTCACGTACTCGCGCAGCGTCTCGTGGGAGCTCGCGTGCAACTGGAAGGTGTACGTCGACAACTACCTCGACGGCGGCTACCACATCCCGCACATGCACCCGACGCTCGACGCGCAGATCGACATGGAGAGCTACCGCACCGAGACGTTCGAGCACTTCTCCGTGCAGACCTGCGCGCCCGCGGGCGCGCCCGACGGGCGCATCGGGTACGACGCGGGCGCGCGCATCGGTCCCGGCGCGATCTACGCCTGGGTCTACCCGAACTGGATGCTGAACCGCTACGGCCCCTGCCTCGACACGAACCACGTCGTGCCGCTCGGCCCGGACCGCTGCCGCGTCGACTACGAGTTCTGGTTCCGCGCGGCCGACGGCGAGGAGGCCCGGCGCTTCCTCGAGGAGAGCGTCGAGCAGAGCGCGCTCACCCAGCGCGAGGACGTCGCCATCTGCGAGTCCGTCCAGGTCGGCCTGGGCTCGAGCGCGTACGACCGCGGCCGCTACGCCCCGCGCGTCGAGCAGGGCGAGCACCACTTCCACCGGCTGCTGGCCCGCGACCTGCGCCGCGCCGTGGGCCCCTGAGCCGAGCGTTCCCGCACGACCCGCATCCGGGACGCCCGATTCGCGGCCGCGGCCCGGAGCGCCTGGCCCCGGCCGCTAGAATGGCGGGATTCCTCGGGGGGAAGTGCTCCAACCAAGCACCCAGAGGCAACACGAGAGGAATCCGACATGAAGAACCTGAACGTCCTGGCCGCCTTCGGCCTCGGAATCGCCGCGACCCTGCTGGTCTCCGCCGCCCTGCCCGCCCAGGAGGAGGGGCACGCCGCCGAGGCGAGCGCGGCGATGGACGGCGGCATGATGATGGCCGCCATGGCGCCCGGCGAGATGCACCGCCGCCTGGCGCCGCTCGAGGGCGAGTGGGCCCTGAAGACCAAGTGGCGCATGGGCCCCGACTCCCCGTGGGAGGACGCCGAGGCGACCGCCCACCGCGAGTGGATCTTCGGCGGCCGCTACCTGATCGAGAAGGTGAAGGGCGAGACGCCCATGGGCCCGTTCGAGGGCATGTCGATCATGGGCTACGACAACCTCCGCGAGGAGTACGTCACGATCTGGATCGACAACTGGAGCACGGGCTTCCACATCGCGCGCGGCGAGGCCGGCGAGAACCCGAAGGTGATGGAGTCCGAGGGCCACATCTCCAACCCGATGACCGGGGAGAAGGAGCAGTGGTTCCGCGACCGCATGGAGATCGTCTCGGGCGAGAAGAACGTCTTCCAGACGTTCCACAAGGGCCCCGACGGCGACGAGTACATGGCGATGGAGATCGTCGGCAAGCGCAAGTAGCCCGCGACCCGGCCGCCCCCGGGCGGCGCTTCACGTCTCGACGGGGCGGTCCCACGCAAGGGGGGCCGCCCCGCGCGCGCTCGGGGAGTGTCGCCCCCGCGCGAGGCGCGCTCGCTCAGGGCCCGGCGGGGAGCTCGCGGGCGAGCAGGGGGCCCGACTCGGTCCACCCCGGGCCCTCCACCGCGAGCTCGGCGGCGGTCCGGCGCAGGCGCCAGCGGGTGGTACGCTCGAGCCGCGCGGCCAGCCTCGCCGGGAGCCCGGCGGGCAGCTCCAGGACGGACACGGGGCGCCGCGCGCGCGGCGGCGCGGGGCGCCAGCCGGCCTCCGCCAGCACGGCCACGGCCTCGGCGCGGCGCGCGGCGCGCTCCAGGCGGGCGGGCGACGGGCGCCCGACCTCGATCCACAGCCGCGGGGCGGGGCCGTCGCCCGGCACCGAGAGCGGCGGCTCGTCGCCGCGGCACACGCCGGGCGAGAGGCGCGCCGTCGCGTCGCCGAGCAGGCACCGCGCCAGCACCCGCAGCACGAGGTGCTCGTCGGTCTCCGACGGGTGCCGGGCGAGGCGCAGGTCGACGTCCTCGACCCGCCCGCGGACGGCGTCGTCCACGGCGACCCGGAACCGGAACACGCGCTCGCCCGCCATCGTGGTCCCCGGCCCGGGCGCGGCCCGGCCGGCGCGTGCGCGTTGTGCGCCGTGGCGGCCGCGCCGTCAAGGCGCGCCCGCGGGAGCTCGCGGGGCCCCGCTCCCGGCGTCTCTACCCTCAGGTGCGCATGGCCGCTCCGGCCCCCCGGGTCTACGATCGGGGTCGTAGGAGGCCGATCATGAGCGACTCGATCTTCCGCAGCGTCGTCGTCGGACTGGACGGCAAGGGGCTCGCGCAGCACGCCGCCGAGCGCGCCTTCGACATCGCCCGGCGCTTCGACTCCCACCTGCACTTCGTCCACGCGCTCGAGGTGTACTGGCCGGTGATGAAGGCCGAGGAGATGGCCCAGGCCGAGGCCGCGGCCCTCGCCCACGCCCACAAGGAGTCGGCCCGCGTCCTCCAGGCCGCCTGCAACCGCGCCAACGCGGACTTCCACGACGCCGAGGAGCAGCTGCGCGTCGTGCCCGGCCCGCCCGCCAAGGTCCTGCTGGACGCCTCCGAGCGTCACCAGGCCGACCTCCTGGTGGTGGGCCCCCACGGCAAGCGCTCGATGCTCGACTTCGGCAGCACGAGCCGCGCGGTGCTGTCGCGCTCCCACGCGCCGGTGTGGACGCAGACCGGCGCGGTCGAGAAGCTGAACACGATCGTCGTCGCGACGGACTTCTCGACGCACAACCAGCGCGCGGTCGAGCTGGCGCGCGCGCTGGCGCAGCGCTTCGAGGCCGCGCTCGAGGTCGTGCACTGCTACTCCCCGCCGGCCTTCGCCTTCGCCGGCGCCGCCGAGGGCACGCCGTCGCCGACCTACGCCATCGACGCCGAGCGCGACGCCGCGCGCGAGCAGCTCGAGCGCGCGACCAGCGGCACCGTGTGGAAGGACGTCGACGTGCGCTCGAGCTTCCTCGAGGGGGACCCCGTCGAGGAGCTGGGCCACCGCGCCGAGACCGCCGACCTCGTGGTGCTGGGCACCCACGGCCGCACCGGCCTGTCGCGCTTCCTGCTCGGCAGCGTCGCCTACGGCGTGCTCAAGCGCACCGAGCAGGCCGTGCTCGTGGTCCCGAGCCACGAGCAGGAGTGGCTGCTGGACACCCCGCGCTCCTGACGGGCGACGCGGTCGCGCTCAGTCCACGACGTGGACGGGGCACTCGAAGCCCTCCGGCTTGACCGTCAGGAGGGACGTGTCGAGCCGGTAGATCAGGCGCTCGGCCGTGTTGCCGACGATCAGCCCGGGCACGCCGGTGCGGGAGACCGTGCCGAGGACGACCAGGTCGGGCCGCTTCTCCTTCACGGCCTCCGCGATGAGGCGCGAGGGCGAGTCGCAGGCCAGCAGCGTGTGGGCGCGCGCGCCCAGCGCGGCGACCTCGGGCAGCGCCTCGATCTGGTCGCGGGCGGCGTCGGCGATCGCGGCGCGGCGCGCGCGGACCTCCTCGGGCTCCAGCCGCGAGGCCTCGAGCTGCAGCGCCATCGGCACCTGCCAGGCGTGGGCGACCCACAGGTCGCACTGCTCCTCGGTGGCCACCAGCGCTCCCCAGCGCACGGCGAGGTCCCCGACGGGCGTGAGGTCCGTCGCCGCCAGGACGCCGCGGCAGCGCTCCGGCTGGTCGGGGCGCACCACGAGGACGGGGCCGGGGCAGTTGCGCACGAGCTTCATCGAGACGCTGCCGAGGCGGCGGTCGTCCGACTTCGTGTGGCTGCGCTTGGCCACGACCACGAGGTCGCCGTGTCCCTCGAGCACGCGGCGCGTGATCGCGAGCCAGGGGCGCTCCTCGGTCAGCACGAGCTCCCAGCAGAGCTCGCCCCCGTCGAACTCGATGCAGACCTCCGAGATCACGCCCTCGAGCTTCGACAGCGCCTCCAGGTCGGGCGGGGGCGGCCCGTCGTCGTCCACCCACGTCGAGTGCAGGAACGTGACGCGCGCGCCGGTGCGCGCGGCGATCCACAGCCCGCTGCGCGCGGCCACCCGGCTGCCGGGCGTCAGCGCCCCGCCGCCGTCCAAATCCAACCCGACCAGGATCTCTTCGAGCTTCATGGGGCCTCCGGCGCGCCGCGTCCCGGGGCAAGCTAGCGCGGCGCCTGTTCGGACACAACGTCCTGGGCGCGTGGGAGCGGCGCGCCGCGGCGGCGCAGCGCGTCGGCCACGCGGGCCTCCAGGACGCGCGCGGCGGGCGCGTCGACGCCGGCGAGCAGCGCGGGCAGCTCGTCGAGGTACCCGGGGTCCTGGCGGCCGGAGACCACGGGCTCCAGCCGCGGGAACGAGCGCTCGCCGTGGCCGGCGACGAACGCGCGGAACGCGCGCAGGCGGACGTCCGGCGGCACGCTCGACAGCCACAGGTTCAGCCCGACGTCGCCGGCGAGGCCGCCGTCGCCCGCGGCCAGGGCGCGCTCGGCGAGCTGCACGAGCGCGCGCCCCGCGGCCTCGAAGCGCGCGCGGTCGCCGGCGCGGGCGGCCGCGTCCGGGGCGTCC
>JAUIDW010000207.1 GCA_030428395.1 bacterium | reverse complement strand
TCGACCTGAAGCCGCGCGGCGAGATCGTGTCCCCGGTCGGCTGGAGCGTCGACGCCGCGCGGGTCGAGGAGCTCGTCCTGCGCATCGACACGGGCGCGCAGAAGCGCTACTCGCGCGTGCGGGTGACCTGGAAGAACGACCGCGGAGAGGCCGGCGCCAAGGTCGTCGGCGCGCCGGTCCAGGGCCTGCAGACCTTCGCCGTGGACCTGCGCGGCGAGCCCAGCTGGAGCGGCGCGATCACCGAGCTGCGCATCCTGCCGCGCGTCGGCAAGGACGGCTGGACGGTGCGCCTCGGGACGCTCGAGCTGCGCGGCCAGCTCGTCGACCTGGCGCGGCGCGGCGCGGGCTGGGGCGAGGTGCGCCTGGGCCGCGTGTTCCAGAACGCGTTCTTCCACACGGTGCCCGGCGAGGTGCGCGTCCCGCTGGAGGTCCCCGCGGGTGCGCGCCTGCACCTCGACGTCGGCGTCGTCCCGGCGGGAGGCGGCGCCGCGGACGGGGAGGCCGTGCTCTTCCGCGTCCTGCTGGCCGGCGGCGGCCGCGAGCGCGTGCTGGCCGAGCTCGGACAGGACGCGGGTTCCGGCTGGGGGACCGCCACCGTGGACCTGTCCGCCGCCGCCGGCGAGCGCGTCGAGCTGGTCCTCGCGGCCGAGTCGCTGGAGGACGGCGCGACGTCCGTCGCCTGCTGGGGCGAGCCCGTCGTGCGCGCCGCCGACGCGCCGCGCCGGCCGAACGCGTTCCTGTACCTCGCCGACACGCTGCGCGCCGACCACCTGCCCGCCTACGGCTACGAGGGCTCGCGCACGCCGCACCTGGACCGCCTGGCGGCCGCGGGCGTGGTGTTCGAGAGCTGCATCGCCCAGGGCAACCGCACGAACGTGTCGATGCCCTCGATCTTCACGTCGACCTACCCGTCGCAGCACGGCGTGCCGCACCTGCGCCGGCGCGCGCCGGCCGAGCTGCCGACGCTGGCGGAGACCCTGCGCGCGGCGGGCTACCGCACGGCGTCGTTCTACACGAACCGCATCGTCGGCCACGCCCAGGGCCTGAACCGCGGCTTCTCGGAGCTGCACGACTGGTCCACGCGCTACGGCGGCGAGCCCCAGCGCCTGGGCGTGCTGCCCGAGACGGTCTTCCGCTGGCTCCAGCATCACCGCGACGAGCCGGTGTTCGTCTACGTGCACACCCTCGAGCCGCACCACCCGTACATCCCGCAGGACCCCTTCGAGGTGCGCACCGGGTACGCGGGCGAGCTGGACTGGGAGACCTTCCGCGAGGCGGACACGCCCGAGGAGGTCGCCTTCGTGCGCTCGCTCTACGACAGCGAGATCCAGTTCATGGACCACTCGCTGGGGCGCTTCGTCGAGCACCTCGAGCAGCTCGAGCTGTTCGACGACGCCGTGTTCGTGTTCACCTCGGACCACGGCGAGCAGTTCCGCGAGCACGGCGGCTGGCTGCACGGCAAGGGGCTGTGGGACCACCAGGTGCACGTGCCGCTGGTCGTCAAGCTGCCCGGCGGGGCGCAGGCGGGACGGCGCGAGGCCGGCGTGGTCGAGTCGGTGGACGTCCTGCCGACGATCCTCGGCGCCCTCGGGCTCGAGCCGCCGCCGACCGCCGCGGGGCGGGACCTGCTGGGTGCGGACTCCGACGGCGCCGGCGGCGTCGCGCGCTCGGAGGACCTCGAGGGCGCCGGCGGCGTGTCCGTCGCGGTGCGCTCGGGCCGCTGGAAGGCGGTGCGCTCGGTCGAGGCCGGCGTGCTGCGCGAGCTCGTGTTCGACCTCGACGCGGACCCGCTCGAGCAGGCGCCCCTGGACGCCGCCGGCGAGCTGCCCGACGGCGCCCGCGCGGTGCTGGCGGCGCTCGACGACGTGCCCGGTGCGCTGG
The DNA here is from genome assembly GCA_030428395.1 of bacterium. Taxonomy (GTDB): domain Bacteria; phylum Planctomycetota; class UBA1135; order UBA1135; genus JAUIDW01. The sequence goes on along the minus strand of JAUIDW010000207.1, from coordinate 7,540 downwards.
TGGGCGAGGACGCGACCGGCGAGGAGGTCCTCGACACGCGCGACCTCGACCAGCTGCGCGAGCTGGGCTACATCGAGTGACGGCGCCGCCGGGCCGCCCGCGCCGGGCGGACCGCGGCGCCTGCAAAGGAGGCATCCCCATGAAGGCCGTCTGGAAGGACCGCGTGATCGCGGAGAGCGACGCGACCGTCGTCGTCGAGGGCAACCACTACTTCCCCGCGGAGTCGGTGGACCGCGCCCTGATCGTGGACAGCGACACGCACACGGTCTGCCCGTGGAAGGGCACGGCCAGCTACTGCCACGTCGTGGTCGACGGCGAGCGCAACGCCGACGCGGCCTGGTACTACCCCGATCCGAAGGAGGCGGCCGCGGAGATCGCCGGACGCTTCGCGTTCTGGCGGGGCGTGCAGGTCGTCCCGTGAACGCCGCGCCGCGGCGCGAGCGCGTGGTGCTGCTGGCGCTCGCCCTGGCGGCGCTCGCGGCCTCGGGCGTCGCGCCGCACGACCGCGCCACGTGGTACCTCGAGGTCGCGCCCGTCGCGATCGGCGCGGTCCTGCTCGTGGCGACGGGCGCGCGCTTCCCGCTGACGCCGCTGCTCTACCGGCTGCTGTTCCTCCACGCGCTGATCCTCGTGCTGGGCGGCCACTACACCTACGCGCGCGTGCCGCTGGGCGACTGGGCGCGCGACGCGTTCGGCCTGGCGCGCAACCCCTACGATCGCCTGGGGCACCTGGCCCAGGGGTTCGTGCCGGCGATCCTCGCGCGCGAGGTGCTGCTGCGCACGTCGCCGCTGCGCCGCGGCAAGTGGCTGTTCACCCTGGTGACCGCCGTGTGCCTGGCCTTCAGCGCGCTCTACGAGCTGCTCGAGTGGTGGGCCGCCGTGCTCGGGGGCGAGGCCGCGGACTCGTTCCTGGGGACCCAGGGGGACCCCTGGGACACGCAGTGGGACATGTTCCTCGCGCTCGTCGGCGCGGTGGCGGCCCAGCTGCTGCTCGGGCGCACCCACGACCGCGCCCTGGCGCGCCTGGGGGCGGCGGCGTGAGCGCCTGGCACCTGTACCTGGTGCGCACGGCCCAGGGCACGCTGTACGCCGGCGTCGCGACCGACGTCGAGCGCCGCCTGCGCGAGCACGAGAGCGGCGGGCCGCGCGCGGCCAAGTACCTGCGCGGGCGCGGACCGCTCGAGCTGGTGCTGGCCCACGAGATCGGCCCGCGCGAGCTCGCCCTGCGCGTGGAGCGGCGCGTCAAGCGCCTGCCGCGCGCGCGCAAGGAGCAGCTGCTGTCCACCCGCGCCGCCCTGCGCGACCTCGTGGCCGAGGCCCGCGCGGAGGCGGCTCCCTGATCCGCTCGCGGGGCGCGGGCCCGCCGCGGGCCGCGGTAGGATGGCCGCGCTCCCGGCGCCCGGCGCGGGAGCTCCCCGTGGATCCGCGACGACTCCCGCACCTCCTCCCGGCCGCGCTGGCGCTCGCGCTGGGCGTCGCCGGCGCCTGCGCCTCGACCGCCGCGCCGCCCCCGCCGCGCGTCCTGGCCACGATCGCGGTGCGGGTCCACCACCTCGACGCGATGGTCGCCTTCTACTCCGAGGCGTTCGGCGTGACCTTCCGCGAGGTGGACGCGCGCGGCGTGCGCTCGATGTTCGGCGAGCTCGACGGGCGCACCCTGAAGCTCGTGCCGATCCGCGCGACGACGGACTTCGAGGGCTACCCCTCCCACCAGCTCGGCTTCGAGGTCGCCGACGTCCCGCGCGTGATCCGGCTCGCCGAGCAGCACGGCGGGAGGCGCGAGGGTCCCGTGCTGGAGGCCGACGGTCGCGTCCACGCCGCCGTGCGCGACCCCGACGGCAACACGATCGAGCTGTACGGCCCTGCGGGAGGCGGCTCGTGAGCGCGCGGGTCGGCCCGGACGGCGTGTACGGGAACGACGAGCGGCGGGGTGCGCTCGACCCCTGAGCCGCGCCGGCGCCTGCGCCCGCTCCGCCTCGCGGGCTGGGTGCTCGCCGCGGCGCTCGTCGCGCTCCAGCCGGTCGCCTGCCTGCACGCCCGCGCGCTGACGACCTACGTCGACGGCCGCGGCCCGCGCACGCCGCGGCCCGAGGACCTCGGGGCGCTGGCGAAGCTACGCACGCTCGCGTGCGGCGTCGTGCTGACCCGGCCGCGCGTCCGCGCGACGCCCGCGGACGCGGGGCTCGCGTACGAGGACGTCGCCGTCGAGGGCGAGGCGGGGACGCTCGCGGCGTGGCTCGTCCCGGCCGGCGCGCCCGACCCCGCCGGCCGCGCGTTCCTGTTCCCCGGGCACGCCGCCGCGCGGGACTCGCTGCTCGGCGAGGCGGCCGAGTTGCACGCGCTGGGCTGGGAGGTCGTGCTGGTCGACCTCCGCGGCTGCGGGGGCTCGGCGGGGGACCACACGACGCTCGGCTGGGACGAGGCGCGCGACGTCGTCGACGCGGTCACCGCGCTGCGCGCGGGGCGCACGCTGCTGTACGGCCAGTCGATGGGCGCGGCCGCCGTGCTGCGCGCGGTCGGGACCCTGGGCCTGCGCGCCGACCTGCTGGTGCTCGAGGCGCCCTTCGACTCGCTGCGCAACGCCTTGCGGCACCGCTGCGAGGCCATGGGCCTGCCGACCGCGGGGCTGCCCGAGCTGCTGCTCTTCTGGGGCGGCGTCCTGCGCGGCTTCGACGCGTTCGCGCACCGCCCGGCGGACGACGCGCGCGGCGTGGAGGCCCCGGCGCTCGTGCTGCGCGGCGCCGCGGACCGCCGCGTGCGCGCCGCCGACGCGCGCCGGGTCGCGGACGCGCTGGCGGGGCCGGCGCGGCTGGTCGAGCTGCCGGGCGTCGGCCACTCGGCCGGGCTGCGCGGCGCGCCGGCGGAGTGGCGCGCGGCGGTGCGCGCGTTCCTCGAGGAGCGCCGCGGGGAGGAGCGCCGCGTGGAGGCGCGCTGAGGTCCTACTGGCCGCCCGCGACTCGGTCGCCCGGACCGCCGGGCGTCTGCAGCGCCGGGTCGGCCGGGGGCTGGGGCTCGCGCCCGGGGATCGGCACCGCCGCCTCGGGCGCGCGCGCCTCGGGCACCTCGATCCAGGCGCCCGCCAGGTGGTACCGCGTGGTCGCGTCGGCCAGCACGATCTCGAGCTCGTGGTCGCCGGGCTCGATCCGGTCGATCGGCAGCGCCACGACGTTCTCGCCGAGCTCGTCGAGCTTCATGCGGCGCCGCGCCAGGAACTCGTCGTCGAAGCGCACCTCGAAGTCCGCGCTGCCGGCGTAGGGCAGCTGCGGGCGGGGCGTGCGGCTGTGCAGCAGCATCAGGTTCAGCGCCTCGAGCGGGTAGTCGCCCTGCACCGTCATGCGCAGCCGCACCCGCGACGCGCCGGGCTGCGTCAGGTCGAGCGCGTGTCCCGACTCGCCGGGCGGCGCCAGGAAGGTCGCGCCGCCGGTCGCCCAGCCCTGCAGGGAGGCGCCCTCGTGGAAGCTCCAGGCGGCCAGCACGCCCGGGTCCTGGTCGAGCGACCGCGTCCAGTTCGGCTCGACCGGCAGCGCCGTCAGGTCGACGAGGCCGAGCAGCATGGGCTGCGGCAGGTCGTAGCGACCGCCGAGCTCGTCCAGGCCGGCCGCGCCGCCGCGGTCGAAGGGCTCGAGGTAGTGCGTCCCGCTCTTGCCCTCCAGGCGACCGAGGTTCTGCAGGCCGTCGCGGGCGGCGGCGAGGACGTCCGCGTCGCCGTAGAGCGCGCAGCGCCAGCCGAAGCGCCACAGGTCGCCGGCGACCGCGCGCTGGGCGTCCAGCGCCAGCTCGTGGAGCGACGGGTACGCGTCGTCGCGCTGCGCGATGCACAGGAGGTCGAGGCGCAGGTCGTCGTGGAGCGGCACGCTGGCGAGCGCCTCCAGCGGCGAGCGGGCGCCGCGGCGGCGCGCGACCAGCGCGAGCGTGCGCAGCGCCGTCTTCCACGCGCGGCCGTCGAGCTCCTGGACCACCTCGCCGGTCAGCGGGCGGGCGGCGAGCGCCGCCATCCGGAAGGCGACCTGCTCGACGTCGTGGCGCGCGAGGTCGTCCTCGTGACCGCAGGCGGGCGCGCGCTCGAGGATGCTCTGCACGGCGGTCAGGCCCATGCGCCGGCGCTCGACCACGGGGCCCGCGCCGACGTCCCGGTCGATCCACGCGAGGATGTCGGCCACCTCCGCCGGCGTCCCGCAGCCGCCCAGGGCCGCGACCACCTGCAGCGCGCTCTGCGGCGGCAGGCTCCAGCCGAGCAGCTCGACCAGCCGCTCGCGGAACTCGGCGCTCGCGGCGGAGGCCTCCGGCGACGCGTCGGGGCGCTCGGCGAAGAGCAGCGTCGTGCGCGCGATCGCGGCCTCGAGCCGCGGCGTCAGCGCGCCGGTGGCGACGCCGTCCTCGCGCAGGCGGTGCAGGAGCGCGCGCCGGGGCAGCACGGCCGCCTCGAGCCCCGCGAACGCCAGCTGGCGCACCGCGGCGTCGACGAAGGCCCGGTGGTCCTCGCGCCGCACCGCCTCGCCGAGGCCGCGCAGCGGACCCTCGACGCCGTCGAGGAGCTGGGCGCGCGCGTCCAGCAACTCCGCGCCGACCAGCCAGGTGCCCGGCGCGCGCCGGGGCAGCGGCTCGAGGCGCTCGACGAGCGTCTCGACGTCGCCCCGCTCGTACGCCTCGCGGGCGCCGCGCGTCCGCGCGAGCACGTCGGTGGTCCACGCCGCCGTCGCGCCCGCGAGCGCGAGCAGCAGGACCGCCGCGGCGGTGCGCACGGCCGTCCACGGGTGGCGCCGGATCCACCGCCGCCCCGTCTCGAGCAGGCCCTGCGTGCGCGCCGCCACCGGCAGCCCGTCCACCCAGGCCTGCAGGTCGCGCTGCAGCGCGGCGGCGTCGGCGTAGCGCCACTTCGCCATCGGGTCGGTCGCCTTGGCGACGATCGCGGCGAGGTCGGGGTCGACCTCCGGCGCCAGGGTGGTCAGGGGCTCGAGGCCGGCCGAGGCCTGCATGCGCTCGGTGGGGCGCCGCCCGGCGAGCAGGTCGTGCAGCGTGACGCCCAGGCTGAACACGTCGGCGCGTGCGTCGACCTCCTGGCCCAGCAGCAGCTCCGGCGCGGCGTACGCCGGCGTGGCCGGCGTGTTGCGCGTCATCGTGGCGGCGTCCGTGTCGATCGGGCGGACCAGGCCGAAGTCGACGAGCACCGCGGCGCGGTCGGCGATGCGCTCGCGGGAGGGGCCCTCGAGCAGGATGTTCGACGGCTTCACGTCGCGGTGGACGAGGCCGTTCTCGTGCACGGTGGAGAGCGCGCCGGCGACCTCCGCGACGCGCCGGACGATCCGGCGGCGGACGGAGCGCTTGCGGCGCAGCTCCGGGTTCGCGGCCAGCTCGTCGAGCACCTCGCGCAGCGTCGGCCCCTCGACCAGGCGCATCGCGTAGTAGTGGACGCCGCCCTCGGTGCCGAACCCGTAGACCTCGGCGAGGTTGGGGTGGTGCAGCGAGGACGCCGCGCGTGCCTCGCGCGAGAAGCGCTCCTCGCGGCCCCCGGACGTCTCGCCGGCGGGCAGGACCTTCAGCGCCACGCGGCGGTCGCCCAGCGAGCGCTGCCGGGCGCGGTACACGCGGCCCATGCCGCCGCGGCCGATCGGCGTCTCGACGACGTAGTCGCCGACGATCGTGCCGCTCTCGAGGTGCGGCGCCTCCTGCTCGCGCGCCGCCTCCCAGTCCATGCGCAGGAACAGCGCCTCCTCCTCGTACCGCGTCGCCGCGGAGCACAGCCGCGCGATCTCCTCCTCGGGCACGTGCGGGAACTCCGCGCGCAGCGCCTCGGGGTCGACAGAGCCCTCGCGGTCGAGGTCGTCGAGGATGCGCGTCAGGATGCGCTGCGCGTCGTCCTCGTCGCCCGGGCGCTCGAGGTCGCTGCGCTCGTCCAGGTCGGCCACGGGTCAGGCCTGCGCGTACTCGCGCTCCTCGAAGGCGCGGATCAGCTTGCACCGCGCGCGGTGGAACAGCGAGCGCACCGTCGAGGGGGCGATGTCGAGCCGCTCCGCCACGTCCGCGGGCTGCAGGCCCTCGAACTCGATCAGCTTCCACACCTCGAGCTCGCGGCCCGCCAGCAGGCGCTGGCACAGCTCGGCGAGCTCGGTCGAGCGCGCCTGGGAGGTCGGCGTCGGGTCGTTCGAGGGCGGCTCGTACGCGTCGCGGTCGTCCAGCGCGATGGGCGAGGCGGCGGCGCCGGTCGAGCGCCGCTTGGCGGACTTCGAGCGGCGCAGCATGTCGACCAGCGTCCGCTGCAGCACGACGTGCAGGAAGCGCGGGATCGAGTTGCGCCCGCGGTCCTCGAAGCGCTGGAACGCGCGCGCCGCGAAGCAGCGCACGAGCACCTCGGAGGCCACGTCCTCCGGCGTCGTCGTCGAGCGCAGGCGCGGCATCAGCGGATGGCGCGCGGCCAGCACGGTCAGGCGCTCCTTCAGCCGCAGGTAGAAGCGGCGCTCCGCCTCCGGGTCGCCGCGGAGGGCGTACCGGAGCATCGTGCGCGTCGAGGCGGACTCGAGACGGGCGGCGTCGGGCATGGGGGGAGCGTCCCGGGCCCGGGGCGGTGCGGAGGGCTCCCCGCGCGGGACGCAAGCCGAGTCTATTTGGGCACTTGCGAGGTGTCGAGCGCGCGCGGGCCGGCCCCCCGCCGGGGCGAACGGAATCGGGGCCCGCGGCGGCCACCCGAGCTGGTCCCGACTTGCGCGCCTCGCTCCTAAAGCGTGTTCCTACCGGGACTTGGCCAGGGACGCCCGCGGGGGGCGGCGCCGGGGCGCACCCGACCCCGCGCCGACGGCCCGGACCGCCCGGTCAGGACCTCGCGCGCGGCCCCGGCCGCGGCAGGTGCAGGGGCGGCGGGTCCCAGCGGCCGGGAGCGGCGCGGCCCGCTCTGGCGAGCCGGCGCGCGAGCCGCGCGTGCTCGCGCCGGGCGCGCTCGAGCAGGGCGCCCGGGTCGACGTCGGGCGCGTGCAGCCGGCGCTCCTCGAGGTACGCGGCGAAGAAGTGCTGCTGGTCCGCGGCGCTCCACGCCCCGCCCGCGTCGACCATCAGGCAGGCCAGGTCGTAGTCCGCGCCGCGCCAGCGGTGGTCGGGGCCGCCGCGCCAGGCGTCGATCAGGTGCGCGCGCGGCGCGTCGCCCGGCGGCACGAGCAGGTTGCGGAAGAACAGGTCGCGGTGGACGAACCCGCGGGCGTGCAGGCTCGCGACGTCGCGCGCCAGGTGGGTGACGACGTCCTGGCGCCGCGCGGAGTCCGCGCCGGGCCACCACGCGTCGAGGGGCAGCGCGCCCTCGAGCCAAGCGGTCGCCAGGCACTGGAAGCGGACGAGCCCCGCGCGGCGCAGGACGGCGACGCCGAGGCGCGCCACGGTCGGCGCGTCGTGCGCGGCGAGCCACAGCAGGTTGCGCGCCTCGCGGAGGCGCGCGGGCGCCTCGCGCAGCACGTGCTCGCGCAGCGCGTGGCGTGCCCGCGCCCGGCCGCGCAGCGGGCCGCCCTTCAGCCAGGCGTCGCGCCCGGCCAGGCGGACCCAGCGACCGAAGCTCGCG
>JAUIDW010000206.1 GCA_030428395.1 bacterium | reverse complement strand
CGACGTCGTTGAACTCGCGCGTGGCGCGCAGGCGGTCGTCGATCAGCTCGCGCGTGCTGTCCTCCATCGCGCCGATCGCCTGGCGCAGCGTCTCGCCGAAGTCCATGTGGGCGAGCAGGAACCACCCCACGTCGGCCGGCGCCAGCACGGCCGCGTCGTCCACGAAGTCGGCGCGCTCGAAGCCGCGCGTGCGGTACACGCGCTGCTGCTCGGCCGTCACGAGCTCCGAGGAGAGGTCGGCGTGCAGGTCGACCGACGCCCCGCCGTCGACCCCGACGATCCCGACGAGCTCGCGCACCGACCCGAGCTGGAACAGACGCCCGGCCAGGGCGGGGAACCAGTCCTGCGACTGCGCGTCCGGCCAGCGGCCGGACAGGCGCCGGTTCTCGGCCAGCGCGCGCATGTCGACGAAGAGCTCCAGCTCGTCGCGGTCGCGCGAGCGCTCGGCCTGCTCGACGTGGTCGTAGTAGCGCGCGCTGAGGCCGAACGAGTCCTCGCCGCGCCGCTCGGCCAGCTCGCCCGCGCCCACCACGAGCTCGCGCGACGGCCCCGCCACGATCACGTCCTGCACGCGCGTCACGTACATCGGTCGCGGGAGGTTCGGCCCCGACAGCGCCGTGCAGCCCTCCTCCGCTTCCACCGTCAGCCCCTGGGCGTCCAGCCCCAGCACGCCCGGGTAGTCCAGCATCGCCACGCCGAGCTTGCCGGCCCAGTTCGCGCGCCCGAACACGGCCCAGTCGGCGGCCTGGAAGTCGGGGCCGCGGAAGTACCCGGCCAGGGCGACGTCCTCGCCCCCGAACACGTCCAGGGGCTCGATCCCGCGCAGCTGCTCCTTCAGGTTGCGCAGCTCGGCCAGGGCCTGGTCCAGGCCCGCGTCGCGCGACCACGCGCCGTACTCCGGGCTGCGCACCCACCGCTGCCAGGCGGAGTTCGCCTCCAGCGCGTCCTGGACCTTCAGGCGGGGGAAGTCGGAGAACTCGTCCGCCAGCCCCGCCCGCGCGGCGAAGAAGTCCACGTCGCGCGGCGCCAGCGTCGACACGTCGGCCTCGTAGTCGCTCTCGAACGGGCTGAACAGGAACGTCGAGAAGGCGAAGTAGCCCACGAAGGCCCCGACGAGGACGAGGAGGAGCAGGGTCCGCAGGATGCGCTTTCTGAGGCTCATGGGTCGGCCGCGAGGTTTACCGAAACGACCCGGCCCTGACGACCGGGGGAGCCGATTCTTCCCGCGCGGCGGCGGGATCGCGTAGCTTTCGCCCGATGGAGCTCTCGCCCCGCGTCCGCGGGATCCCGCCGTCGACCACGCTCGCCCTCGACGCGCGCGCCCGGGCCCGCCGCGCCGCCGGCCGCGACGTGATCAACATGTTCGTCGGCGAGCCGGACTTCGAGGCTCCCGCCGCCGTCCAGGAGGCCGCCTGCGCCGCCGTGCGCGGCGGCGAGGCGCGCTACACGCCCATGGCCGGCACGCCCGAGCTGCGCGCGGCGATCGCGGCGCATCTCACGCGCTCGCGCGGCGTCCCCTTCGCGCCCGAGCACGTCGTCGTCTGCCACAGCGCCAAGCACGCCCTGTCCGGGGCCGTGCTGGCCCTCGTCTCCGACGGCGACGAGGTGCTGGTGCCGCTGCCGGCGTGGGTCAGCTACGCCGAGCAGGTGCGCGTCGCCGGCGGGCGCCCCGTGCTGGTCCCGCCGCGCGCCGACTTCGGGCCCGACCTCGCCGCCCTCCGCGCCGCGGTCGGGCCGCGCACCGTCGGCCTGCTGCTCAACAGCCCGTGCAACCCGACCGGCCACGTGCTCTCCGACGACGACGTCGCGGCGCTCGTCGCGCTGGCGGAGGAGCGCGACCTGTGGATCCTCTCCGACGAGGTCTACCACCGCCTGGTCTACGAGGGCCCGCCCGCGCGCAGCCCGGTCGGCCTGGGCGAGGCCGCGCGCCGGCGCACCGCCGTCGTCGACGGCGCCAGCAAGGCCTTCGCGATGACGGGCTACCGCATCGGCTTCCTGGCCGGCGCCCCCGAGCTGGTCGACGCGGTGGCGCGGCTGCACGGCCAGACCACCGGGTGCCCCAACGCGGTCTCGCAGGCCGCGTACGCGGCGGCGCTCGCCGACGAGCCGCCCGAGGTCGGGCGCATGGTCGCCGCGTTCGCGCAGCGGCGCGCCCACCTGCTCGCGGGGCTCGAGCGCCTGGGCCTGCGCGGTCCCCCGCCGCGCGGCGCGTTCTACGCGTTCCCCGACGTCTCGCCCTGGCTCGACGGGCGCGGCGTCGAGGCGTTCTGCGACGAATTGCTGGAGGAGCACGACCTCGCGCTCGTCCCCGGCACCGCCTTCGGCGCGCCTGGCCACGTCCGCCTGTCGTACGCCCTGGGCCTGGAGCGCCTCGACGAGGCCCTCGAGCGCCTGGCGACGTTCCTCGCCGGCCGCCGCGTCGATTCGGCTCGCTGAGCGCGTCGACAAGCAGGATTCCCTTCGCGCGGGCCGCCGCGGCGGCGATGCTCGCGTCCATGAACGCACGAGCCACCTCCCTCGCCGCCTGCGCGGCGCTCGCCCTCGCCGCCTGCAGCTCGGTGCAGTGGGTCCCCCGTCCCGACCCGGAGGCGGGCCCCCCCGCCCCGGGGAACGCCCGCGTCCGCGTGGCCCGGCCGGGCGCGTTCTACCTGTCCGGCGTGTCCATCGGCGTGCTGGACGCGGACGAGCCCGTGGGCGTGCTCCGCACCGACGGCAACCTCTGCTGGGAGCGCCCCGCCGGCCCCGCGCTGATCTCCCTGGGCGGGCCCGGGTACGACCAGATGACCGCGACGTGGTCCCGCTGGTTGTCGGCCGACCTCGAGCTCGACCTCGAGCCCGGCCGGACGGTCACGCTGGTCGCCACGCCGCTGAAGTCCCCCGAGGTCGAGCGGCGCCGCGAGGCGGAGGGAGACGCGGTCGTCGCCTGGTCCAACGGGTTCGACGCGTGGGAGCTGCGCCTGGTCGACGGCGCGGAGGCCGACGCCGTGTTCGCCGCGACCGACGCCGCGAAGGTGAAGCCGCGCCCCGCCGACGAGGTCCCCGAGCGGTACGAGGGCCCCGGCATCGCGTTCCCGGTGCCCCCCGTCGGCGAGCGCGTCGCGGAGTCCCCCCAGGATCGCGGCGTGGCGTTCGTCAACCGCTTCGGGCACGCGCTGATCCTGGAGTGGATCCCGTGGCCCGGCGGCGGCCTCCCGCGCGACGCGGTGGCGCTCGAGGCGATGCTCGCCGAGCGCCTGGTCGAGCGCGGCGAGCCCGCGCTCCACACCGAGCCGGTCCCCGGGGAGCTGCCGCAGGCCTTCCTCGTCAGCCTCGTCTCCGAGGGCGCCACGTTCCGGGTGTCCGGCGGCCTGTTCGGCGACTCCCACGCGCCGGACGCGACGCGCGGGACGCTCGCGACCGTGTACGGGGACGTGCTCTACCTCGCCTCCTGGCAGTGGGGCGCCGTGCCGCCGGCCGAGGACGTCCCGGAGCAGGAGGTCTGGAACGACATGCGCAACCGGCTGCTGGACTTCCTGGAGACGGTCGAGTTCTCGCCGGTCGAGCCCGACGAACCGGTCGAGGGCTAGACCCGGTAGACGTTGGTCGCCCCGGGGAACTCCTGCAGCGCGATCTCCTGGACCTTGGCCAGCAGCGCGCGGTCGGACGTGTCGGCCAGGACGTAGAACTTCCAGAGGTCGCGGTAGGAGCGCTCGAGGTCCGCCAGGCGCGGCACGCGCTCGGCGAAGCGCGACAGCGGCTGCACCCCGTCCTCGCCGGGCCAGCGCACGTGCGTCTCCGCCTCCTTCAGCTGCATGCGCTTGGCCGGGCAGTACAGCACGACCTCGACGTCCTGGCCGGTCGCGAAGCGCACGAGGTCGGCGATGCGGTCCTCGGTGGCGTTGCGCTCGGAGCCGGGGCCGCCGCGGAAGAAGCGCTCGACCAGGCCCGCCTGCGCCTCGCGGTTGGCGTACAGCGGGAACACGCACACCCGCTTCAGCAGCCGGCGGTGGCGGAAGCGCTCGACCAGGGACAGCACGCGCCGGCGCGTCGCGGGCGGCGCGTCGGCGACCCGGCGCTCGAGCAGGTCGAGCAGCGAGGCGTCCGTCTGGTCGTAGAAGTCCTCCTCGCGGACCAGGTCGTCGAGCAGGGCCAGCTCGACCGCGCGCGACACGAGCGCGCCCGCGGAGACCTTGGCGTGGTGGTAGTAGACGCGCTCGGAGAAGTAGTAGCGCGCCTCCAGCATGCGCACCATCTCGCTCAGGATGTCCTCGCGCAGCAGCTCGTGCTTGGCGAGGTCCACGTACAGGTTCCCGCTGCGGCGGTCCACGCGGAAGTAGCTCGCGATGCGCGGGTCGATCACCAGCCGCAGCCCCGTGAAGTAGGCGTCGCGGGCGAGGTAGTCGAGGATGTCCGAGCAGATCGTGTCGGAGTTGACCTGGCTCCAGTACGGCGGCACCGACGGCGGCTCGCCCTCGGGCGGCGGCGCCAGGACGCGCAGCACGTCGCGGCGCACGCCGAGCTCGTCCAGCACGCGCCCGACCTCGGTGTCCGGCGAGAGCATCGCCTCGAAGCGGTACGCGGAGTCGTGGCGGTGCAGCAGCCCGGCCTGGTCCTCGACGTTGTGGCCGTAGGGGATGTGCGTGACGTCGTGGAGCAGCGCGGCCAGGCGGATGATCCGCTGCTCCTCGTCGCCGATCCCCAGGCAGTCGCGGGGGTTCTCCTCGAAGCTCAGGTTGGCGGCGTCGACGATGCGCTGCGCGAGGTGCACGCAGCCGATCGAGTGGTCGAAGCGCGTGTGCACCGCCCCGGGGTAGACCAGGTACGCCGTCCCGAGCTGCTTGACGCCGCGCAGCCGCTGCAGCTCGGGCGTGTCGAGGACGCGCAGCTCCTCGTGCGTCAGGTAGACGTCGCCGTGCACGGGGTCGCGCACGACGCTGTAGCGCCTCTTGCCGGCCATGGTCCCGCCCCGGGAGCCCCGGGGAGAAAGGCCGAGCATGCTAGCCGATCCCCCCCCGGGCCTGCGAGCGACGCGACCCCGAGCCCGCGAGCGACGCGAACCGGTGCGAACCCTCGCACGAGCGACGCGCGCGGGGGCGGGGCGTACCATCGCGCCGTGGCGGACCCCCTGGACGTCCTGGCGCTCGAGCCGTGGCTCGGCGGCTCGCACGCGCGCTTCCTGGAGCAGTGGCGCGCGCGCTCGCGCCACGCGGTCGAGGTGCGCGGACTGGCGGCGCGGCACTGGAAGTGGCGCATGCGCAGCGCGGCCTGGGAGCTCGCGCGCGGGCTGGCGGACGCGCCCCCCGACGCGCTGCTCGTCAGCGACTACGTCGACCTGCCGTCGCTGTACGGCTTCCTCCCGCCCGCCTGGGGCCGCGTCCCGGCGCTGCTCTACTTCCACGAGAACCAGCTGACGTACCCGGAGCGCCCCGGCGCGGGCGGCGACGGGCGCGACCTGCACCACGGCTTCACCAACGTGCTCTCCTGCGTGCGCGCGGCGCGCGTCGTCTTCAACGGCGAGTTCGCGCGCGACGCCTTCGCGCAGGCCGCGCGCGAGCTGCTCGCGCGGCTGCCGTCGCCCCGCCCCACCGCGGAGCTCGAGGCCGCCCTCGCCGCCTCCGCGGTCGTCCCGCCGGGCATCGACCTGGCGCGCCTGCCCCTCGGCCCGGGGGCGCCCGCCGGCGCCCCGCTGCGCGTCGCGTTCAACCACCGCTGGGAGCACGACAAGGACCCGGCCGCGTTCCTGCGGGCGGCCGCCGCGGCCCTGGACCGGCTCGGCGCGGCGGGTCCGGGCGCCGCGGGGCTCGAGCTCGTGCTGCTGGGCCAGCGCTTCGACCGCCTGCCCGACGGCGTGCCGGCGCTGCTCGAGCGCCTGGCCGACCGCGTCGTCGTCGACGGCTTCGCGCCCGACGCGCGCGCCTACGCCGGGCTCCTGGGGTCGGCGGACGTCGTCGTGTCGACCGCCCGCCACGAGTTCTGCGGGCTGGCGGTGCTCGAGGCCGCGGCCTGCGGCGCGCAGCCGCTGCTGCCCGACCGGCTGAGCTACCCCGAGCTCGTGCCGCCCGAGCTGCGCCCGCGCGCCCTCTACGCCGACGACGCGGAGCTCGTCGAGCGCCTGGTCGGCCTGGCCCGCGACCCCGCCCCCGCGCGGGACCCCGCGCGGCGCGCCACCTGGCGCGAGCGCGTCGCGCGCCCCCACGACGCCGCCCGCACCGCGGAGTCGCTGGACGCGCTCTGCGACGAGGTCGCCGCCTTGGCGCGGGCCGCCAACGCCCCGGGCGGCCCGCCGTAGGAACCGCCGCCGCGGCGACCCCGCGGCCTCCGAGGACCTCCGCGGGGCCCGGCCCCGCGGCGACGGAAAGGCGGACGACGTGGGCATCCTCCTCATCCTCCTGGGGCTCCACCCCCTCCTGCTTCCCCGGCGCGAGCGCAACCTCCGGGCCTTCGCCCTGGGGGCCGGGCTCGCGCTCGCGGGCGTGCGCGAGCTGCTGGACGAGGCCACGCGGGCGCACGACCTGGCGACCTGGGCCACGCTCCTGGTGCTGTCCGCGGCGCTCGTGCTGGCCTGCCGCGACGGCACGCTGGTGGCGGTCTACCGCTGCCGCCGTCGGGGCGCGGCCGACCCCGCCGGCTGACCCGGCTCCGGGGCTCGGGCGCAGCGTGCGTCCGATGCCGGAGGGTCGCGCCGGTGAACGGCGGTCCCGGGCGGCCTAACCTGGCGGGATGCGAAACCGAGCCGCCCCGACCGTCTCCCTCGCCCTGCTGGCCCTCGGCGCCTGCGGGCCGGCGGAGGACTCCGCCCCGCAGTCCACGTCCGGCGCGCCCCGCGAGCACGCCCGCGCGCAGCTCGTGGCCGGCGTCGACGCCGTGGCGCCGGGCGCGACCTTCGAGCTGGCCGTGCGGCTCGAGATGGACGACCACTGGCACGTCTACTGGACGAACCCCGGCGACAGCGGCCTGGCCACGGAGGTGCGCCTGCGCGGCCCGGACGGGTTCGAGCTGGGCGAGGTCGCCTTCCCCGGCCCCGAGCTCCTGGTCGCGCCGGGCGACATCGTCACGTACGGCTACGAGCACGAGGTGCACCTCCCGGCGACCGTGACGGTCCCCGCCGACCCCGGCCCCGGCCCCTTCCGGTTCGAGGCGGACGTGCGCTGGCTCGTGTGCGAGGACGGCGGCTCGTGCATCCCCGGCGACGCGACGGTCTCCCTGGAGCTGCCGCTCGCCGACGGCGATCCCGGTCCCGGGACGCACGCGGACGCGCTGACCGCGAACCGCGCGCGGCTGCCCCGCTCCTGGGAACAGCTCGCGCCCGCGCCGCAGGCCTCCTGGGCGGGCCCGGCGGACGCTCCGCGCCTCACGCTGGCCCTCGCGGGGGCCGAGCTCGAGTTCTTCCCGTCCGCGGACCCCGCGCTTTTCCTGAAGTCCCGCCAACCCTCGGCGGGGCGCCTCGTCCTGGAGTTCGAGTTCGAGCCGGGGAACGGCTCGGCGGTCCGACCGCGCGCGCGGGGCCTCCTGCGGGTGCGCCAGGGGTCCGCCGAGGGGTTTTACCGGATCGACATGCAGCGCTCGGACGGCTGAGGTCATCCTGACCGCTGCGCAACGCACACGTCGCACGCGCGACCCCCTTCGGCGTGCGGCGGGGGGACGGTCTCACCCCAGACCCGCTAGGAGTTCCGAGAATCCCATGAAGCAGAACCTGTTCCGCGCCACGGCCATCGCCGCGGCGCTCGCGGCCAGCGCCACGCTCGGCCTCTCGTTCCAGGACGACCACGGTCACGACCACGCCGCCCACGAGGAGGCCCCCGAGGTCGCCGAGATCGGCAAGCCGGCTCCGAAGTTCGTGCTGACCGACCACGAGGGCAACGAGGTCGACCTGGCGAAGTTCAAGGAGAAGACGATCGTGCTCGAGTGGTTCAACCCCGAGTGCCCGTTCGTCGTCTACGCCTACCAGGAGGGCCCGCTGCTCGCGACGGCCAAGATGGCCCGCGAGAAGGGCGTCGTGTGGCTCGCCGTCAACTCGGGCGCGCCCGGCATGCAGGGCACCGGCCTCGAGAAGAACAAGAAGTACCACGAGGAGTGGAAGATGGCCCACCCGATCCTCTTCGACGAGGAGGGCGAGGTCGGCCGCCGCTACGCCGCGCGCACGACGCCGCAGATCGTGGTCATCGACAAGGAGATGAAGGTCGCCTACATGGGCGCCCTGGACAACGCTCCCCGCGGCCGCATCCCCGAGGGCGAGGAGTACCAGAACTACGCCGAGATGGCCCTGACGAACCTGCTCGCCGGCGAGCCGGTCGAGGTCAAGAAGACCCGGCCCTACGGCTGCTCGGTGAAGTACGCGAAGCCCTGACGCGCGACGCGTCCCCAGCGAACAGGGCGCGCCCCGGAGCGATCCGGGGCGCGCCCTTCTTCGTGTCGCGAGGCCGGGCTCAGCGCGCGCGGATGCTGCCCGAGCCGTGGACGGAGAAGTTCACCTGCGGGTTGCCGCGGTAGCGCACGTCGCCGCTGCCGGTGACCTTGGCCTCGAGCTCCTCGGTCGCGCGCAGGTCGACGTCCCCGCTGCCGTTCAGGATCACGCGGGCCTTGCGCGCCTTCAGGTCGGCCAGCCGCGCGTCGCCCGAGCCGTTCAGCAGGACGTCGAGCCAGTCGGCGGCGCCGCTGACGCGGACCTCGCCGTTGCCCGAGAGGGTCACCGCCAGGGACTGCGCGGCGACCTCGGAGACCTCGACGTCGCCGCTGCCCAGCAGGGACAGGGTCTCGATCGACGGGCACGTCACGGAGACCTCCATGCGCCGGCGGGGCTGGAAGTTGCCCTCCTCGAAGCCGATGCGCAGGACGTCGCGCTCGACGCTGGTGCGCAGGTGGCCGATCAGGTTGTCGTCGCCGCGCACGACCACCGGACCGCGCTCCGGCGCGATGGTGACGGTCACGCGCACGTCGCCGCTGGCCTCGATGCCGCGGAACGCGGGCACGGTGCGCTCCTCCTCGCGCTCGATCCCGGTGCCGACGATGGTGGGCCCCGAGGACGAGTGGTACGAGCGGTCGTGGTCTCCGTGGGACGCCCAGTCCGCGCCGCGGGTGTCGATGCTGAAGATGCAGCCGCCCAGCAGGGCCAGGGCGGGCACGAGGGCCAGGGCGCGGAGCGCGGTGGGGATGCGGTTCATGGGTGGGTCCTCCGTGGGTTCGCCCGGGCCGGGCGGATCGGGCCGCGGCGTGCGCGGGCGGGCGGGTCGGGCGAGCGTGTCCTCGTGGGCGGGCACCCGGCCGGGCGCCGGGCGAGTCGGCGCGGATACGCGGGCCCGCGGGGATATTCCGGGGCGCGCGCCGATTCCGGGCCCGCCTCGCCGGCGCGCGCGTCCCCGCGCGGCGGCCGCCGCGTCCACGCCCCGGCCGCTCCCGTCGTTTCGCCGATCCCGCCCGATTCCGCCGGCCCCACCGGCCCCCCTCC
>JAUIDW010000205.1 GCA_030428395.1 bacterium | reverse complement strand
CCCGCGGCCCACGCGGTGCGCGCGGCGGCGGGCGCGCGCTCGACCACCCCGGCGGCGCCGACGCCGGCGAGCAGCGCCAGCGGGACGAGCATCGGCACCAGCAGCCGCGGGTAGTTCTGGTACAGCGGCAGGGTCGCCAGGAAGAGCGCGAGCCACGCGAGCGACAGCGCCGCGCCGTGGCCGCAGCGCGCGAGGGCGCGCACCGCGCCCAGCACCGCGGCGGCCAGGACGAGAGGCGACACCCAGCGCCCGAGGCACTGGCCGACGAACTCGCCGGTCATCGGGATCAGGTAGGCCCCGGGGTCCGCCAGCCACGTCTGGCGATTCGCGCGGAACTCGGCCAGGCCGACCGAGCCCTCGATCTGGGCCAGCAGCGCGAGCCCGAACGGGAACGCCACGCCGGCCGCCAGCAGGAGCCCGCGCAGCTGCGCTCGCCAGGTCGCGCGGCCCTCCGGCGTGCCCCGCAGCCGCAACCAGGACGTCGCCCACACCGCGCCGGCCGCGACCAGGGGGAAGAACCCGTGGTACTTCGTCCACATCGCGGCGCCGCAGGCCAGGCCCGCGGCCACGAAGGGCGCGCGTCCGCCGCGCTCGAGCCCGCTCCAGACGCTCCAGATCGCCAGCAGGAACAGCAGCGTGAACGCGACGTCGGTCAGGGGCTGGCGCGAGTAGACGAGGTGGAACTCCATGCCCGCGAGCGCCGCGGCCCCGACGAGCCCGGCGGCGGCCCCGAACGCGCGGCGTCCGAAGGCGTACGTCGCGGCCACCGTCAGCGTCCCGAGCAGGGCGTGCAGCGCGATCGCCCCGGTGTCGCCGGCCAGGCCGAACGCCATCCGGTTCAGCGCGGGCACCAGCGGGGGCGCGTAGTACGGGAGGATCGGCGCCTTCCCGTACGGGCCGACGCCGAGCGGCCCGGCGACGAACGAGCCCGCGTCCCAGTGGGAGATGCCGACGTCGCCGAGGCTCCAGAACCGCAGCACCCCCGCGGCGACCACGACGCCGAGCGCCAGCGCGTCGACGCGGTCGAGGGACCTCATCCGCCCTGCGCCCCTAGGCCTTGCGGCGGCGCCGCCGGACCAGGTGGGGCAGCAGCCACAGGTAGAGGCCCGTGCCCCACAGGCCCAGCAGCAGCGCTCCCGACGGCAGGAACACCCACAGCTTGGCCGCGTCGTGGAAGTACGAGCCGTCGTGGATCGACTCGATCAGGTCGGAGCGCCGGTACGCGGTCTGCAGGACCGCGCCGTTCGTCGCGTCGACCTGCACCTCCCAGCGGTTCTTCCCGCGCACCTTGACCACGCCGCGCTCCGGGCGCACGTCCAGGCGGTCGACGTCGTCCCAGGTCTCGATGCCGGCGTCCGGTGCGGAGCGCGCGGCAGCCAGGATCTCGTCGAAGGACAGCACCAGCTCGGCCCCGGCGCCGCGCTGTGTGGGCGGCTGGATCCAGGCGGAGTCCTTCTTCAGCAGCAGCAGGATCCCGGTGCAGATCACCACCAGGAGCGGCAGGGCCACGGCGATCGAGCCCCAGCGGTGGAGCTTGCGGTTCCAGGCTGCGGCGCTCAAGGCGCCGAGAGTCTAGCGGCCGGGCACGGGCGAGGCGACCCCGGGGACCGGCGCGCCTCGCCCGCGGAGCGCCCTAGGGGTTGATGACGAAGCGCAGGCCGTCGCTCAGGTTGTCGCCGAACCCGAGCGGGTTCGTCGGGTCGCGCTGGAGCCACTGCGAGAACACCGTGGCGCCCGCCGTCAGCTGCGGGTCGAAGCCGTTCTGGATCGTCTTGTTGAAGTTCCGGCGCAGCGCCCAGTTCGAGCAGCCGCCGTCGTTCAGGTTGATCGACGCCTTGGCCGCGGTGCGCTTCACCGGCGACTTGATGCAGAGCTTGCCGCCGTGGAAGTCCAGGTTGCTCTTGGTGAAGCCGTACAGCAGCAGGCCCGACTCGTTCGGCACGGACTCGTTGTGCTGGACCAGGAAGGCGCCCGGCGACGTCGCGCTGGGCTGCCCGGCGAAGCTGACGAACGGCAGGCAGGCGCCCGACGTCGTCTTGCCGGTGCAGTAGCTGGTCGGCACCTCGGCCACGTCCCAGTTGCCGATCCAGGTCAACCAGCCGCCGCCCATGGTGAACTCGCTGGTGCCCCAGAAGCGGCCCTCGGCGTACGGGTCCGAGAGGATCCCGCTGTAGTCGCCCCAGCGCCCGTTGAAGTCGGGCGCCGTGCTGCTCTGGACGATCTGCACCGGCCCGGTGAACCCCAGCGGGTCCCCGGCGAGCCGCGACGCGCACGCCATCGAGATGAACTCGGTCGGGCTCGAGCGCGCCATCACCAGCGACATGTTGTCGAGGCTGTCGACGTGGATGCTGCCGAAGAACGTCCGGACGGGGTCCCCCGCGTCGGCCTCGCCGGACTGCACCAGCGTCGGGGTCCCGCTGGTGGGCCAGTTGCCCAGGTCGATCTGGTACCACCGCTGGCGCACGCGGAGGAGATCCACGTGGTGGGTCGCCCACAGGCTGCCGTTGCGCACGACCGCGCTCCAGAAGCGCGCCTCGAACGTCTCGGGTCGGACCGTGGTGCCCTGCTGCGGGGGGTCCTCCGGAGCGAGGTAGGCCGGCACGTTCACGGTGACCGTGGTGCGCTGCGGCGACCCCAGCGGGTCGGTGATCGCGTGCAGCCGCAGCGACGTGCCGGGGTTCGTGAAGAACGCCTCGACGTAGTAGTACGCCGGCATTCCCGAGTCGTACACGACCGGCGAGCCGTACGACTGCGAGCCCGTCACCAGCAGGTCGCGCGTGATGGGCACGCCGCCGACCAGCGTCGGCGCCTTCTCGACGATGAAGATCAGGAACCGGTCGGGGCCGAAGAAGTCGGCCGACAGGTAGATCGCCTGGTCGTCGACGCCGATGTTCGGCGAGTCGATGTTGGCCCCGGCCTGTGGCGTCACGTTGAAGCGGTACTTGAACCACGTCCCGTTCGGGTCCGTATCGTCCGACACCGCCAGGAGGAAGAACGACGAGGAGCCGTTGCGCTCGTTCGCCATCGCCATGAAGCGCTGGCTGTGCGGGTCCCAGATGACCTCGGGGTCGAACACGAAGCTGCCGGCGTTCGCGCCGACCGGTCCGAAGAAGCCCCCGGCGCCGTCCAGCGACTGGGTGAACGTGTTCGTCCCGCCCTTCGTGAAGAACGCGATCACGTCGTTCACGACCTGGACCACGTGGTCGGGCCCCACCGCGAGGTCGGGGTCCGGGGGCGTCAGCCCCGTCTGCGTCACGCCGACGAAGCCGGGCCCCGGCGCGCTCTCGGGCGCCGTGATCCCGGTGACGTCCATCCGCGGGATCTGGGGCACGAAGATCGGCGGCTCGTGCGGCTTGGCCGTCAGCTCGAGCTCGTCCTCCGCGAACAGCGCCGCGGGCGCGCGGTCGCTGGCCAGGCGGAGGTCGCTGTCGGCGGGGACGAGCACGGTCAGGTGCGCGCCGCTCGCGTCCTCGAGCCCCGCGTCGCCCGTCCACGCGAGCGCCAGGCGGCCGTCCTCGGCCCACAGCAGGTGCCGGCGCGACGAGGCCTGCTGGATCCGCTGGTCCCCCTCGGCGTGCGCGGTCGCGCGCACGGTCTCGCCCAGCGCGGCGTCGTCGGCGTCGAGCAGCCGCAGCCACACGTTCGCGTCCCCGCGCGCGATCCCGTTCCACGCGAGCGCCAGCTCGCCCGTGTCGCGCAGGTCGAGCGCCACCCCGCTGAGGTATCCCGGCGTCTCCGTGGGCACGTGCACCGCCGGACCGCGCGCGCGGCCCTCGGCGTCGAACCGACGCAGGCGCAGCTCGTAGTCCGACTCGCCAGCGGCGAGCCACGCGACCGCGCACGCGCCGGCCGCGTCCACCGCCAGCACGGGCTCGACCGGCCCGCCGGCGTCCGACACGACGATCTCGTCGCCGAGCGGCGTCCCGTCCACGTCCAGGCGCCGCATCACGATCGCGGACGGCGCCCCCCCGGGCGCGCGCCGCGCCCAGGCCACCGTCGCCCGGCCGCCGGCGTCGACGTCCACGGCCGGGAGGTCGTCGACGTCGCCCTCCGTCGCGTCCACGCGGATCTCCGCGCCCGGCGTGCCGTCGGCGGCGAACACGCGCGCCGCGATCGCCGCGCCCTCGTCCCCGTCCGGCGTGGTCCACACGAACACCGCGCCGCCCCCGGGCAGCGCCGCACACGTCACCGAGCGCTGGTCGCCCTCGACGCGCGCGTTCACGAGCACCTCGCCACCGTCCGTCCCGTCCGCCGCGACCCGCCGGGCCACGATGGACCCCTGGGACCCGTCCTGCCCGCGCGAGTACCACGCGAACCAGGCCCCGCCGTCGTCGCCCAGGGCGACCGTCGGCGCGGTCTGCATGCCCTCGGTGAACGAGTTCACGTGCAGCTCCGCGCCCTGCCGCCGACCGCCGGCGTCGAAGCGCTGCGCGAAGATCCCGTAGGTCCCCTTCTCCTGCCTCCGGCTGTGCCAGACGACCACCGTGTTGCCCGCCGCGTCCTGGTCGAGCGTCACCGCGTCCTGCGAGCTGCTCGTGAACGTGTTCGCCCGCACCTCGACCCGCCGCATCTCGACGGAACCCACCCGGACGACCGGCGCACCGGCAACCGGCTCGGACGGAGGAGTCGCCGCAGCCTCGGCGTCACCGCCCGCGAGGGCGGGCACCGCGCTCAGCGACAACGCGAGCAGGGCCAGGGACGCGTGGGAAGCTCGGAACGAACGAACGCCATTCGCGGTGGTCATGGGGGGAGTCCTGGGGTGGGGGTCGAGACTGGCCAGGGGACGGCCGGGCGCTCGCGTGCGACCTCCCGAGATCGCAGAGAGATGGCGGCGCTCCGACCCCTTAGAGGCTAGCACCGATGGGGTCACCGCGGGGGGCCGCGATCTCCCGCCCCGCGACCCTCGAACCCGCGCCGATCGCCGGCGCATCGATCGACGCGACCGACCGCGGTCGTCCGGGTGTGTGCGACCTCGCCCGGTGTCTCGACGCGAGCGCCGAGCCCGCCGCGAGACCCTCGTGTCCCGGACACCCCACCACCATCCCCCAACCACCCAGGGTGGGGACCCCACCAAACCCCGTTCGGTTGCGCTCGCCGAGCGAGAAACCGCCCGGGCATAGAGTCGCGGCGGGCCTCCCCTCGAGGGGGAGACCCGCCGCGGTCCGGTCAGCCTCTCTCTCTAGAGGTTCGCGAAGCGGCGCAGGGCCTCTTCGTGTTCGCGCAGGCTCGCCTCGAGGGCGCGGGCCGCGTCGCCGGTGTCCTCGTCCGAGCGCAGGGCGGCCTTGAAGGCCTGGTGCCGCTCGATCACCGGTGCGCAGTTGCCGTCGAGCATGAAGGCGACGAGCAGGCCCGCGGTGTGGATCTTCCGGCCGGACGCGCCGGGGTCGGCGGGGTCGAGGGCGAAGGCGAAGACCGCGTCGAGGTCGAGCGGCTCGGTCTGGTCGCGCAGGTTGGCGAGGGCCCACTCGCGCGCCCACCAGGGATTGCCCTCGTCGCCGACGTTGGGGTCGTGGAAGTAGCGCTCGACGTACGAGGCGGCGCCGTAGCGCAGCCAGCGGGGAATGCGCTTCTCGTTCCAGAAGGCGGGCGCGGACAGCGGGCGGCCGGGGGCCTCGAGGACCTGGCTCACCGCTTCCCAGCTCGGGTCGATGGACTCGGCGTAGGACTGGGCGGCGGCGTGGCGGACGGCGTGCTGGCCGAAGGGGGCGAGGGATTCGTCGTCGGTGTCCCAGTACGCGACGCCGCACCCGGAGTACTCCCGGCGCGCGCCGTCGAAGAGCGCGTCGGCGAAGAACGCGTAGTGCACGGAGGAGAAGCCCTCCGACTCGGCCGGGGCGCGCCCGCTGGTCCCGCCGCCCGCCGCGAAGGTGTTGTACTGGTCGAGGTCGCGCAGCACGACGAAGCGCGGGGGCGACGAGGGCTGGAGGCCGTAGATCCGGACGAGGTCGGCGTAGGTCTGGTCGGCCCACCAGCCGGCCCAGCGCAGCGACTCGCGGTCGATCGTGCCCTGGGCGACGAAGCGCTCGGAGGGGATCCTCCAGTCGCGGTCGAGCTGGGCGTGCCACGCGTCGGCGCGTTCCTGGTCGAGCCATTCCTCGCCGCACTTCCACAGGCCGTCCCGCCACTTGTCGAAGTCGTCGGGGTGCACCCAGGTCAAGTCCTGTTGCTGCCAGCCCTCGGCGGTGCGCTCCTGCGCCAGTCGCGCGTCCTCCAGGGCGGCCGGGGAACGCCACGTCCCGGCCTCGTCGCGGGACCAGCCCATGCGGACGAAGGGCAGGTGCTCGCGGGCGATCCAGTCGTCGCCGAACCGCACCAGGCCGTGCTCCTCGAGCATCCGGCGCTCCTCCTCGCGTCGGTAGGCCGAGAGCTCGGTGTAGGTCTCGAACCAGCGCTCCGCGTAGAGGTGGTGCCCGAGGGCCCGGTGGGCGCCCTCGTGGCTGGCGTCCAGCTCGAGGATGCGGTGGGCGGCCCGCTGCAGCCCGTCGTCGTCCTCGGACTCGCGGCAGGTCTCGAGGATCGCCGAGAGGCGGCCGACGTCGTCGCCCGCCGCGGCGAGGTCGGCGTCCAGGTCGGGCCCGCCGAGCAGGGCGATGGAGAGGATCCAGGGAGTGATCAGCATCGGAGTTCCGGGGTCGGGTAGCGACGAGGGTCGGCGGGGGCGCCGGTCAGAGCGGGGTGACGGCCTCGATCAGCTCGAAGACCTCGGCGGGGCCGGCGAGCTCCTGCTGTCGCTTCCAGCAGTGCCAGTGGAGGCGCTCGTCGAGCTTCACGAGCGAGGGCTGCTTGCCGTAGCCCGAGGGCTCGAGGGCGGTGCGGAAGAACTCGGCTTCGAGCGCGAGGCGGCGGGCCCGGTCGAGGTCGCCGGCGTCGAGGGCCGCGAGGGTCTGTGCGTGTACGTGCTCGCGCACGCGCTGGAGGGGAGCGTCGTCCCCCAGGTGCTGGAGGGCGGTGGCCGCGACCAGCGCGCGGGCGGCGCCGTCGGGGCACGTGCCGGGGGCGGAGGCGGCGAGGAGGTGCTCGCGGCCGACGGCCTTGCCGTGGAAGGCGAAGAACGCAGCGGGGACCGCGAGGGTGGCGCGCTGGTCCTCCGGGCACGTCGCCAGGCGGTGCTGGAGCTCGTGGACGAAGGGCTTCGACTCCTGCTCGGCGAAGGCGAGGAGCTGATCGGAGTCGAACAGCTCGGGTGTGCGCTCGAGCAACCCGGCGGCCACCGCGCGCCCCTGGTCCGAGGCGGAGATCGCGAGCAGCTTCAGCAGGCGCTCACGCGTGTAGTCCGGCGTGGCGGCCGCGAACTGGCGTTCGATCTCGGCGCCGACGGGCGCCCAGGCGGAGGGGTTCCGGGAGAGAGCCTTGTTCAGCTTCTTCGTGCATGTCTCGACCGCGGCCTGCGTGGAGCACGGCTGGCAGGCGTCATAGCTGGCGTGGTCCCCCGGGTGACAGGTGTGGGCCGTGGGGTCGGCCGCGGGTGCGGCGGTGACCTCCTGGACCAGGGCGACCATCGACTCCGCGTCGAGCGTCAGCTCCTCGTACGCGACCTCCTTGCCGTACCCGTCTCCGGGTTGCAGCGCGGCGGGCAGGGTCGCGGGTACGCCCGCGCGGGCGAGGCCGGCCAGGAGGCCGAGGGCGATCACGATCCCGGGGAAGGTTCCGGGGAAGGTTCCGGGGACGGGCACGGGAATCGCGAGCCGGCAGAGGTTCCTGGAGCGAGTGGAAAGGAGCGTCGGCGTCATGGAGCTGCCTCGTGGAGGAGTGCGGTGTGTGTCGGCGCCCGGTCCTCGTGCGCCCGACGCACACCGCAGACCCCGGGGACCGCCGCCGGTGGCAACCATCTCGCGAAAAATCAGCGGCCGGCGTCCTCGAGCGCGTCGAGCAGCGCCAGCAGGTCGTCCTCGCCGTCCAGCTCCGTCCGCCGGCCCCAGGCGAAGCGCTCGAACGCCCGCGCGGCGAACGCCAGGTTCGGGGACGGTCCGGCGGTGAAGTGGTCGAGGAACGCCAGCGCGAGCGTCCCCTCGCGCCCCCGGACGACCTGGCCGGTGCCGAGCCAGCGCCGGCAGCGCTCGATCTGGCGCGCGCGCTCCTCGCGCAGCGGCTGGCCGTCGCCGATCGAGTCCAGCGCGGCGGCGAGCACGAGGCGTCGCGACAGGGCGGGCTCGCCCCGGTCGTCCCCGGCGGCGCGCAGCTCGTCGAGCCCGGAGCGCAGCAGGTCGCCGACGATGGGGTCGCCGTCGAACGCGATCTGGCAGGCCGCCGTGAACCGCCGCTCCGGGTCCGGCTCGGCGCCGGAGAGCGCGATGGCGTACAGCTCGCGCTCGAACTCGAACGCCCCCCGGCCGGCCAGCGCCAGCACGTGGTCGAGCGAGAACGACCCCGGCGTCGTGCGCCACAGCTCGCGCGCCAGCCGCAGCGAGGCGCGCGAGCGGTCGAGGGCCAGCAGGTCGAGCACCCAGCCGGACGCCTCCCCGGCCGGGCGGCCCTCCGCGGAACCGGCCTCCGCGAAGCGCTCGCGGATCGGGTCCGCGAGCACGTCCCAGCGGTCGGGGCGCGCGGCGAGCAGCGCCTCGAGCTCCATCAACGTCGCCCAGCGCTGCTCCAGGTCCTTCGGGGCGAGCCCGCCGCCGATGCCGTACTCGACGCCCGGCTCGGCGAGGTCCGCGAGCAGCCCGAGGAGGCGACGCTCGTCCGCGCGGGACACGGAGTCGAGCGTGCCCGGGTCGCTCGCGAGCCAGCGCACGGCGCCGGCGCCGACGCGGTCGATCCCGCGCGCGCTGGCCAGCTCGGCCTCGCCCGCGCGGACCTCCAGGCGGAGCAGCTGCGAAGCGGGCGCGCGGGCGACGGGCGCGGCGTGTTCCCGTTCCGCGCGGGGCCGCGCGGGAGCCCAGCCCTGCAGCGCGTCGTCGGGCGTGACCGCGGCCACCAGGGACGTGCCCGCCGCGGCGCGCACGCGTCCGAAGTCGGTGTGGAGCTCGACCGGCGCGTTCGCTCCGGCGAGCTCGACGCGGCCCGCGAGCAGGTCGACCGCGACGCCCTGCGCCGAGGCGCGCCACCCGAGGGCGGCCGGCCCGGTCGCGCGGACGGCGGCCCCGCCGGCGAGCTGGAACTCGGCCTCGGACCCGTCGCGGACCCAGGTCAGGTCGCCGGAGGAGACGGTGGCGCCGTCCCCGCGGGCCGCGACGACGGTGCTCGGGCCGCTGGCGACCCGCGCGAGCACCGGACGCGGCGCCGCGCCCCCGGGGTCGCCGGCCGGCCCGGCGCCGGACCCCGGGTCGCGCAGGGCCAGCCACGACGCGCCCGCGGCGACGAGCAGACCGGTCACCTCGTGCACCCCGCCATGGCCATCCTCGAGGGTCCAGCCCGCCAGGGACAGGGTCGAGGCCGTGACGTTGGTGAGCTCGAACCACTCGCCCTCGCTGTCGAGCGATCGGAAGATCTGCGGCACGACACC
>JAUIDW010000204.1 GCA_030428395.1 bacterium | reverse complement strand
GCAGCATCCACCCGCGCACGTCGGGCGTCCCGAGCTCGAACGGCGACAGGACCTTCAGGGCGACCTCGCGGTCGAGCTCGGTGTCCCGCGCCAGGTAGACGCGCGAGTGCGCGCCGTGGCCCAGCGGTCGCACCAGCTCGAAGCGCTCGATGCGACCCGGCGCCCGCAGCGGGGGCCGCAGCTCGACCCCCGACTCGCGCCAGTCGCGCCCGAGGGTGCGCAGCGCCTCGTAGACCTCCATGCGGTGGTTGAGGTCCTCCGAGTGCGGGCCGGCGCGCTCCAGCAGCGCGAGCGCGTCGGGGAGCTCGTCGGCCTCGCGCGCCTCGACGTACTCCTCGAACAGATGGTCGGTCCGGTCGCCTGCGGTCCCCTCGTGCGCGGCGCGTTCCATGCTCGCAACCCCCGGGCGACATCGTAGCGCGGTCGGGGTCCGCGCGGGCGGCGGCGGCGTTTCCGCCCCGCCCCGGGCAGGGAGAACGCCTCTCCCAGCGCCCTCAGGCGTATTCCCGGACCCGGATCGCCAGGAACTCGACCGCCCGGCAGAACCGGCTGCGGGCCGCCTCCGGCGTGCAGGACAGCTCGCGCGCGACCTCCTTCCAGGAGCGCCGCTCGAGCACGCGCCACCACACGATCTCCCGCTCGGGGTGGCCGAGCTGCGCGATCGCCGCGGCGAGCGCCTCGCGCTGCTCCTTGCGCGCGAACACCGAGCTGGGCGTGCGCCCCTCCGGTCGGCGCTCGGGCGTCCGGTCGGCGTCGACGCCGGGGCGCTCGGCGTCGATCGCACGCCGGCGACGCCCGTGGTGGCGCACGCGCTCCTGCAGCTTCGTCATCCCGATGCGCCGCAGGTAGCGCAGCAGCTCCTCCTCGCTGCGGTAGTCGAACTCCCGCAGGCGCTCGTACGCCTTCAGGAACGTGTGCTGCACGACGTCGTCGATGTCGAAGCGCCCCTGCAGCTTGCGCGGCATGCGCCCCTGCAGGTACTGCCTCAGCCGCGGGCCGTAGCACGAGCAGAACTCCCGCCAGGCGGCTTCGTCGTGATCGCGCAACGCGGCCACGAAGGCCTCGTCGCCCAGGAGGGGGCCAGGGGGAGGTCGAGAGGTCATGGAGCGTCGGGGGAAGACCGACGTGAGCTCATCCTAGCCGGGAAGGAGCCCGCTGGGGGTCGGGAGGGAGGTGGAAGCGGGCCGGGTCCCGGTGGGGGGAAAGCGGCTGGCCCCGATCCGGGTGAACCCGGAACTGACTGGGTTCCGTGTGGAACCGGGGGGCGGCGGCGCGGAACGGGGGCCGGCCGGCGACCGGACGCCCCGGCCCGGGCCGTCGGGGCGAGCTCTCCGCCGGTCGCGGTCCCGGGGGAGAGGGCGGTCTCGTACGCCGCTCGGAAACGGGGGGCTCTGCGGGGAGCCCGCCGTTGCAAGCACCGTCGCTCGCAGGGGATGCGGCGGGGGCCGGGCCCCGGTTCCACACGGAACCCAGTCAGTCCGTGGGGTCGAGCTGGAGGTCCGCCAGCAGGTTGCCCGCGCGCCCGTCCGCCGCGACGCGCGCGCCGCGTCCGCCGCGCAGGGCCACGCTCAGGCCGCGGTCCCGCCACCGGGCGGTGCCCGTCCCGCCGCTCCCTCCGGACCGCGCGGCGAGCGTGGCGACCGCCCGGGTCCAGGCCGCCGGGTCCAGGGCGTCCTCGACGACCGCAAACGTGCCGGCGCGGCCGTCGGGCAGCTCGGCGGAATCGCCGGCGAGGCGCGCGGACCGGTCGGCGTGGTCCCACGTGTCGCCGTCGGCGAGCAGGGACACGCGCACGTCGCGCAGCCCGTTGCGCATGCGGCGCGCGCCGCGCAGGTCCAGCACGACGACCGGGTCCGGGCCGTGCACCTCCGCGCGGCCGGTGGACGGGTCGCAGGCCAGCGCGGAGCGCGGCGGGACGTAGGCCGCCCAGCGCAGGCGCTCCTCGATGCAGGCCACGACGGCGCGCCGCAGCGTGGCGCCCTCGCCGGCCTCGACGAGGCCCCACTCCAGCAGCCCCAGGCCGGCGACCATGCGCTCCCGCCCGACGCGGCGCGGGTTGCGCTCGACGCGCTCGAGCTCGTCGGGCGCGACGACGAGCCACGTGCCCAGCAGCGCGCCGGCCCGGCCGCGGCCCACCGCGGTCGCGCCCGCGGCGTGGGCGGAGCGCAGCGCGCGCAGCAGGCGGCTCTCGCCGCTCGGCGCGAGGCACTCGTACCAGTCGACCGCCGAGGGCGAGCCCGAGAGGGCCAGAGTGCGCGCCGCGCGGGCGCGCTCGGCGAGGGGGAGCGACTGCGCGGCCTCGTCGCGCTCGTCGCGGATCAGGGCGAGCGCGAGGTCCGGCGGGTCGCACGGCCCGGGCGCGGTCGCGGCCCGGTCGGCCGGCGCGCCGTCGCGGCTCCACACCTCGAGCGCCAGGCAGGGGCCGGCGAAGGCGCCGCGGTGGGGGCGGAGGTCGAACGCGTCGCCGGCGATCCACACGGGGCCGGCCGTCTCGGCGAGCCGCGGCGCGGCGTCGTCGCGCGGCGCGCCGCCCTGCGACGCCGACCCGGGGCCGGGGACGAGCAGCGCGAGCGCGAGCGCCGCGGCCCTCACCGCGGGGCCTCCGCCGGGTCGCCGCGGCGCAGCCCCGTCAGGTCGAACAGCTCGGCCAGGGCGGTCAGCGCCAGCGCGTGGCGCATGCCCCCCGAGCGCACCAGCTCGCGCAGCTGCTCCCCGTCCACCGTGTCGACCACGATGTCCTCGCCGCCGTCCAGCTCCTGGGGGTGCGCCAGGACGGCGTCCTCCGCCAGCCAGTGGTGGCAGCGGTTGTCCTGGATGGCGGGGTTCGGCTCGACCGAGCCCAGGTACGTCCAGCGCTCCGAGGCGTAGCCCGTCTCCTCGCGCAGCTCGCGCCGCGCGGCGTCGCCGTGGTGCTCGCCGCGGTCGATCACGCCGCCGGGCACCTCGGTCGTGACGTCCTCGGTCCCGAAGCGGTACTGGCGCACGACCACCAGCCTGCGCTCCGGCGTCAGCGCGACGACGTTGACCCAGTCGGGGAACTCGAGCACGGTCCGCCGCATGGCCTCGCGCGTGCGCGGGTTCTCGAGCCGGTCGAAGCGCACGCGGCAGATGAACAGGCTCGGGCCGCGCTCGCTCGACAGCCGGGGCCAGGGCGCGGGGCCGTCCGTCCCCGGCGCCGGCGGAGCGTCGTCCGCGTTCCCCGTCGCGTCGGCGCCCGTCACGCGCGCGGCTCCGCGCCGGGCCGCGGTCGCGAGGTCCCGCGCGGGGGGCGGGCGCCGTCGAGGTCCACGGGGGGATTCATCGCCGCAGTGTACGGGCCGGCCGCGACCGCGCTACCGTGCCGGGATGGCCTCGCTCCGCGAAGACGCCCTGGACGCCGAGCCCGGGGCCGCCGCGCCGACCGCGCCCTCTGCGCCCACTGCGCCCACTGCGCACGGGGGCGCGAGCCGTGGCGCCGACCGGGGCGCCAGCCGGGGCGCGGACACGCTCCGCCGGGAGCGCGCGCGGGGCCACGCGGCGCTGGTGGTCGTCCAGCTCTGCTTCGGCACGTTCCCGCTGCTCGCCAAGTGGGCCTTCGACGCCTTCGACCCCTTCGCGATCGCCGGGTGGCGCGTGCTCTTCGGGGCCGCCGCGCTGCTGGCGGTGGCGTTCGCCGTGCACGGCCGCGAGGCGCTGCCCGCGCGCCGCGAGCTGCCCCGGCTGGCGGCCTGCGCGCTGCTCGGCGTCGTCCTGAACCAGGTGCTGTTCCTCGAGGGGCTCTCGCGCTCGACGGCCGTCAACGCCGGCCTGATCATGCCGCTGATCCCCGTCTACACGTTCCTGGTCGCCTGGATGGCGCGCCAGGAGCG
Organism: bacterium; assembly: GCA_030428395.1. Lineage (GTDB taxonomy): Bacteria > Planctomycetota > UBA1135 > UBA1135 > JAUIDW01. Next base: position 5,607 of record JAUIDW010000204.1, on the reverse strand, counting down.
CTTCTCGCTCCTGCGCGGGGTCGGCATCCTGATCGCGTTCGCGGGGACGACGCAGCTGCTGCTCCAGAAGGAGCCCGACCTGAGCCGCCCGCACCTCGTCGGCAACCTGCTGATCGCGACGAACGCGCTCAGCTACTCGATCTTCCTGGTCGTGTCGCGCCCGCTCGCCCAGCGCATGCACCCGCTGGCGCTGATCGCGTGGGTGTACGCGTTCGCCACCCTGAGCGTGCCGTTCTTCACCCGCGGCGTGGACTTCGTGCCGCCGGCGGCCGGGGCGCGGGCGTGGATCTCGCTCGGCCTGATCCTGGCCTTCCCGACCGTGCTGGGCTACGTGCTGAACACCTACGCGCTGTCGAAGGTGTCCGCGTCGACCACGGCGGTGTACGTGTACCTCCAGCCGCTGATCGCCGGCGCGACCGGCGTGCTGGTGCTGGGCGAGCGCCTGGGCGCGGGGATCGTGCTCGCCGCGGTCGCCATCTTCGTCGGCATCCGCCTGGTCGTCCTGCGCCCCGCCAGCGCGCCGTCCCCCCGAGCCCCCGAGGAAACCGAGCCGTGAGCGACCCCGACACCGCGCCGCGACTGCTGCCGCCCTGCCCGCCCGACCGACCGCCGGACCGCCGCGTCCGGCTGCGCACGCGCTGGTCGGACGAGGACAACCAGGACGTGCTGAACAACGCCGTCTACCTGACGCTGTTCGAGGAGGCGCGCTTCGCGCTGTTCGGCGGCGCCGGGGCGATGCAGGAGCACCGCTTCCCGTTCGTGCTGGCGCAGACCAACGTGCGCTTCCTGCGCCCCGGCCGCGGCGGCGCCGAGGTCGACGTCGAGGTGTGGACGACGCACGTGGGCGAGAGCTCGCTGCTGCAGGCCTACCGCGTCGTGCCCGTGCAGGAGGGGCCGGGCTGGGGTCCGCGCGCCGACGCGGCGCCCGCGGACGTTCCCGGGCCGTGGTGCGAGGCCGAGGCCCTCCTGGTCGGCTGGGACGGCGAGCGCCGCGCCCGGCGGCCCTGGACACCGGCCTTCCGGACGCTCGTCGCCGGCCTGCGCCGACCGGGGGGCTGAGGGCCCCGGCGCGGGCGCTGGGGGCCACGGAGCCCGGCTCGCGTTCAGTCCCGGGCCGGGCGCGGTCGAAGCAACCGTCGACCGTGTTCCTGCCCCCCTCGTTCCCCCGGAGCGACGTGGCCGCCACCCCCGCGGCCCACGTCGAGCGGACCATCCGCCTCGCGCTCGAGAACCGGCTGCGCACCGGCCACCTCGAGCTGCCGCTGCTGCCGGACACGGCCGCGCGCGTGATCGCCGCGACCGGTGATCCCGACTGCGGCGCCGAGGGGCTGGCGGAGATCCTGCAGAGCGACCAGGCGCTCGCCGCGCACCTGCTGCGCGTGGCCAACTCCGCGGCGTACTCGCCGGTCGAGCCGATCGTGTCGCTGCCCCAGGCCCTGGCGCGGCTGGGGTTCGGCACGGTCTCCGAGATCGCCCTGACCGTCGCCCTGAAGGGCCGCGTGTTCGACACGCGCGGGCACGAGCAGCGCTTCCGCGAGCTGTGGCGGCACTCGGTGACGACCGCGTGCTACGCCAAGGAGATCGCGCGCCTGCGCCGCCGCAACGTCGAGGGCGCCTTTCTCGCCGGCCTGCTGCACGACATCGGGCGCCCGATCGTGCTGGAGACCGCCCTGGGGTTCGGCCGCGGCGGTCCGATGTTCGAGGCGCTGCTCGACGACCTGCTCGAGGAGTACCACGCCCGCGCCGGCGCGCACCTGGTCGACCGCTGGGAGCTGCCCGACTGGATGCGGGGCGCGATCGAGCACCACCACGAGCCGGGCGACGCGGGCGAGCTGGCCGAGGTCGCCTGGACCGTGTCCCTGGCCGACGCGCTGTCGGGCTGGGCCATCGAGCGCGCGAAGGAGGGCGACGACCCCGACGAGGTCGAGGCGGCGCTGCGGACGCACCCCGCGCTCGCGCCGCTGGGGCTCTACCCCGACGACGTCGACGAGCTGCTCGCCCTGCGCGTGCCCGTCCTGGGCGCGGCGGAGGCCTTCGAGTGAGCGAGCCGGCGTTCGACCTCGTCGCCGTCGGCGGGGGGCCGGCCGGCCGCCACGGGGCCCTGGAAGCCGCGAGCCTGGGGGCGCGCGTGCTGGTCGTCGAGCGCGAGCGCTCCGTCGGCGGCGAGTGCGTCCACCGCGGCACGATCCCGAGCAAGACCCTGCGCGAGACCGCCGCGCACCTGGCCGGGCTCGCCCGCCGCAGCGGCGGCGTGATCGACCCCGAGGTGCCCGCGGACCTGCGCCTGCAGAGCCTGGTGTCGCGCCTCGACGCGGTGCTGACGGGCCACGAGCGCCAGCTCGACGGCGAGCTCGAGGCCGCCGGCGTGGCCGTCTGGACCGGCAGCGCGGGCTTCCTCGACGAGCACCGCCTGGCGGTCGTCGCCTCCGACGGCATGCGGCGCACCGTGCGCGCCGAGCGCGTGCTGATCGCCACCGGCTCGCGCCCGCGCGTGCCCGCCGGGATCCCGGTGGACCACGAGCACGTGCTGGACAGCGACTCGATCCTCTCGCTGCTGTACCTGCCGCGCTCGCTGCTCGTGCTCGGCGGCGGCGTGATCGCCTGCGAGTTCGCCTCGGTCTTCGCCGCGCTGGGCGTCGAGGTGACGATCGTCGACCGCGGCGAGCGCGCGCTCGGCTTCCTGGACCCCGAGCTCGTCGAGCACTTCCTGGCGCACCTCGCGTCCCTCGGCGGCCGCTACCTGCCGTCCCGCCGCGTCGCCGCGGTCGCGCCCGGCGTGGGGCGGGTGGACGTGCGGCTCGAGGACGGCGACACGCTGCGCGCGGAGAAGGTGCTGTGCGCCCTGGGGCGCCGCGCCAACCTGCGCGGCCTGAACCTGGCCGCCGCCGGGCTGGAGCCGACCGAGCGCGGCCACGTCCCGGTGGACGAGCACCTGCGCACCGCCGTGCCGCACGTCTATGCCGCCGGCGACGTCGTCGGTCCGCCGGCGCTGGCCTCGTGCTCCGAGGACCAGGGCCGGCGCGCCGCGCGGCACGCCCTGGGCGCCCCGCTCGCCGCGCGGGCCTCGCGCACGCCGATCGGCATCTACACGCTGCCCGAGATGTCGTCGGTCGGCCTCGACGAGACCGAGGCCCTGCGCACGCGCGGCGCCTGCCTGGTCGGCCGCGCGCCCTTCGCGGAGCTCGCCCGCGGCCGCATCAACGCGCTCGACAACGGCGTGCTCAAGCTCGTCACCGACGTCGCCGGCCGCCGCCTGCTCGGCGCCCAGGTCGTGGGCGAGGGCGCCTGCGAGCTGATCCACGTCGCGCAGATGGCGCTCCTGGCCGAGCTCGACGTCGACGTCTTCGTCGAGCAGACCTTCAACTTCCCGACGCTGGCCGAGGCCTACCGCGTCGCCGCCCGCGACGTGATCGCCCAGCGCGCCGACCTGCGCGCGGCGGGCTGAGCCCGGCCCGTCAGCGCTCGGCGGGCTCCAGCTCGAGGAGCAGGTCGCGGCTCGGGACGTGCCCGGGGTCCAGCGCCAGCGCCCGCCGGGCGGCGCGCCGCGCGCCGGCGGGGTCGCCGCCGCGCAGGGCGACCTGCGCCTCCAGGAACGCCCCTTGGACGGCGAAGTCCGGCGACCCGCCGAGGGCGCGCGCGGCCGCGAGGGCGCTCTCGGCGCGGGGGCCGCCGGCCTCCGCGCGGGCGAGCTGCTCCAGGTTGAACGCGATCCAGCCCCAGTCCGGCGCCGCCGCGAGCGCGTCGGCGAGCTCGCGCGCCGCGCCGGCGGGGTCGTCCGCCTCGAGGCGGCGCAGCTCGGCGCGGAAGAAGTGCGCCAGCGCGCGGCGTCGGCCCAGGGCGCGCGCGCGTTCCTGTTCCGTCCCCGCCGCCGCCTCCGGGCCCAGGGCGTCCAGCGGCTCCATCCAGGCGAGCAGCAGCTCCAGGTTCTCGGCCGCCGGCGTGCGCGCGCGCGCCAGGCGCCGCGCCGGCGCGCGGAACTCGATGCGCGGGCGGTCCTGGGTCTCGAGCGGCGCGTCGGCGCAGGCGGCCCGCAGGCGCTCGCCGCCGGCGATCCAGCTGGCGAGCAGCTCGGCGCGGTCGGCGAGCCCGGCGCGGTCGAGCAGCGCGGCGCGCGCAGGCGAGACGGCGGCGGGGTCCAGCGGAGACGCGGGAGCGCCGCCGGCGGTGCCCAGCAGCCCCGCCGCGGGCTGGGCGGCGTTGAAGTAGAGCCACACGAGCTGCGCGTCGGGGAACGCCTCGACGAAGGTGCGCGCGATCGTGCGCAGGTCGTCCGGCCGCAGCTGGTAGAGCGGCAGCCACTGGCAGAAGGTCCCGCCCGGCCGCAGCACGGCGCGCACCGCCTCGAAGTGCTCGAGCGTGTACATGGCGCCCTCGCCCGCGCGCCAGGGGACGAACAGGTCGCCGAGCACCAGGTCGTAGGTGCGGTCGGTGTTGCGGATGAAGTGGCGGCCGTCGACCTCGAGCAGCCGCAGCGCCGGGTCCTGCGCGAGCCGCTCCGCCAGGTTCGAGTTCGCGTCGCGGAAGAAGGGGAGCAGGGCGCCGAGGCCGGGCACGATCTCGAGCACGTCGAGCTCGAGCCCGCCCCAGGCCGCGGCGGCGCCGGCCGAGCTGCCGGTCGCCAGGCCCAGCGCGAGCACGGCGCGCGGCTCCCCGCGCAGCAGGATCGGGACGAGCGCCTGGCGCTCCTGCGCGAAGCGGTTGCGCGTCGCGCCCAGGCGGTAGTGGTTGTCGACCTTCAGCAGCCGGTTGCCCTCGGCGGTCTCGACCACGGCCACGCTGGCGGCCGGGCCGTCCTCGTGGTGCAGCAGGCGGTCGCCGGGCTGCGCGCGCCACAGCCGCACGTCGCCGCCCGCGCGGGCGCCCGCCAGCGCCAGGGCCGCGAGGGCCGCGCTCGCGCCGATCCACGCGCGCCGGCGGGCGGGCGCGACGCCGGCCCAGGGCAGCAGCACGAACAGCCCGTGGACCACTGCCAGGGCGCCGCAGCCGAGCAGCGAGGCCTTCAGCCCGGCGCGGGGCAGCACGACGAAGGCCAGCAGCAGCGGGGCGGCGACCGAGCCCAGCGTGTTCAGCAGGTAGAGCCCGCCGAGCTCGCGGCCGACGGCGCGCAGCTCGCGGTGCGCGAGCCGCGCGAGCAGCGGGAAGTTCAGGCCGAAGAGCCACGTCGGCACGAGCAGGACCGCCAGCGCCTGGACGAGCTCGCGCCGCTGGAGCGCGGCCCAGCCGCGCCCGGCGGCGGCGTCCAGGTCGTAGGGCGCGAGCCGCGTCAGTACCGCGACCGACAGCAGGCAGCCGAGCCCGGCCGCGACCATCGTGGCGGCGGCCGCCGTGCGCCCGAGCCACCCGCGGCGCTCGAGCGCGCGCAGGAACAGCGCCCCGGTCCCCAGGCACAGCAGGAACGCGAACAGGATCGTGGCGAAGCTGTAGACCGTCGACAGGAAGCGCGCGGCGAGCGCGCGCGTCCACAGCACCTCCATCCCGACCGAGACGAACCCGGCGAGCACCGCGGCGCTCGCCAGCGCGCCCCGGTCCGCGCCGCGCGCGTCCGCGCCGGCCACCGGATCGCCGGACGCGGCGCGCGGCGGCGGGTCCAGCGCGTCCGGGGGCGCG
>JAUIDW010000203.1 GCA_030428395.1 bacterium | reverse complement strand
CGCCCCTGCTGCTGGAGCTTGGCCAGGAGCCAGCCCAGGTCCTGGTCCAGCCGGCGGATCGCGCCGTCGTACTGCGCCTCGTACTCGCCGAGCGAGCGCACGCCGCCCCCCCAGCGCGCGCGCGGCACGGCGAAGAACAGGTGGTCGGCCTCGCCGACCGGCGGGACCCCGGAGAGCTCGGCGCGGGGCTCGAAGAACGTGTCCCACTTCGGGTCGGGGTTGTGCCACGTGCGCCCGAGGTCGTGGAGCTGCACGTACGCGAACCAGTCCTGGCTGCGCGGCTGGTTGCGGAGCCACTGCTCGAACGCCTGCAGCGGCGTCGGGAAGGCCAGGTCCTGCGGGCGCCGGCGCTCGTCCACCTGCGTCTCGCGGAACTCCGAGAAGCCGGGGCGGAAGCCGTAGAGCGGCGCGATCCACGGGTGGTCCAGGAAGGCCCCGGTGGCGTACCCGCGGCTCAGGAACTCCGTCGCCAGCCGCGGCGTGTCGTAGGGGATGAACCACTCCGTCAGCATCGACGGCGGCACCTGCGGCGGCAGCTCCCGGCGCGCGAGGTTGGGGTCGCACCCGGTCAGCAGGGAGACGTGCGCGGGGAGCAGCTGGGGCGCCGTCGACCAGGCCTGCTCGAACAGGACGCCGGAGGTGGCCAGGGCGTCGAGGTTCGGCGACGTGTCGCGGTCGTAGCCGTAGCAGCCCAGGTGGTCGGCGCGCAGGGCGTCGACCACGACGACCAGGAACCCGCGCCCGCCGGCGCCGGGGTCGGGGGTCTGGCTGCAGCCGGCGAACGCGAGGGCCGCTCCCACGAGGGGCGCGAGCCACCGGCGCGCCTCGCCGGCGGTCGGTCGAACGCCGTCCATCACCCCGGGAGGATCGGACCTCGCCGCGGCGGAGGCAAGCCCGCCGGCGCGAACGACGCCCTTCCCGGGGCGATCGGCGGGGGCCCGGCGCGCGCCGGGCTCCGCTTCAGGGCACCAGCACGCCGTCGGCCGGCACCCAGCCGCGCACCCCGCCGTCGAGCTCCACGCGCACCCACCCGGGCAGCTCGTCGACGCGCGGGACGCGCGCGCCCGGCTCCAGCCGCTCCAGCTTGGCCGCGCCGCGGCTGGGCTCGCTGTGGACGGTGGCCCCGTTCGCCGCCACCACGTGGGCGAGCACGGCGTGGTCGCCGCCGAGGCCCGCGAGCCAGGGGGTGGCGCAGAGCGCCGCGACGGCGACCGCAGCCCAGGCCGCGCGCTGCGCCGCCGCGCCGCCGCGCAGCGCCTCCCAGCCCAGCGCCAGGGTCAGGAGGCCGGCGCCGAGGACCGCCAGGCCGGCGCGCTCGCGCGCGTCGAGCGCGTGCAGCAGGCGGTCGAGCGTCGCGCGCAGGTCGCCGCGGTCGGCCGGAGGCAGGCCGGCCTCGGCCAGGGCGAACTCGAGGTTGGCCCACGCGTCCGCGTCGCGCGGGCGCCGCGCGAGCGTGGTGCGGTACCAGGCCGCCGCCTCGATCGGGGCCCCGCGGCGGAAGGCGACGTTGCCCAGGTTGTAGGCGGCGTCGGCGGGGTCGACGGCCCGGCCCTCCGGGTCGAGCTCGCGCACGCGGAGCCACAGCGTCTCGGCGGTGTCGAGGTCCCCGGCGCGGTACGCCTCGACCGCCAGGGCGTGGGCGCGCGCCGCGTCGTCGGGCAGCGCGACGGGGTCCTGCGGCGGACCCGCGAGCGCGGCGACGAGCGTGAGGGCGGCGAGGGCGCTCACAGCCCGCACCTCACGGCGGCGTCCGCGGCGCGCCGCACCTCGCCCGCCTCGAGCGGCTGGTCCCCGCCGCCGTAGGCCTCGGCCTCGAGGCGCGCGACCGCCGCGGCCAGCGCGCGCGCCGCCTCGTCCCCGGCATGGCCCGAACGCTCCGGACCGTCGCCGCGCCGCTGCGCGACGAACTCCTCGACGTCGCGGCCGACCCAGGCCTGCTCGGGCTCGCGCGTGCGCGCCGCGAGGAAGGCGTGCAGCGCGCGCAGCTGCTCGTCCGCGCGCCGCGCCCCGCGCAGGTCGGCCGCCAGGCGACGGCGCGCCGCGCGCCGGCGGCGCTCGAGCGGGGCGTCGGGGTCGCCGCGCCGGCGCACGAGCGCGCGCAGCACCCACCAGCCCAGCGGGACGGCGACGAGGATGCCCCCCACCGCGGCCGCGGGCGGCGCGCGCCGCGCCCCGGCGGAGCGCGTGGCGGCGACGATGTCGCGGATGTCGCGCTCGCGGCCCTCCTCCTCGTCGAGCGGCTCGAGCCCGTCGGCGCCGGCCAGGTCGCGGACGCGGATCGGGATCGCCGGGCTCTCGACCCGGGTGTACTCGCCGAGGGCGGGGTCGAACACGCTGAGCGGCACCGGCGGGACCGTGCGCACCGCGCCGGAGGTCGGCGCCAGGTCGTAGGTGGCGATGCGGTGGTCCGCGCCCTTCTCCTCGTTGTAGCCGTACACGCGGAAGTCCTCGAAGGCGGGCAGGCGGGCGAGGTCGGGGACCTCGAAGAACTCGAAGTTGCCGGCGCCGCTCCACTCGACCGTCAGCTTGATCGAGTCGCCGGCGTCCACGTCGCGCCGGTCGACCTCGGCGCGCACCTCGTAGGTGCCCACGGCGCCGCTGAAGTCGAACGGGCGCCCCGTCTCGGGCAGGGGCTGGACGTCGACCTCGAAGGCGGGCGTGCCGACGTAGAAGGTCTCGGTGCGGTCGCGCGTGCCGAAGCCGAACATGTCGCGGCGGCCGCGCTCGACGACCTGGACGAACTGCAGGTAGCTCTGCCCGAAGGACAGCTTCCCGGCGCGCGTCGGCAGCAGCGTCTTCGCCAGGCGGAACAGGCGGAACTCGCGGCCGCCGACCTGGCGGGTGCCGATCTCCTCGACCAGGCCGGTCGAGTCGCGGTTGACCGAGACCTCGAACTGGCGCGAGCGCAGGCCGCGGTCCTCGCCGTCGACCTCGAGCACGCCCGGCAGGTCGCCCCACCACGGCAGCGACAGGTCCAGGCCGCCGACCTGGTTGTTCAGGTTGACGTCCCAGCCGAACACGAGCTCGACCGCGAGGGGCTGGCCCTCGTAGACCTGCTCGGACGAGGGGCGCAGCTCGATGAAGAGCAGCTCCTGGCCGCGCAGGTCCTCCACCACCGTGAAGCGGATCGGCCGCGTCGCGCGCGTGCCGGTGGGCGTCTCGACCTCGATCGGGGGCAGGGTGAAGTCGCCGGCGCGCTCGGGCAGGATGCGGACGGTCCAGCGCAGGCTCAGGTACTCGCGCATGCGGCCGTTCACGATGACGCGGCTCTCGCGGCGGCTGGGGCCGGCCAGCTGGCCGAAGCGCAGCCCGTCGACCGCCGGCAGCGCGCCGACGCGGGCGCTGCTCGCGTTCTCGACCTCGAGCACCAGCACGACGTCGCCGCCGAGCTTGACCACGCCGCTCGAGAGCTGCGCGCGCACGGTCACGTCCTGGCCGCGGGCCGGCGCCGCCAGCAGCAGCGCCGCCAGCAGCGCGGGGATCCAGCGCAGGGTCGCGGGGAGGGGTTCCATCGGCTCTACCAGTCCTTCTCCACGGTCACGCGGCCGCGCTGGCGCAGCCGCGCGCGCAGGGCCTCGGCTTCCTCGTCGATCTCGCGCAGGCGGTCGAGCAGGCGCACGACCTCCTCGCGGGTCAGCACGCGCTCCTCCTCCTCCGAGGCCTGCGCCTCCTCGGGGGCGGTCTCGCTCTCCTCGGCCTCCTCCTCCGACTCCTCCTCGGACTCGGCGGTGGGGTCGGGCTCGTCCTGCTCCTCCTGAGGAGACTCCTCGCCCTCCTCGTCGGACTCCTCGGGCTCCTGCGGCTCCTGCTGCTCACTCGGCTCGTCGCTCTCCTGCTCGTCGGAGCCGTCCTGCTGGTCCTCGGACTCCTGCTGCTCGTCGCCCTCCTCGCCCTCCTCGCCCTGCTGCTCGGAGTCCTCCGGCGACTGCTCGGGGTCCTGCTGCTCCTCCTCCTGCTCCTCGCGCTGCTGCTCGATCTCGTCGAGCTCGCGCAGCCGGCGCTGGATCAGCTCGAGGTTCGCGCGCGTGTCCTCGTCGGTCCAGTCGGCCCGCAGCCGCTCGACGAACGCGGCCTTGGCCGCGCCGTAGGCGTCGCGCGCGAGCTCGAGGAAGTCGGGCGGCTCCTCCTCGTCCGGCGCCCCCCGTCCACCCGGCGCGCCGGGCGCGCCGGGGGAAACCGGCGCGGGCGCGAGCGCCGCCGCCGGGTCCTGCAATTCGGGGATCTGCGCGCGCAGCGCCTCGGCCGCGGCGAGCAGGACCGCGCCGCGGTCGTACAGCGCCTCGAGCCGCAGCGTCCCCGGACCCGCGAGCGAGGCGGCGCCCTCGAACGCGGCGACGGCGTCCTCGGCCGCGCCCGCGAGCGCCGCGGTCACGCCGTCGGCGTAGCGCACCTCGGCGCGCGTGCGCTCCGGCGGCCCGTTCCAGCCCAGCGCCTCGAGCGCCGGGTCGAGCGGCCGCACGAGCGCCGCGGTCCAGGCGCGCTCGTCGGCCCGCGCGCGCAGCCGCGCCAGGCCGTGCGGCACGAGGATGCGGTCGGCGACCTCGCGCGCCTCGTCGAAGCGCTCCTCCGACGCCAGCCGGCGGATCTCGGCGAGCCCGTCGACGGCGGTGCCGTCCCAGGGCGCGGGCTCCGCGACGGAGGACCCGGCGGGCGCGACGTCCGCCGGCTGCGGGGCCGGCGAATCCGGGGCCGGCGCCTGGACGCCCAGCGCCAGGACCACGGGCGCGAGGAGGAGCGCCTTCACGCCGCACCCCCCTTGCGCGGCCGCGTCTCGCGCAGGCCCGACTCGACCAGCATGCACGCCGCCGCCAGGACCAGCGCCCACTGGAAGCGGTCGTGGGGCACGCGCTCCTCGCCGACGGAGTACTCGCGGCCCTCGAGCCGCGCGATGCGCTCCTCGTAGATCTCCTCGAGCGGGAAGGCGGCGTCGGTGGCGGCGAGGTACGCCCCGCCGCTCTCCTCGGCGACGCGCGCCAGCGTCTCGCCGCCGAGGGCCGAGATGACCTCCTGGCCCTCGCGGTCGGTCAGGAACTCCTCGCCGCCGCCGGCGCGCGGCTGGGGGATCTTCCCGCCCCCGGCCGTGCCCATGCCGATGACGTAGATGCGGATCCCGCGCTCGCCCGCGCGGCGCGCGACCGACAGCGCGCGGCCCTGGTGGTCCTCGCCGTCGGTCAGCACGACGATGGCCTCGTGGTTGCCGGAGCGCTCGTCGAACAGCAGCAGCGCGCGCTCGAGCGCCTGCCCCAGGTCGGTGCCGCCGACGCGGTTGTCGGCGGTGCTGACGGTGTCCAGCAGCGTGGCCAGGGTGCGGTCGTCGCGCGTCAGCGGCGCGACCTCGTGCACGTCGCCCGCGAAGGTCAGCAGCGCGACGCGGTCGTCGCCGAGGCGATCCAGCAGTCCGCGCACCTCGCGCTTGGCGCGCTCGAGGCGGTCGGGGCGCAGGTCGCGCACCAGCATGCTGCGGGACGTGTCCACGCAGACGACCAGGTCGAGGCCGCGGCGGCGCACCTCGCGGACCGTGTAGCCGCGCACCGGGCCCGCCAGCGCCACGGCGAGCAGCGCGGCCGCGCCCGCCGCCAGCGCGACCCGCGCGCGGGCGCGGGACGTCGAGAATCCCGGCAGGAACCGCGCGAGCTGGGCCGGGGCGACCAGGCGCTCGCGGGCGCGGCGGCGCGCGCGCAGACCCGCCAGGCCGGCCAGCAGCACGGCGGCGCCGGCGAGGGTCCACGCGGTCGCGCCGGGGCGCAGCAGCTCGAAGCCCAGCAGCGCGATCACGGCAGCCTCCGCGCCCACGTGGCGCTCGACAGCCAGCCGACCAGGTACGCGACCAGCGCTGGCAGCAGCACCAGCGGGTACAGGTCGAACGTCTCGGTGAACGTGCGCTCGGTGCGCGGCGTGCGCTCGAGCCGCTCGATCTCGGCGTAGACGTCCTCGAGCCCGCGCTGGTCGCGTGCGCGGAAGAAGCGCCCGCCGGTCGTGCGCGCGATCTGCTCCAGCTCGCTGCTGTCGATCTCGCGCTCGGTCGCCTGCACGCCGAACACCGACTGCACGTACACGTAGCGCCCGGCCAGCACGGTGTAGACGCGCACGCCCTCCTCCGCGGCCAGCTCCGCGGCCTTCAGCGGGGCGATGTCGTCGATGTTGTTCTCGCCGTCGGTCAGCAGCACGACCACGCGCGACTTCGCGTCCGACTCGCGCAGCACCGCGACGGCCTTCGCCAGGGCGCGGCCGATGCCCGTCCCGTCCTCGGCCTCGTAGCGCACCAGCTCGACCTGGTCGAGGAAGCCCGTCAGCGCGTCGGCGTCCAGGGTGAACGGGCACAGGAGCTGGGGGTACTGCGCGAAGGTGAAGAGTGCGCAGTAGTCCGAGGCGCCCTCGGTGTCGGTCATGCGGCGGCGCGCGAAGTCGCCGACCACGCGCTTGACGACCTCGAGGCGCGAGAGGTCGGGCGCGAGGTCCTCGAACTGCATCGAGCTCGAGCGGTCGACGACCAGCGCGATGTCGACGCCCTCGGCCTCGGTCGTGCTCTGCACGTTGCCCCGCAGGGGCCGCGCCAGGGCCACGGCCACGCCGGCGAGCGCCAGGAGCTGGCAGGCGAGCGGCACCCACGCCAGGCGCTGCACGAGCGACCGCGGCGGGCGCGTCGGCGGCAGCACGGACATCCGCGCCGCCTGGGCCGCGCGCCGGCGGCGGCCGTGCAGCAGCGCCAGGGCCGCGAGCGGGAGGAACAGCAGGAAGACCGGGTCCGCCAGGGAGTAGTCGCCCCACAGCGGCAGGCCGGCCTCGGCCGAGCTGCGCACGTCGCCGGCCGCCTGGGCGGCGCGCGCCGCCGGCGCGGCGAGCCCGACCGGGACCGCGGCCGCGGACAGGCGGAAGAGCGCGTTCACGACCGCACCTCCCTCCGCTCCCCCGGCGGGCCGCCGGCGAGCGCCTCGAGCACGGCGCGCCCGCGGCCGATCGTCTCGCGCACGGCGTACGGCGTCGGGCGCTCGCCGCCGTACTTCACGCGGGCGGCGCCCTCGAACAGCCGGCGCAGGTCCTCGCGGCGCTCGTCCGCGACCTCGGCGACGGCCGCGGCCAGCCACTCGTCGTCGGTCAGCGCCGCGCGCGCGACGCCGCGGCGCTCGTCGGCGCGCTCGCGCACCGCGCGCGTCAGCCGGTAGTGCGCGTCGCGCACCGCCTCGGGCGCCTCGGGCGGCCGCGCCTCGAGCTCGGCGACCCACGCCAGCGGGTCCTCGCGCGGCGCCTCCGCCGGGCGGCGCGGGCGGCGCCGGCGCCAGGCCAGCGCGCCCGCCGCGGCGACGAGGACCGCCAGGCCCGCGAGACCGGGCCAGGGCGAGACCGGCTCGGGCAGGGAGTCGACGTCGCGGTACCCGCGCAGGGGGCGCGGCGCGTCCTCGCCCTCGGCGAGCACGCCGCGGACGTCGAGCTCGGGGCCGCGCACGCGCAGCCGGCGCGCGACACCCTCGTCCACGTACTCCAGCTCGAAGGCCGGCAGCTCGCGCAGGCCCGGCTCGAGCGAGGCGACCTCCCACGAGCGGCGCACGACCACGCGCCCCTCGTCGACGGGGTCGGGCAGGGCCACGGGGCGCCGCGCGTCGAGGACGACCCACGAGTCGTCCAGGTCGAGGTCGGCGGTGCGCTCCTGCACCTCGACGCCGCGCGGCCGGCCGACGACCAGCGTGCAGGTCGCGGGCTGCCCCACGGCCGGGTTGCGCGGCTCGACGACCCAGCGCGCCTCCACGCGGGCGGCCTCCTGGGCGGCGGCCGCCCCGGCGAGCGCGGCCAGCAGGGCCGCGGCGAGCGCGCGGCGACTCACGCCGCACCTCCCCGGCTGCCGGCCGCCGCCGCGCGCCCCCCGCCGCGGCGGCGGCGCGCGCGGAAGAAGCGCACGATCGGATCGGCGATCTCCTCGGCCGTCGACAGCTCGATGGTGTCGACGCGGGCCGCGCGCATCAGCTCGGCGAAGGCGCTGCGCCGCGCCGCGGCGGCCGCGGCCCAGTGCGCGCGCACCGCGGCGGAGCGGCCGTCGACCTCCATCCAGCCGCCGCGCTCGGCGTCGCGCAGCGCGATGGGGCCGACCGGCGGCAGCTCCTCCTCGAGCGGGTCCACCACGCGCACCGCGACCACGTCGTGGCGCAGCGCCAGGGCGGTCAGGACCTGGCGCCAGCCCGTCTCCGGGTCCTCGGCACCCTCGAGCGACGCGAAGTCGCTGACGAGGAAGAGCAGCGTGCGCCGCCGCAGGTGCCGGGCCTCGTGCTCGAGCACGTCGCGGTAGTCGGTCGCGACCCGCGGCGGCCGCGGGGCGATCACCTCGCGCACCACGCGCGCCACCGCGCCGGCGCCCTTGCGGGGCGGCAGGTGCAGGTTCGTCGCGGCGTCGAACAGCGTCAGGCCGACCTGGTCGTGGTTGCGCAGCGCGACGTAGGAGAGCAGCGCGCACAGCTGGGCCGCCACCTCGCGCTTGGTCACGTCGCCGCTGCCGAAGTCCATCGAGGCGCTGGTGTCGACGAGGAACTGGAGCGTCAGCTCGCGCTCCTCGACGTACGTCTTGACGAACGCCTCCTGCCCCTTGGCGGTGCGGTTCCAGTCGATCGAGCGCACGTCGTCGCCCGGCTGGTACGGCCGCACCTCCTCGAACTCGACGCCCGAGCCGCGGAACGTGCTGCGGTACGCGCCCGCCAGCACGTCGTTCACCAGCCGGTGCATCCGGATCTGGATCTGGCGCACGCGCGCCATCAGGTCCGGCGCGACGACGTCGTTGCCGTTCGTGGCTTCCTGGGCTCTCTCGTCCACGGGCGTGGGGAGGCGGGCGGCGGGCGTCAGGGGACGGGGACGGTCTCGAGCACGCGCTGGACGAGCGCGTCGGAGTCCAGGCCGCGCGCCTCGGCCTCGTACGTCGGCACGACGCGGTGGCGCAGGACCTCGAGCGCGACGCGCTTGATGTCGCCCGGCGTCACGAAGGCGCGGCCCTCGAGGAACGCGTGGGCCTTGGCCATGACGACGAGCCAGATCGTCGCGCGCGGCGAGGCGCCGAACTGGACGTGGTCGACGAGCTCCTCCAGCCCGGCCTCGCGCGGGAAGCGCGTGGCGTGCACGAGCGCCACGACGTACTGCTTGAGGCGGTCGTCGATCGCGACGGCGTCGACCAGCCGGCGCGCGGCCGACACGCGCTCGAGGTCGACCACGGCCCGCACCGACGGCGGCGGCTCGGTCCGCGCCATGCGGTCCAGCACCTGCAGCTCCTCCTGCTGCGTCGGGTAGTCGATCAGGATCTTCAGCGCGAAGCGGTCGACCTGCGCCTCCGGCAGCGGGTACGTGCCCTCCTGCTCGATCGGGTTCTGCGTCGCCAGCACCATGAACGGCTCGGGCAGGCGCAGCGACTCGCCGCCGATCGAGACCTGGTGCTCCTGCATCGCCTCCAGCAGCGCGGACTGCACCTTGGCGGGCGCGCGGTTGATCTCGTCCGCCAGC
>JAUIDW010000542.1 GCA_030428395.1 bacterium | reverse complement strand
ACGATCCTCGGCGGCATCTGGGCCAACGACAGCTGGGGCCGCTTCTGGGGCTGGGACCCCAAGGAGAACGGCGCCCTGCTGATCTGCATCTCGCAGGTGCTGATCCTGCACCTGCGCATGGCCGGTCACCTGCGCGAGCACGGCGTGTGCGTCGCCGCGGCGTTCGGCGGCACGGTCGTGGCCTTCTCCTGGTGGGGCGTCAACCTGCTCGGCGTCGGCCTGCACAGCTACGGCTTCACCAGCGGCATCCACACCGCCCTGTGGACGTACTACGTCCTGCAGTGGGGCGTGGTCGCGCTGGGGGTCTGGACGGCCCGCCGGACCGCGCTCGCGCCGGCTCCGGCGGGCTGATCGAGCTCAGCGCGCGCTGCCCCAGCGGAAGCGCGTGGACGTCCCGCGACCGCGCCGCTCCACGAAGGTCGGCTCGAGCAGGTAGGCGTGCGTCTGCCCGCCGATCGTGCCCTCGCCGACGATGCGGCCCGCGTCGTCGATGCCCCAGGCGTGCACCAGGGTCCAGCCCGGCCCGGCGTGGATCAGGTCGTTCAGGTTCGCCATGGCCCCGTCGCGGTAGACGACGGCGCGGTGGATCGCGTTCGACCAGACGAGCCCGCAGCACGTGGTCTGGACCCACTCGCCGAAGGCGTAGCCGACGACCTCGTCGCGGTCGTTCACCGCGGTCGCGATCGAGTACGTCTTCCCGGGCACCGAGCCCAGGCTCGTCATCGCCACGCCGTCGTGGAGGAACGCGCGCCCCCAGGTGTCCTCGTTGGTCGAGGACCAGCCGACCACGTGGCCGGCCGCGTTGACCGCCCGGGCGCTGCCCGACACGTACGGACCGGTCAGCTGCCGCAGGACGGGGTCGCTCACCGTGTCGTAGACGAACGGCACGGCCCAGCGCTCGCCGCCGAAGCCGACCAGGGCCTCGCCGACGATCAGGCCGGCCGCGTTGACGCCGTGCGCCTTCGTGTAGTCCAGGATCACGCCGAGGTCGTGCAGGACGGCGCCGTCGTGGAAGAAGGCGTGGTCGGGGCCGACCGGCACGTCGGACTCGCCCACGACGCGGCCGAGGTCGTCGATGCCGAGCGCCGCGCTCGTCGCGCCCCCCAGCGTGCCCAGCGGGACGGCCGTCGCCGTCGCGGGGTCGTAGCGCCAGGCCTGGACGTCGTACCCGGCGACCTGGCCCGCCGCGTTGACGGCCGTCGCGATCCCGGGGCCGAGGTCGGCGGCCACGCCGTCCTTCCACGCGAAGCCGTGGTACTGCCCGTCGGCGACGTCGAACCACTGCCCCACGACGCGGCCGTCGCGGATGCCGCGGGCGATGCTGGACGAGCCGCCGAGCTGGGCGCCCAGGTCGACGACGCGGTAGCGCGGCACGGGCGTGGGGTCGCACACGTCCCCCACGCCGTCCCCGTCGGAGTCGAGCTGGTAGGGGTCGTACTGCTGCGGGCAGCTGTCGCAGGCGTCGCCGAAGCCGTCGCCGTCCGCGTCCGCCTGGTCCGCGTCCGCCACGAGGGGACAGCCGTCGCAGTCGTCGATGACGCCGTCCCCGTCCGTGTCCAGCTCGTCCTCGTCGTGGATGCCGTCGCGGTCGCAGTCGGCGTAGGTCCGCAGGCGCTCGATCGCGGAGGTGCCGGTGGCGGACCCGTCCTGCCCGCCCAGCGCGTAGACGTACTCGTCGTCGCCGAGCGCGGCGGCGAAGGCGTAGCGCGCCGTCGGCATGTCGGGCGCCTGGCTCCAGACCAGCGTGACCGGGTCGAGGATCCAGGCCGT
>JAUIDW010000202.1 GCA_030428395.1 bacterium | reverse complement strand
CGGTGTCGAGCCTGGTAGTGAGCTTGGCCGCCCTCCTGAGCGCCCGTTTCACGCTCTTGCGCGAGCGGTCGATCCGCTTCCCGAGCCGCTCCTCGTCCTCTTGGAGGGCGTTCAGCCGTGCCGGGGTCATCTTCCCGCGCGGCCGGATCGTGGCCGACTCCGCCCACACGATGAAGCGCGACTCGGCCTCGATCACGACGGGGACGCTGAGCGGGCGCGTCCGCCGGCGGCACTCGTAGGTCTCGAGCTCGTCGAGCTGCAGGCGCGAGCCGGGTGGGAGAGGTCCGCGGACGTTCAGGTTGAGGCGCCAGAGGTGCCGGGCGAGCTTGCGGAACTTGAGCTCGGTGCAGCGCAGGCTGAGGCCGAGCAGACGAGAGGACTGCCGGATGCCCAAGCCGGAGGCGAGCAGACGGAAGAGGTGTGGATTGAGGTGGGGGCGGTGGTCGCGATAGTCCATCCGGAAGGTCTGCCGCGAGAAGGTCCGGCGGCACGTGCGACATCGAAAGCGCGGTACCGGACGCGGGCGACACTTCGGGTGGTAGGACCCGTGCCGGTAGTGGAAGCTGCGCTTCGGATCGTGGTGTCGGGGACAAGCGCGGTAGGGGCAGCGCGGGGGCTCGAACACGAGAAGTCACCTTCACCGAGGGGGTGAAGGGGCCCTCGGCGGGGAGATGACTGCCCCAAGCGCGGTCGGTTGCAGGGGTTCCAGCGAGAATCGAGATCCGCTTCCACACGGAACGGAGTCAGGTCGGAGTTGTTCAAGCGCCGCGCCCCGACCGCCCGCCTCAGGGAGCGATCACGAAGCGTGCGCCGCTGGAGAGGCTGTCGCCGAACCCCGCGGGGTCCGCGGGGTCCCGCAGCCTCCACTGCACGAAGACCTCCTGGCCCGCCGTCAGCATGGCGTCGGCGCCGCCCTGGATGCGCGCGTTGAAGTTGCGCGTCAGGTTGCCCGCGCAGGGCGGGGTCCCGCTGGAGTTGGACTGCTTGAACGGCAGGTAGCGCTCCAGCGGGGCCTTCACGCACAGCTTCCCGCCGTGGAAGTTCAGGTTGCCCGCCTGGAAGCCGTAGACGAGCAGCCCCGACTCCCCGGGCAGCACGTCGCGCGCGGTCAGCGCGAACGCCTGCGGCGCGGAGGCGCTGGCGAAGCCGCTCCAGGTGATGAACGGCACGCACCCCAGCGAGTTCGTCTTCCCGGTGCAGTAGGAGCTCGTCGCGTCCTGATCGAACGGGAAGGCCCCCATGTCCGCCACGGTCCCGTCGGGGTCCGGGGGCAGCCCGGGATCGCCGGCGTCGATGCACGCGGAACCCTGCTGCAGCCGGTAGTCGCCCGCCCCGGCGTTCACGAAGAGCGGGACCGCGACGATGTTGGTCGGGGACCCGCTGGGGTTGCCCACGCCCACGTCGGAGTACTCGACGCTGGCCGAGCCGTACGTGCCCAGGATGTCGGACCCGTTGTCGAAGAGGATGCAGGTGTCGACGTCCAGGGTGGCGATGCCCGAGGAGCTCGCGATCCCCGCCCCGGTGTTGCCCGTGACCGTGCAGCGCTCGAGGTCGACGTCCGGACCGCTGAAGCCGAACAGGTCGAAGTTCGTCAGGCGCACGCCCTCGGCCCCGTTCCCGGCGATGACGGACGACTCGGCCACGAGCCCGGCGAGGCCGAGACCGTTCGAGCCGTCCTGGACGAGGGAGACGCCGCGGTTGCCGTTGTTCTCGATGCGGGAGCCCTGCAGGGTCGCGACGGTCACCGTGTCGATGGCGTCCAGGGAGAGCCCCAGTCCGGGGTTGTCGTGGACGCGGGTGTTCGAGAGGGTCGCGCGACAGGAGCAGAAGATCAGGAGGTCGCCGAACGACGTCATCGAGATCCCGTTCAGGAACCCCGAGACGTCGCAGTCCTCCACCAGCGCGCCGTCCACGTCGCCGGAGGTGCCCACGAACGAGTCGGCGATCGCGGAGAAGCTGATCCCCGACCCGGCTCCGAGTCCGCCCACGACCACGAGGTCGCGCAGGACGGGCGACAGGTTCCCGCCCCCGGCGGAGACCACGACCCCGCTGTTCAGGGTGTGGATCGTGAAGCCCTCCACGCGCCGGATGCGAGTGCGGAAGAAGACCTGCGACACGAACTCGCGCCGCGAGTCGATGCGCACGGAGACGAGGGTGCCGCTGTCGATCGTCGTGGCGCCCGAGCCCGACTCCGAGACGATCTCGATCGGCGCGGCGCCGGTCACCGTCATCTCCTCCGCCTCGAGGGGGAAGGTCTCGCCGGTGGCCGCCGAGTACGTGCCGGGCGCGACGTGGATCGTGTGGAATCCGGTCGCCGAGGTCAGCGGCGCGTTCGCCAGCGCGAACGTGATCGTGGCCCAGGCCGTCGCGGGGGTCGTCCCGTCGTTGCCGTTGCTGCCGCCGGCGGAGTCGACGTAGAAGTCGTCGGCCAGTGCGGGGGCGACGGTGAGCAGCAGGCAGGCGGCGCCGCGGAGCGTGCGTTCGATACGACTCGACATGGGGGTTCCTCCGGGGGTGCGGGCCTCCTCCCCGTCCGGTGCGCCGATCGCCACGCGCGTGAGAGGAGGCCTCGTGCCTCGGTTGTGGACCGCACGCGGACCTGCGAGGCGGAGACCTCGGAAAAACCTGCGGAGCCTCCCGGCCAGGCCCCGGGGGTGGCGTTCCGCCGTGGATTCCGGGGGTGCCGGGGTCGTCCCGGCGGTTCCCGCACGGGGGATCGCGGGCTGCCACAGCGGACGGTCGCACGCGTCCTCCCGTCCCTCCCGGGGCGCGCGGGGCGGCCGCGCCCCGGCAGCGCGCCGCGACGCGCCAGCGTGATCCGCCGGATCACGGAGTCCCTGCGATCGGTCCGTATCAGGGTGCGATCGTGAAGCGCACCCCGTCGGTCAGGCCGTCCCCGAAGCCCGCCGGGTCCGCGGGGTCGCGCTGGCGCACCTGAGCGGTGACCACGCGGCCGGGGGTCAGGGCGGGGTCCGTTCCGCTCTGGATGGTGGCGTTGAAGTTGCGCCGCAGCACCCACCCCGAGCAGCCGCCGCCGGGGTTCTTCGGCGACTTCGCGGGCGTGCGCACGAAGGGCGCCTTCACGCACAGCCGGGCGCCGTGGAAAGCCAGGTTGGCCTTCTTGAAGCCGTAGATCACGAACCCCGCCTCGCCGGGCACCACGTCGTTGGCGACGACCTGGAACGGCGTCGTGGAGCTCGCGCTGGGCAGGCCCGTGGTGGTGAGGAACGGGACGCAGCCGACCGAGCTGGTCTTGCCCGTGCAGTAGAACACCACGCCGGTCGACGCGAGGTCCCACGCGGTGGCCAGCCCCGCGTTGCTCAGCGGGACGTCGTGGAACGGCGCGCCGCCCAGGACGGTGGATCCCGACAGGGCCACGTCGCGGCCGAGCTGGTCGCCGTTGCCCGCGGCCGCGTGGAAGAGCTCCACCTGCTCGGCCCACGTCGTCCCGGTGCGCCGGATCACGGTCACCGACCCGCCGTTGTCGATCGCGCCGTCGTCGCCGAACGAGCCGACGGCCAGCACGTCCCCCTCGAGGGCGACGCGGTAGCCGAACTGGTCGCCCTGGGTCGTGGTCGCGCCCTGGAGCTTGTCGGTGAAGCTCCAGGTCGTGCCCTGGCGCTCGTACACGTAGACGGCGCCCGCCAGGGAGCCCCGGTCGGCGTCGCCGGTGGCCCCGACGGCGAGGCGGTCGCCGTCCACCGCGACCGAGCGTCCGTAGGTGTGCCCCTGGAACGGGTCGAAGGCCTCCAGGCGCGCCTGCTCCGTCCAGTTCGAGCCGTCGTAGGTGAACACGTACGCGGCGCCGGCGAACAGCGCCTGGATGTCGTCGCCGACCGCGCTGACCGCGAGGGTGTCGCCCGACAGGCTGACGTCCTCGCCGAGGCGGTCGCCGATGATGCTGTTCAGCGAGAACACGCGGGCGGTGTTCGGCCAGGTCGAGCCGGAGCGCTCGTACACGTACACCGCGCCCGCCATGACGTCGTTGCCGTCGCCGAAGGGCGAGCCGACCACGGCGCGGTCGCCCTCGACGTCGACCGCGGTGCCGAAGCCGTCGTCGGGGGTGCCGAACAGCGTGGAGAGCTTGTCGACCTCCGTCCACGTCGTCCCGCTGCGGGCGAACACGTAGGCCACGCCGGTGTTCGCGCCCAGGACCAGGTCGGCGTCCGGCGCGCCCACGATCGCGTGGTCGCCGTCGACCGCCACGGCCTCGCCGAAGCGGTCGTCGGGCATGCCGTCGGAGGCCGTGAGCTTCGCCTGCTGGACCCAGGCCGTGCCGCTGCGGACGAACACGTAGGCGGCGCCGGTGCCCCCCGCGTCCGGGGCGCCGACGATCGCGGTGTCGCCGTCGACGTCGACGGACAGGCCGAGGTTCGCGCCGGCCTCGGGGTCGTTCGCGGTGAGCGGGGCGCCCTGCTGGGCGGCGGCCGGCGCGGCGAGGCCGAGCGCGGCTGCGAGGACGGCGGCGACCGGGCGGGCGGGGAGTCGGCGGTGCGACGGGGTCGCCTGGGCGGCGCGGCGGGGGAGAGGTCGGTGCGGGGTCATGGCTCGGCTCCTGCGGGGGCCCTACCTCCCGGGGGCGGCCGGTCGACCCATCGCACTCGATTCCCGCGCGACGCGCGCCTGAAAAAGAAATGTTGACCGTCTCCTCGACCTCAATAGGTTGGCGCCGTTCGGGTATCCCCGCGCCTGGCGACCGCGCGGTCGCGTCCACGAGTCCCCCCGGCGCTCCGCCGGAGCCCCCAGCGGTCCCCACCGATGCACGCGACCCGACGCACGTTCCTCCGCACCTCCTCCGCCCTCGCCGCCCTGGGCCTGCCCGCCGCCGCCGGCCTGCGCGCGCGCGCCGCCGAGGACCCCGCCGGGCCGGCCGCGCAGCCCCTGCGCGTCCTGATGCTCGGAGGGACCGGGTTCCTCGGACCCCACGTCGTCCGCCGCGCGCTGGCGCGGGGCCACGACGTGACGCTCTTCAACCGCGGGCGGACGAACCCGCACCTCTTCCCGGACCTCGTGAAGCTGCGCGGGGACCGGGACGGCGACCTGGCGGCGCTCGACGGGCACGCCTTCGACGCCGTCGTCGACACCTCGGGCTACGTCCCCCGGATCGTCGGCCTGTCCGCCGAGAAGACGAAGGCCCTGGGCGCGCGCCGGTACCTCTTCGTGTCCACGATCTCGGTGTACCGCGACTTCCCGGGCGCCGACATCGACGAGTCCAGCGCGGTGGGCACGCTCGAGGACGAGACGGTCGAGCAGGTCGACAACCGCACCTACGGCCCCCTCAAGGCGCTGTGCGAGCAGGCGGCCGAGTGCACGTTCGGCGACGGCGCCACGGTGGTGCGGCCGGGCTTGATCAGCGGCCCCGGCGACCCGACCGACCGCTTCACGTACTGGCCGGTGCGCATGGCGCGCGGCGGCGAGGTGCTCGCGCCGGGCGACCCCGCCCACACCGTCAGCTTCATCGACGTCCGCGACCTGGCCGCGTTCATGGTGCACCTGCTCGAGCAGGACACGCACGGGACGTTCAACGGAGACGGCCCGGCCGAGCCGATCCCGCTGGGGCAGTTCCTCCCCGCCTGCGCGCGCGGAGCGGGGACCGAGCCGACGCTGACGTTCGTGCCCACGGAGTTCCTGGCGGCCCGCGGCGTGCGCCCGTGGGGCGACATGCCGGTCTGGATCCCGCCGCCCGAGGGCGCCGAGCGCTGCCCGGCGGTCAGCCGCGCGCGCGCGATCGAGGCCGGCCTCGCCTTCCGCTCCGCCGAGGAGACCGCCCGCGACACGCTGGCGTGGTGGCGCGAGCAGCCCGAGCGCCCGCTGCGCACGGGCCTCTCCGCCGAGCGCGAGGCCGAGGTGCTGGCCGCGTGGCACGCGCGGGACGAGGCGGCGGACGCTCCGCCGGCCGAGGGCGACGGGGAGCAGGACGCGTGAGCCCGGCGCCGCGGGGCGCGCGCGCCCGGACCCGGAGTCCCCGGCAACCGTGAGCGGCGTCGTCGTCGGCGCGCTCCAGCGCCTCGTGCGCGTCCAGCCCGGCGAGGTCCGGGCGATGCTCTGGGCGTTCGCCTACTTCTTCTTCCTGCTGGCGGGCTACTTCGTCATCCGGCCGGTTCGCGAGGAGTTCGGCGTCGCCGGCGGCTCGGAGAACCTGGTCTGGCTGTTCCTCGGCACCTTCGTGGCGACGCTGCTGGGCACCTCGGTGTTCGGCGCCCTGGTCGCGCGCTTCCCGCGGCGGGTGCTCGTCCCGGTCATCTACCACTTCTTCGCGCTCAACGTCCTGGCCTTCTGGGCGCTGTTCACGTGGGGCGGCGACGCGATCGCCGTGCAGGTCGGCCGCGCGTTCTTCGTGTGGACCAGCTTCTTCGTGCTGTTCGTCGTGTCGCTCTTCTGGAGCTTCGTCGCGGACGTCTTCACGAGCGAGCAGGGCAAGCGCCTGTTCGGCTTCGTCGCCGCGGGCGGCACGTCGGGGGCGCTGTTCGGCTCGCTGGTCACCGGCCAGCTCGTCGAGCACGTGGGGACCGTCCACCTGCTGCTCGTCCCGTTCCTCTTCCTCGAGCTGGCCATCCTGTGCTCCGGGCGCCTCGCGCGCTCGCTGCCGCCCACGACGGGCCGCTCGCAGGAGGCCGACCGCGGCGAGGCGACCGGCGGCGGGATCCTGACGGGCATCCGCCTGGCGCTGGAGTCCCCGTACCTGCTCGGGATCCTCGCCTACATGTTCCTCGCGACGACCAGCGGCACCGTCCTGTACATGCAGCAGGCGGCCATCATCGAGGAGGCGATGGACGACCCCGCGGCGCGCACGCGGCTCTTCGCCTACATGAACCTCGCCGTGCAGGTGCTGACGCTGGTCACGGAGGTGGGCTTCACGTCGCGCATCGTGGCGCGCATCGGCGTCGGCTGGACCCTCGGCATCCTGCCGCTCGTGTACGTGGTCGGGTTCACGGCGCTGGGGATCTGGAACGAGCTGACCGTCATCGTGGTCCTGCAGGTGGTGCGGCGCGCGGCCGGCTACGCGCTCTCGACGCCGACGCGCGAGGTGCTCTTCACGGTCGTGACGCGCGAGGAGAAGTACAAGTCGAAGAACTTCATCGACACGGTCGTCTTCCGCGGCGGCGACGCCTTCAGCATGGGCGTGACCACGGCGATGCGCTCGCTGGGGGCGTCGCTGAGCGCCATCGCCTTCCTGGCGCTGCCGCTGTGCGGCGCCTGGCTGCTCGTGGCGCGGGCGCTGGGGCGCGGACACCGCCGGCTCGAGGACGCCGAGGCGGTCCCGGCGGAACCGGCCCCGCCGGCGGTCTGAGCGCGGCTCCGCGTCGACCGGCGCCGCCCGCCGGCGAGGGGGCGGGCGCCCGGGGGGTTGGTCCGCTCGGGGGGCCGTGCAATACTGCCGGCTTCCACCCGCCGCGGAGAGACCGTCCGATGCCCGAGATTCGATCCTGCCCCCCGACCGCCCCCCGCGCCCTGCTCGCCGCGTGCGCGCTGCTCCTGCCGCTGGCCGCCTGCGGCGAGCCCGCCGAGGAGCCGGCGGCGGAGGAATCGACCGCCGACGTGACCCGGGACGAGCTGCACGCCCAGGCGCTCAGCCTCGCCGCCCACGGCATGCACCTCGAGGCCCTGGGCTACTACGACCGGGTGCTGCAGGCCAATCCCGACGACGCCGACGCGCACAACAACCGCGCGGTCAGCCTGCGGATGATCGGTTACGACGAGGAGGCGGTGAAGGCCTACGACCGCTGCCTGGCCCTCGACCCGACGTACTACACCGCGCACTTCAACCGCGCCGAGGTGCTGATCGGCCTGGCGCGCTACGAGGAGGCCCTGGCGGCCTGCGACGCCGGCCTCGAGCAGGCGCCGGAGGACCCGAGCGGCCTGTACAACCGCGCCTGGGCGCTGCACATGCTGGGGCGGTCCGACGAGGCCCTGGCGATCCTCGACGACCTGGTCGAGCGCTACCCCGAGGACCCGTCGAACCACTACTACCGCGGCGTCGTGCGCGTCGACCGCGAGGACGCCGAGGGCGGCGTCGCCGACCTGCAGCGCTCGCTCGAGCTGCGCCCGGCCCACCCGCCGGTGCTCCTCGCGCTGGGCCGCGCCCTGGCCGCCGCCGGGCGCCGCGACGAGGCGCTGGCGACCCTCGACGCGCTGATCGAGCAGCACCCCGCCTACGAGGAGGCGGTGCTGGCGCGCGCGCGCATCGCCGCCGGCGGCTGACCGCCCGGCGCTCCCGCCAGCGGGATCGGGGCCGGCCGCCTGGGCGTCCCCGCGGCCCGGCGCTCCACCGACGGGGCCCGCCGCGCCGACCAAGGGGCCGTCCCCATGGTCCCCGGTCCGACGTCCCCCCGGCGCGCCGCCCCCGGCGCGGCGCTGCTCCTCGCCTACCTCGCGGCGGCGTGCGGAGGCACCGGGGGAGGGGGCGCGGCCGCGGCGCCGGCCGCGCGCTTCGCGCCCCCGCCGCCGCTCGCGGAGGGGCTCGCGGGGACGGTCGAGGTCGAGCTCGTCCTGGCCGGCGGCGCACTCGAGGAGGAGCTCGCGGTCACCGTGCGCGACACGGGGGCGGGCACCGCGACGTCAGGGGTCGACTACGACGTCCTCGGATTGGCCACGGTCGTGTTCCCCGCCGGCGCGCGCGGCGGGGCGCGCCTGCCGGTGCCGCTGCGGGCGCTGGCCGACGACCTGGCCGAGGGGCCCGAGGACGTCGTGCTGGAGCTCTCCGCGGCCGGGGACGGCGACTTCCCGGCCGCGACGGCGTCGCTCGTCCTGGACGACCCCGACGTGGCCCACGTCGTCTTCGCCCCCGCGGCCCCCGCGGTGGCGGCCGAGGCGGACACGACCCTGGCGCTCGGCGTGCGCCTGCTGCTGCCCGCGGGCGTGCAGCTCGAGCGCGACGCGACCGTGGTCGTCGAGGACCCCGGCGAGGGCTCCGCGGCGGCGGGCAGCGACTACGCGCCCTTCGCGCCGCGGACGGTGGTGTTCCCCGTGGGCGCGCTCGACGGCGACCAGGCCGTCGTCGACCTCGAGCTGCGCGACGACGCGGAGTTCGAGGGCGACGAGACGATCGTGCTCGAGCTGTCGAGCCCCACCGGCGCGGCGGTGCTCGGCGCCGCGTCGACGCACGTCGTGACGATCCTGGAGGACGACGTCAGCCAGGAGCCGTTCCTCAGCGCGGCGGTCGAGTTCGGCCCCGCCGTGGGGTCGGGCGACACGCTGGACCTCGGGCCGCGCGACGCGTCCGCCGGACCCAGCGGGGGCGTGGTGCTGGCCGCGTCCAACCTCGGCCTGGATCCGCTCGACCTGACGGCCCCGACCCTGACGGGTCCGCACGCGGGCGAGTTCGTCGTCGAGGTGCAGGCCGGCCCCGGTCCCGCGCCGGCCGCGTCGACGGCGGGGACGGGCGACGCCGCCGGCGAGGAGCGCGCGCTGGCCTTCCCGCTGCTGGCGGCGGGGACCGACGAGCGCGGGGCGCGGGCGGTGCTCGACGCCGAGGCGCTCGCCGCCCTGGCCGGGCGCGACGCGGTCCGCCTGCGGGACGTGCCGCACCCCGCGCTCGCCGGCGCGACGCTCGCGCTGCGCGCCGTGC
>JAUIDW010000201.1 GCA_030428395.1 bacterium | reverse complement strand
GTGCGCGTCTGGCGGACGGAGCACGGGGCGCCCGCGCCCTGGGGGCGCGCCGGCCGACCCGGCGAGCGCGTGGGCGAGCTGCGCGCGGCCGCGGCGGTCGCCGTCGACGCCCGGACCGGACTGCTGTGGGTGGCCGACCCGGAGCTGGGGCGCCTCTCGGGCTTCGCGCTCGAGCGGGTCGACGCCGCGGCGCAGCTGTCGGACCGGCTGCGCCTGCGCTGGTCCGTGGAGCTCGCGCGCCTGCCGCACGCGTCGCCGGGGCAGGCGTGGCCGCGGCGCGCGGACGCCCTCGCGGCGGCGGAGGGCGAGCTCTACGCCCTGGACCGCCGCAACCGCGAGGTGCTGGTGCTCGGCGCCGACCTGGGCGTCGCCCGCGTGCTGCGCCTGGACGAGCGCGCGCGCTTCCCGGCGGCGCTGGCGGTCGACGCCGTGCGCGGAACGGTCCACGTCGCGGACCCCGGCGCCGGGACCGTGTGGATTCTGGCCGCGGCGGGCGGGGGCGGGGTGCGCGAGCTGCCGCTCGGGTCGGAGGCGCGCCCCGTCGCCGTGGCGGTCGACGCGACCGGCCGCGTCGCCGTCGGGTGCGCGCTCACGCGGCGGGTCCTGCTGGTGGACGCCGACGGCGCGCCGGCCGGGGCGTTCGGGACGGCGGGGCGCGGCCCCGACGCGTTCCTGGCGCCGCGCGGCCTGGCGCCGGCGACGGACGGCGGCTGGTTCGTGGCCGACCCGGGCAACGCCCGCAGCTCGCGCCGAGCCGCGGACGGTGCCTTCGTCGTCGGGTTCTAGGACCGCGCGCGGCTAGTGCGGGTCGTCCCCCGGCGGCTCCTCGCCGACGAGCAGGCCGACCAGCTCGTCGACGTGCAGGATCGAGGGGATCGCCGGGTCGTTCGAGTTCAGCGTCACGTGCTCGATCTGCAGGTTCTTCGCCGCCTGCTCGGCCAGGTAGATGCGGCCGCCGACGGTGTCGAGTGCCTGGTTGCGCAGCTCGTTCCGCAGCGCCTCGGCCTTCTGCACCGCCAGCCCGCCCCCGGCCACCATGCGCTCGTAGTCGGCGTCGGCCTCGGCGCGCACGCGGCGGTCGTACACCTGCGCCACGGCGAGGATCCCGGCGATCTCGACCTGGTTGTCGGAGGCCGCCGTCTGCAGCTCCTTGTTGCGGTCCCCGCGCAGCTCCTTGGCGGCCGCCTCGATCTCGGCCGCCTTCGTCTCGGTGATCGCCTTCTGCTCCTCGACGCGCCGCTCGGCCTCGGCCAGGAGGCGCTTCTGGTAGGTCAGCTGCTTCTCCTGGAGCTTGCGCTCGTAGGCGGGCGGGAAGTTGACGGCGCGGATCAGGATCGCGATCGGCTCGACGAAGTACTGCTCCATGGCCGCGGCCAGCTGCGGCAGCGCGCCCTGGGCGACGCTGAGGCGCTTCTCGGTGCTGTAGAGGTCCTCGGAGGGCAGCTGGGCGAGCTCCTCGCGCAGCACGCTCTCCACCGTGGCCACGACCAGGTCGCGGTAGCGGGTCTTCAGGCCCTTCTGGACGATCCGGTGCGCCTGGCCGGGGATGATCCGGTAGGTGACCGTGACGTCGTAGCTCGCGATGTTGTTGTCCTTCGTGCGCAGCTCGAGCGGCGGCCGGCTGCGCCCCGCGCCACCGGAGCGGTCCGGGTTCCCGCCGAAGGTCAGGAAGTGGGTGCGGCGGTCGAGCAGGTGCCACTTGTGGAACCCGGTGATCCCGAGGTGGTAGCCGATGGTGTAGTCCTGCTCGACCACGCCGCCGCCCCAGAGGTTCTGCTTCACGCCATAGGCGGCGGGCGGGACGCGCTCGAACAGCATCCCGACGGCGACGGCCGCCAGGGCCACGAGGAACACGACGGAGAGGAAGACGCGTGCGATGTTCATGACTACTGGCCTCGTCGATGCGGGTGGTGGGCGTCTCGGTGTGCTCGAGGCGCCGCGGGCTGGGGTCGCGGCTGTAGGGCAGCAGCGTGAACTCGATGCGGCGCAGCTTGTCGACGATCGCCTCGCGGACGACGACCTGGCCGCGCTGCTCGAGGGCGGCCGCGCGGGCGGTCAGGCCCTCGGCCTCCTTGGTGTACTTGGCCTCCAGGCCCGCGGCCTGGGCGATCAGCTCGGCCTGCAGCGCCTCGCCCTCGGCGCGGCGCTCCGTGGCGTAGGCGTCGGCGCCGCGCGTCAGGCGGATGGCGTCCGCCTCGGCCTCCCGGCGGCGCGAGATCAGCTCGCCCTGGAGGTCCTGCATCTCGACGTCCTTCTCCTTGCGCACGGCGGCGAGCTTCTGGGCCCGCTCCTGCTCGAGCTGCTCGTCCTTCGCGATCAGGCGCTCGACCTCCTGGTCGGCCTCCTTGCGCGACTCGATGGCGTGCTCGTACTCCTGGTCGAACTGCGGGTTGGGCGTCTTGATCAGCACGACGCGGATGCCGTGGGGCTCGAGCACCTCGTTCATCCGGTCGCGCGCGGCCGCCGGGGCGGCCTTGTAGACGGTCGGGTCGGCGACCTCGACCGCCGAGTACCGCCCGAACTCGTCCCGCAGGATCGAGCGCGCGTGCGCCTTGATCCACTCCTGCTTGAACCCGTCGCCGATCCCCGAGTCGTGCAGGATGTGCGCGGCCTCGCCGGGGACGATCTCGTACTGCAGGCGCAGGTCGTCGATGCGGAAGTTCGAGCCGTCGCTGGCCCGCACGGTCAGCAGCGGCACGTGGTTGCTGTCGACGTAGTCCGAGCCCTGCATCATGAAGTCCTGCGTGGTCTTGTCGAGCGTGTAGACCTCCTGCACGAACGGGACGAACAGGCGGAAGCCGGGGTTCGTGATGACCTCCTCCTCGCCGGTCACGTAGTTGACGATCACCCCGACCTCGTCGGCCTGGATGGTGGCCACGCCGAGCCGTCCGGTGAGCGCCATCAGCAGCCCGAAGACGGCGACGAGCGCCGCCACGACGGCCGCGGCGACGACCTGGGGGCTGGCCTTCGGTCCGCGCTTGCCTCCCGTCCGGGAGGGGGCGCGGCCGCGGGCCGCGGAGCCGCGCGCCGGCGGGGGATCGGTTTCGTTCGTGGTCATGGGGTGAGCACCTCCGTGCAGGGGCGTCCGCGGGGGATTCCCGCGGGCTTCGGGCCCTCGGCGGCCCTGCCTACGTGGTGCGCCGCCCGGAATTCAAGCGCGCGGCGCGCCTCGTTCTCCCCGGCCGCCGTTCGGGCTAGGCTGCGCGCCATGCGAATCCTCCCCAGCGGCGCCGCGACCGGTGCGCTCGTCCTGCTCCTGCTCGCCTCCGGGTCCTGCGCGGGGGCCGGGCGCGACCATCCGTCGGCGGCCCCGGCTGACGACGTCGAGGCGTTCCTGACCGGGTACGAGGCGCGCTTCCAGGAGCTCTACGCCGAGGCGTCGGAGGCCGAGTGGGCGTCCAACACGCGCATCGTCGAGGGCGACGACACGAACGCGGCCCGGACGCGCGCGACGGGCGAGGCCCTCGCGGCCTACACCGGCAGCGCCGCGGTCATCGAGCAGGCGCGGGCGCACCTGGCGCGCCCGGGGCTCACGGACCTGCAGCGGCTGCAGCTCGAGGCGATCGTGTTCCGCGCCGCGCGCAACCCGGCGACGGTGGCCGACCTCGTGGCCGCCAAGATCGCCGCCGAGACCGCGCAGACCGAGCGCCTGTTCGGGTTCACGTACCGGCTGGACGGCCGCGAGGTGACCACCGGCGAGCTGGACGAGGTCCTGCGCACCGAGCGCGACGTCGGCCGCCGCCTGGCCGCCTGGCGCGCCTCGAAGGAGGTCGGCCCGGCGCTGCGGACGGGCCTGCGGGACCTGCGCGAGCTGCGCAACGCGACCGTGCAGGCGCTGGGCTACGACGACTTCTTCGCGTACATGGTGTCGGAGTACGGCCTGACCGAGCAGGAGATGGTCGAGCTCGTCCACGGCGTCAACGTCGAGCTGCGCCCCCTGTACCGCGAGCTGCACACCTGGGCGCGCCACGAGCTGGCCGAGCGCTACGGCGAGCCGGTGCCGGACGCGCTGCCGGCGCACTGGCTGCCCAACCGCTGGGGGCAGGACTGGTCGGCGCTCGTCGAGGTCGAGGGCTTCGACGTCGACGGCGCGCTGTCCCGGAAGGGGCCCGAGTGGCTCGTCGAGCAAGCCGAGCGCTTCTACGTCAGCCTCGGGCTCGACCCGCTGCCCGCGACGTTCTGGGAGCGCTCGTCGCTGTACCCCGTGCCCGCCGGCGCCGGCTACAAGAAGAACACCCACGCGTCCGCCTGGCACCTGGACCTGGCCGACGACGTGCGCTCGCTGATGAGCGTGGTGCCGGACACGTACTGGTACGAGACGACGCACCACGAGCTGGGGCACGTCTACTACTACATGGCGTACTCCAACCCGCGGGTGCCGCTGGTGCTGCGCGAGGGCGCCAACCGGGCCTACCACGAGGCGATCGGCTCGCTGATGGGCCTGGCGGCCATGCAGCCGCGCTTCCTGGACGCGATCGGGCTCGAGGTCGGCGGGGAGGCGCCCGAGCCCATGCAGCTCTTGCTGCGCGAGGCGCTGAACTACGTCGTCTTCATACCCTGGTCGGCCGGCGTGATGTTCGAGTTCGAGCGCGAGCTGTACGCCCAGGACCTGCCGGCCGACCGCTGGAACCAGCGCTGGTGGGACCTGAAGGCGCACTACCAGGGGATCGCGCCCCCCGACGCCCGCGGCGAGGAGTGGTGCGACCCCGCGACCAAGACGCACGTCAACGACGACCCGGCGGCGTACTACGACTACGCGCTGTCGTTCGTGCTGCTCTTCCAGCTGCACGACCACGTCGCGCGCGAGCTCCTCGGCGAGGACCCGCACGACACCAGCTACTTCGGGCGCCCGGAGGTGGGCGAGTTCCTGACGTCCATCATGGAGCCGGGGGCCAGCGTCGACTGGCGCGCGCTGCTGCGCGAGAAGACCGGCGAGGACCTGTCCGCGCGGGCCATGGTGGAGTACTTCGCGCCCCTGCACGACTGGCTGCGCGAGCAGAACCGCGGCCGCGTCCACACCCTCCCGGAGCTGTAGGTGCGACGCCTCCTGCTGATCAGCAACTCGACGCTCCACGGGGGCGGGTACCTCGACCACTGCGAGGACGAGCTGCGCGACGTCCTGGCCGGCGTCGGGAGCCTCGTGTTCGTGCCGTACGCGCTGGTCGACCGCGACGCGTACACCGCCTCCGCGCGCGAGCGCCTCGCGCGCCTGGGGATCGACGTCCGCGGCGCGCACGAGGGCGACGACCCCCGCGGCGCCCTCGAGGCGGCCGAGGCCGTCTTCGTGGGCGGGGGCAACACGTTCCGCCTGCTGGACCGGCTCCAGCGGCTCGAGCTGGTGGACGTCCTGCGCCGGCGGGCCCTGGGCGGCATGCCGTACGTCGGGTCCAGCGCGGGCTCGAACGTCGCGTGCCGCTCGATCCACACGACCAACGACATGCCCATCGTGCACCCGCGCAGCCTCGACGCGCTGGCGCTGGTGCCGTTCAACCTGAACCCGCACTACCTCGACCCCGAGCCGGGGTCCACGCACATGGGCGAGACGCGCGAGCAGCGCATCGTCCAGTTCCACGAGGAGCACGCCACGCCGGTGCTGGCCCTGCGGGAGGGCGCGTGCCTGCGGGTCGACGGCGACCGCGCCGAGCTGCGCGGCACGCGCGGCGGCCGGCTGTTCCGGCGCGGGGAGCCCCCGCGCGAGCTCGAGACGGGCGCGCGGCTCGACGAGCTGCTGCGCGGCTGAACCCGTGGGCGAGCCGCGCGACCCCGGCTTCCGCACGACCCGCTGGAGCCTCGTGCGAGCGGCCGCCGGGGCCGCGGGCGACGACCGCGGGCGCGCCGCGCTGGCCGAGCTGTGCGAGCTGTACTGGCCGCCGGTGTACGCCTACGCGCGGCGGCGCGGGCTGGACCCCGACGGGGCGGCGGACCTGACGCAGTCGCTCTTCGCGCGGATCCTCGAGAAGGGCCAGCTCGCGGGCGTCGACGCCGGCCGCGGCCGCTTCCGCGCGTGGCTGCGGTCCGCGGTCGAGCACCAGTGGGCCAACGAACGCGCGCGGGCGGCGGCGCTCGTGCGCGGCGGGGGCCGGCCGCTCGTCTCGCTGGACCGCGACGCCGGCGAGCGCTTCGCGGCCCCCTGCGCGGCGGCGGGCGACGACCCGGCGCGGGCGTTCGACCGCGCCTGGGCCCACGCGCTGCTCGCGCAGGCGCTGGAGGAGCTCCGGGCGGAGTACGCCGCGCGCGGCCGGGCGGAGCTGTTCGAGGCGCTGCGGCCGACGCTCGGCGGCGGCGGCGAGGCGCGCGCGCTGGCCGCCGTCGCGGCGGACCTGGGGACGACCGAGGGGGCCGTGAAGGTCGCCGCCCACCGCCTGCGCCGGGCCTACCGCGAGCGCGTGCGGCGGGCCGTCGCCGGGACCGTCGCCGACGCGGGCGACGTCGAGGACGAGCTGGCCGACCTGTTCCGCGCCGCCGGGACCTGAGGGCCACGCGATTCCCGGGGGGGACGACCCGGCGGACCCACCGGGATTCGCCGTCTGGGGCGTAACCTCCCGGGGCGGTTCCTGCACCCGTCGGTGAACCGGGAGGACCCGCCATGAGCCGAACGAACCCCTGTCCCCGCTGCGGCGCCGAGCTGGCGCCGGGAGGCGCCCTCGAGGGCCTCTGCCCGCGCTGCCTGCTCGACCCCGGGTCGGCCGCCCCGTCGGAGCCCGGGGCGGCGGACGCGGACCTGCACGACCTCGAGGAGATCCGCGCGCGCTTCCCGGAGCTCGACGTCGAGGAGCTGCTCGGGCGCGGCGGCATGGGCGTCGTGTACCGCGCGCGTCAGCGCCGGCTCGACCGCGCCGTGGCGCTGAAGCTGCTCGCTCCGGAGCTGGCGCGCGACCCGGCCTTCGCCGAGCGCTTCGTGCGCGAGGCGCGCGCGCTGGCCCGCCTCAGCCACCCGCACGTCGTCGGGGTGCACGACTTCGGCGACCGCGACGGCCTGTTCTACCTGCTGCTCGAGCTGGTCGACGGCGTCGGCCTGCGCGACGTGCTGCGCGCGGGCACGCTGTCGCCGGCGCAGGCGCTCGAGCTGGTTCCGCAGATCTGCAGCGGCCTGCAGTACGCGCACGAGCAGGGCGTCGTGCACCGCGACGTGAAGCCGGAGAACCTGCTGCTGGACCGCGCCGGCCGCGTGAAGATCGCCGACTTCGGCCTGGCGAAGATCGTGGCGCCCGGCGCGGACGGCGAGCTGCTGACGCGCAGCACGCAGGTCATGGGCACACCGCACTACATGGCGCCCGAGCAGATCTCCGCCCCGCTGTCGGTCGACCACCGCGCGGACATCTACTCGCTCGGCGTGGTGCTGTACGAGATGCTGACCGGCGAGCTGCCGGTCGGGCCCTTCGAGCCGCCGGCGCGGCGCCTGGGTCTCGACGCGCGGCTCGACGAGGTCGTGCTGCGCACGCTCGAGCGCGAGCCCGCGCGCCGCTACCAGCGCGCCTCCGAGGTGGCGACCGACGTCGAGGACGTCGCCGGGCTGCGCGGCGCCGGCGGAGCGGGGCGCGCCGCGGCTCCGCTGGCCGGCGCGGGCCGCTGGGTCGCGGACGTGCCGGGCGGGGCGCCGCTGGTCGCCGCCCTGGCGCTCGTGCTGGGCTGGGCCTGGGGCTGGTTCGTGCGCGCCGAGGGCCTGCACGCGCACCTGCACGCCGTGTCCTACCCGCTGGCGTACGTCGCGCTGCGGGTCGCGCGCGGCTGGCGCGCGGACGGCGACCGGCGCCCATGGCGCGGCGTGCTGGTCGCGCTCGCGGGGCTGACGTCGGTCGCGGTGCTGACGGCGACCAGCAGCCTGGGCGCGAGCGGCAACCAGCTGGTGCTGATCACGCTGGCCGCGCTGCTCGCCTTCGGCGCGTCCTTCGCCCTCGACCGCTGGGTGCACCGCGGCGACCCCGCCGCCGGCCTGGGCGTGGTCGTGACGATGATCCTGGCGACGATCGTGCAGGCCGCCCAGGCGCCCAGCCACGGGCGGGAGGCGTACTACTTCGCCTCGGGGATCGGCGCGCTGCTGTGCACGGGGCCCCTGGTGCTCCTCGTGCCGGACCTCGTGGCGGGGCGGACCGGCCGCGGCCAGCTCGTCGCGCTCGCGCGGGCCGCGGGGGTCGGCGCGGTCGCCGCCGCGTTCTTCTTCCACGACCAGCTCTTCTAGGGGCGCTGGACGGCGAGCTTGCGGACGGCGGCCCGCATCCCGTAGGTAGGGAGCCGTGCGACCCACGCCGGCCCAGCTGCGCGCCCTGGCGCGGCGCGACCCCGCGCTCGGGAGGGTGCTGCGGAGCGTCCCGGCGTTCCCCGGCTTCCCCGAGGGGGCGCAGTCCGTCCAGCGCTCGCACTTCCACGCCCTGGCCCGCGCCATCGTCTACCAGCAGCTTGCGGGCGCCGCGGCGCGCACCATCCACGACCGCGTCGTGGCGCTGACGCCGGGGCGCGGGTTCCCGCGACCCGACGAGGTCCTCGCGCTGCCGGACGAGGCCCTGCGCGGCGCGGGCCTCTCGCGCGCCAAGCTCGCCGCCCTGCGCGACCTGGCGGGCAAGGTCGAGTCCGGCGAGCTGCGCCTGCGCTCGATCGGCCGGCGCAGCGACGAGGAGGTGGTCGCGCAGCTCACCACCGTCCGCGGCATCGGCGAGTGGTCCGCGCAGATGTTCCTGCTGTTCCGGCTCGGGCGCCTGGACGTGATGCCGTCGGGCGACCTGGGCGTGCAGGAGGGCCTGCGCCGCCTGGACGGCCTGACCGAGCGCCCGACGCCGAAGCAGGTGCTGGAGCGCAGCGAGCCCTGGCGCCCGCTGCGCAGCGTGGCCAGCTGGGCGCTGTGGCGCCTGGTGGACCTGGACGAGCTGCCGGGCTGAGCGCCCCGGTTCAGCCGTCCAGCACCACGATCTCGTCGCCCGCGAGCCGTACGGTCACGCGGCGCAGCTCCTCACCGCCGGCGAAGAGCACGAGCGTTCGCGCGGCCTCGCTGGCGGTCAGCGTCTCGGTGCGCCCGTCCCGCACGGTGAAGCGCTCCATCTCGAAGGACATGTTGCCCCTGCCGATCAGCACGGGCACCGGGGCGTCGCCCGCGTCGCGCAGCTCCGCCTGGTCCGCGTCCGCGGCGGTGAGCTCGAGGCGGAAGCGCACCCGGCGCGGCACCACGACCTCGACGTCCGCCAGGTCGTCGCCGGGCTCGAGCAGGTGGTTGCGGTTCAGGCCCAGGCGGAACCCGCCGACGGTCAAGCCCGCGGGCCGCGTCGCCAGGCCGGGCAGCGCGAAGCGTCCCTCGGCGTCGGTCGACGCGCTGGGCGCGGCGAAACGCGGGTGCCCGGAGTCGTCGAGGGCGAGGAACGGCGCGACGTACACGCCCTCGATCGGCGTGCCGTCGAGCGCCACGACGCGTCCCTCGATCGGCTCGAGCTCCTCGCGCGCCGGCAGGACGACCTCGACGCCGGTGCGCCCGGCCGCGAGCGGCTGCGTCGTCACGAGGCGCAGCGTGGCGCCGTCGAAGGCGGTGACGCGGTAGGCGCGGTCCAGCAGGCCCTCGAGGACGAAGCGGCCCTCCTCGTCGGTCTCCGGGCGCGCCG
>JAUIDW010000200.1 GCA_030428395.1 bacterium | reverse complement strand
CCTTCAGGAAGGGCGGGTGCAGGTCCAGCAGCGAGCCGCGCCCCGTCTCCCGGGCGTAGGCCACGAGCATCGCCAGGGCGGCCAGGGCCACCACCGACAGCCCGACCATCTTCGCGCGCATCGTCAGGCCCGGGGACTCGGGCTGCGTCAGCTTGCGGAAGTCGTCCACGAAGCCGACCGCCGCGAAGCCCGCCGTCAGGAAGATCCCCAGCACCACGTACAGGTTGTCCAGCCGCGCCCAGAGGCACGTGGAGACCAGCAGCGCGGCCACCAGGAAGCTGCCGCCCATGGTCGGCGTGCGGTCCTTGCCCTGCGCCTCCGCCAGCTTCGCCAGGTCCGGCGCATCGGTCGCCGTGGCGCGCTCGCGCACGCGGTGCGCGCGCAGCCAGCGGATCGTCGGCCCGCCCCACCAGAGCGCCAGCGCGAACGCCGTCAGCGCCGCCATCGCGACGCGGAAGCTGATGTACCCGAACAGCCACACGTTCAGGCGGTCGAAGAGGATGCCGGGCAGCACGGGGACCTCGGGGGCGTTCGGTCAGCTCACGCCCTCCCGGACGGTCCGGGCCGGCTGCCCGCGCAGCGTGCGGCGCTCCCGCAGGGCGCCCACGACGCGCTCGAGCCCGGTGGCCCGGCTGGCCTTGACCAGCACGACGTCCCCCGCCTCCAGCAGCCCGGGCACGACGCGCTCGGCCTCGGGGACGTCGGCCAGGTGCACGACGCGGTCGCTGCGCAGGCCGCCCTCGAGCGCCCCGGCGGCGGCGGCGCGGCACAGGTTCCCGACCAGGACCACGAGGTCGATCCCGGCGCGGGCGGCGTCGTACCCGACGCCGTAGTGCAGCTCGGGAGCGAGCTCGCCGAGCTCGAGCATCTCGCCCAGCACCAGCACGCGCCGCCGGTGGCCGTGCAGGCCCGCCAGCACGCGCACGCCGGCGCGGGCCGACTCGGGGTTCGCGTTGTAGGTGTCGTCGAACACCGTCACGCCCGCGGCGTCGACGCGCTCGAGGCGCTGGCGACCCCCCGACAGCGCGGGGACGTCGGGCAGCAGGTCGTCGAGCTCGATGCCGAGGCCCGTGCAGACCGCCAGGGCGGCCAGCAGGTTGTGGACGTTGTGCGTTCCGAGCAGCGGCGAGGTCACCTCGCGGCCGCTCAGGCGGAAGGTCGTGCCGCCGCCGTGGAACCAGGGCTCGACGGCGTTCAGGTCGCCCTCGCCCTCGACGGAGATCGAGAGCACCCGCGCCGAGGTCGAGCCCCGCAGCAGGTCCTCGTGCGGGCTGTCCAGGTTCAGGACGGCGAAGCCCTCGCGCGGCAGGGCCGCGAACAGGGCGCGCTTCTCGTGGGCCACGCCCTCGACGGTGCCCAGCTTCTCGAGGTGCGACGCCCCCACGTTCGTGATGAGCCCCGCCGTGGGCCGCGCGATGCGGCACAGCGCCTCGATCTCGCCGGGGCTGTTCGTGCCGAGCTCGACCACGAGCACCTCGGTGGTCTCGTCGGCCATCAGCAGCGTCAGCGGCACGCCCACGTCGTTGTTGAACGAGCTGGGCGAACCGACCACGCGCCGGTGCCGGCCGAGCAGCTGCAGCACGAGGCCCTTGGTCGTCGTCTTGCCGCACGAGCCGGTGATGCCGACCACCGGGATCGAGAGGCGCGAGCGGTGCCACGACGCGAGGTCCCCCAGCGCGCGGCGCGGGTCGGGGTGCAGCACGACCGGCAGGTCGGGCGGCAGCTCCGCGGCCTCCGGCGGCACGTGGCCCGCGTCGCCGCGCAGCACCAGCGCACCGGCGCCGCGCTCGGCGGCCTGGACGGCGAACGCGTTGCCGTCGAAGTTGGGTCCCGACAGCGCCAGGAACAGCCGCCCGCGGCAGTCCTGCCGGGTGTCGGTCGTGACCCCGTGGAGGACCGCGTCGGGGTCGCCCCGCAGCAGCCAGGCGCCGGTCGAGTCCACGACCTGGCGCACGGTGATCCGCGTCATGCGAGCACCTCCCGCGCCACCGCGCGGTCGTCGAAGGGGCGGGCCTCGTCCCCGACCACCTGCTGGGTCTCGTGGCCCTTGCCGGCGATCAGGACGACGTCGCCGGGGCGCGCGTCCCGCAGCGCGAGCTCGATCGCGAGCCGGCGGTCCGGCTCGACCACGACGTCCGCCCCGGTCCCGTCCAGTCCCTGCCGGACCTCGTCGAGGATCGCGAGGGGGTCCTCGTGGCGGGGGTTGTCGCTGGTGGCGATCACGCGGTCGCTGCGCTCGCCCGCGGCGCGCCCCATCGGGGCCCGCTTGCCGCGGTCGCGGTCCCCGCCGCAGCCGAAGACGCAGACGATCCGTCCGGGCGCGTCGCCGCGCCCCTCGCGGAGGGCGTCCAGCACGCCCGCCAGGGCGGCCGGGGTGTGGGCGTAGTCCACGAACACGTGGAAGCCGCGGTCGCCCGTGTCCACGGGCTCGAGGCGACCGGGTGGAGGGGTGACGGATGCGAGCCCTTCGAACGCGTCGTGAGGGCTCGCACCCGACAGCAACACCACGGCCAGGGCCGCAAGAGCGTTCTGCGCGTTGAAGCGTCCCACGAGGGGTGTGCGCACCAACTTCGTTGAGATCCCCATCCCGTCTACGGTTAGGTGAGATCCCCGCAGGTCGAACTTCAAATCGAACGCTCGCAGATCGGCCGATTGCCGGGTGCTGTACGTGAGGACGCGGACCCCGCGGGGCCCGGATCCAGGGGGTACCGCGGCCGCCTCGGCGGCGCGGCGCATGACGGACGCGTAGGGGTCGTCGGCGAGGATCACGGCGGTGGAGCCCGGGCGCAGCGACGCGAAGAGGCGCGCCTTGACGTCCGCATACTGCTCCATGCTTCCGTGGTAATCCAGGTGGTCGCGGGAGAGTCCGGTGAACACCGCGACGTCGAACGAGAGCCCCGCGACGCGGTCCTGGTCGAGGGCGTGCGAGCTGACCTCGAGCACCGCGCTGTCGCCGCCGTCGGCGCGGTGGCTCGCGAGCAGCCGCTGCAGCTCGGGCGCGTCCGGCGTCGTGTGCGTCGAGCGCAGCGCGCGCCCGCCGACGCGGTGCCCCACGGTGCCGAGCACCGCCGGGGTGCGCCCGGCGCGCTCGAGCAGCTGGCCGGCGAGGTGCGCGACGGTCGTCTTGCCGTTCGTCCCGGTCACGCCGGCGAGCCACAGCCCCTCCCCGGGGCGCCCCTGCACGATGGCGGCGGCCTCGCCGGCGACTCGGCGGGCCTCCGGGTGGACCCAGACGGGGACGCGGTCGCCCCCCGGACGCGCCGCACCCGCACCGGAGGACGGCGCGGGGCCGGCTCCGACGTCGGGTGCGGTCAGGCCGCCGGGCGAGAGGATCGCCGCGGCCCCCCGGGCGACGGCCTCGTCGACGAAGCGGGCTCCGTCGGCCAGGCGCCCCGGGAGGGCGGCGAACAGGTCCCCGCGGGCGACCTGGCGGCTGTCCAGCCGCACGTCACGAATCCAAGGTCCTCCGTCGGGGGCGACGTCGCAGCGACCCCCGAGGGATTCGACGAGCTCCGCGAGCCTCACTGCCATCCCTCCCCTCCCGAGCTGGACGCGAGGTCCGCGGACCAGGGGTGGGCGGCGTCGCTGCGGTCCTCGCGCGCCGACGGCCGGAAGCGCGGCACGCGGGCCTCGCGCAGGCGGGCGTCGCGGCGGCGCGACTCGAGCGCCTCGCGCAGGACGGCCACGGCCGCGGGGCCGCTGATCTGGGAGCCGTAGTGCAGCGACCCGCGCGGCTCCTCCCCGACCACCAGGACGAAGAGCTCGTCCTCGCGGGCCTCGGGCAGGCTGCCGTAGGCGGCCATCGAGCTCGTGTAGCAGTTCGCGTGGCCGGGCCGCACGCCCAGCAGGCCGTGGCGGCACGCGCGCGAGCAGGCGGTCTCGGCGAGGTGGTGCTCGGCCTGGTGCTCGAGCTCCGCGTGGAGGCAGAGCTCGCGCCCGACCTTCTGCGCGGTGCCGGTCTTCGTCCCGACGCCCAGCTCGAGCTGCAGCTCGGGACCGACGACGAGCCGGCCGGTGCCCTCGCGCGCGCCGAGCTCCATCATGGCTCGCACGGTGCGGCTGGTGCGCCGGCGGAACACCGGCTCGGCCGGGGCCAGGGGGAGCGTCCAGCGCTCGCCGCCCTGCTCGACCGAGTCGATCAGCCGCAGCGGGCGCCAGTGACCGTCGCGCACGACCGCGGCCAGCGCGGCGGCGTGCTGCCAGAGCGTGGTCGACAGCTCGTGGCCGAAGCAGATCGACGCGTGCGTCCAGTTCCGCCGCCACGGGAGCGGCGGCAGCCAGCCGCCGCGCTCGCCGCCGAGGCCGACCGCGGGCGTCTCGCCGTAGTGGAGCCGGCGCAGCTGGGCCCGCAGGCTCTCCGCGTCCACGCGCAGCCCGATCTGGACGAGCCCCGCGTTGACGGAGTGCGCCAGCGTCTCGGCCGCGGTCAGCACGCCGGTGGCGGTGCTCTCGGCCTCGTGGATGACCCGCACGCCGTCCAGCGAGAAGTGGCGCTGCCCCACGTCGATCGGCTCGTCGGGGCGCACGACGCCGTGCTCGAGGGCGGTCGCCATCACGGCCACCTTGCCGGTCGAGCCGGGCGTGAAGGCGTGGTACACGGGCGGGAAGGCCTCGATCGCGTACGGCGAGCGGGCGTCCACCGCGAGCACGTCGCCGGAGGCGAGGTCGATCACGATGCCCTGGGCCAGGGCCAGGTCGTGCTCGGCGACCATGCCGTCCAGGACGGAGCCGAGGAAGCGCTGCAGGCGCACGTCGATCGTCGCGCGCACGCGCGGCGTGTCGCTCGCCTCGCGGTTGGCGCGGAAGTACGCGCGCGTCGGGCGCCGCGCCGGGCGGTGCGTCTCGTAGGCGAAGCTCGCCGCCTCGCGCTCCAGGAAGTCCCACTCCGGCCGCGAGAGCGTGCGCGCCACGAGGCGCTCGAGGCCCGAGACGGGCGTCGGCGCCGCCAGGCGCTCACGGACGGCGCGCGCCAGCTCGTCGCGCTCGGCCGGTCCGACGGGCTCGTGCTCCGCGGGCCAGCCCAGGTCGCGGCGCGCGAGGCGCTCGGCGACGTCGGGGTCGACGAAGCCCCAGCGGCCGAGCAGCTCGAGCTCGCCGGCGGGGTGGATGCGCTCGCGCGAGCGCACGAGGCTCATCTGGTGCGCGGACACGCCCTCGGCGCGCAGCAGCTCGGCGACCGCCGGGGCGCGGGCGGGGTCGAAGGCGCGCACGGCGGTGGCGTGGCGCGACGGCATCAGCCGCGCCCAGACCGCGTCGCGGCGCGCCTGCCGCTCGGCGTCGCGCAGCGGCGGCGGCACGCCGTCCAGGGCCTCGGCCAGGCCGTCGGCCAGGTACCGCGACCAGGCGAGCGGCCGGCGCTCGAGCCCGAAGCGCGCGCGCTGGGCGGCGGCCAGCACGACCTCGGGCTCCCACACCAGGACGAACGAGCCGTCGACGCGCTCCTGGACCCAGAGCCCCTCGATCGTCCCGCGCGGCTCCTCGTCGGGCGGCGCCCCGCGGCGCGCGAAGGCCTCGACGCGCGCGGCGGCCGCGGCGGCGACGCCGGGCACGAACACGACGCCGTCCTCGGCGTCGGGCAGCATGGCGGCCAGCAGCTCGTCGGGCGCCGGCGCGCCGCCGAGGGCCGCGGAGAGCCGCTCGGCCATGCGGCGCGGCGTGTGCCCCTGCCACATGGCGTTCGGGGAGAGGGCGAGGTCGTAGCGCTGGACGAAGCGCGCCAGCGGACGTCCGCCGCGGTCCTCGAGGTCGAAGGCCGGCGCGGGGTCGTGCTCCTCCACGCAGCGCACCCGCGCCGCGGAGCCGCCGTCGAGGGCCGCGCGCGCCATGCGCACGCCCGCGCCGGCGAGCACCATGGCGATGAGCAGGAAGGCGCCCCAGGGCCGCAGGCCGGAGGCGGACTCGAGCAGCTCGCCGCGCATCCTCACTCCGTGGGCCTCCCGGCGCTGGCGAACGGCCCTTCGGCCTCGGGCTCGGGCTCCGGATCCCGCGTGTCGTCGACGCCGGGCACGTGCGCCAGGACGCGGGCCTCGAGCTCGCCCGCCGCCGCCTCGAGCATCTCGCAGCGCCGCTGCAGGTCGGCCAGGCGGCGACCGCGGGCGAGGTTGCCCGACTGCTGGAAGGCGGCCGCGAGGCCGGCGCCCACCCACAGGGCCACGAGACCCGCCGAGAGCGCCGCGCGGATCACGCAGCGCCTCCCGCGGCCTCGCCGCGCGTGCGCGCGGCCGCCCGCAGCGACGCGGACCGGGCGCGCCGGTTCGCGCGCACCTCGTCGCGGCCGGCGCGGACCGGCTTGCGCGTGAGGAGGTCCCAGCGGCCCTCGCGCGCGCCCTCGGCGAGGTAGCGCTTCACGCAGCGGTCCTCGCCGGAATGGAAGGAGATCGCGAGCAGCCGGCCGCCCTCGGCCAGGCGCTCCTCGGCGCAGCCCAGCGCGGCGAGCAGCTCCTCGCCCTCCTCGTTGACGGCGCGGCGCAGCGCCTGGAAGACGCGCGTGGCCGGGTGGATGCGCCCGGGCGAGGCGCCGCGCGGCCCGCGCCGCAGCGTGCGCTCGACGAGCTCCGCCAGCGCCAGGGTGCGGCGGAACGGCGCGCGGGCGCGCGACTCGACGATCGCGCGTGCGATGCGGCGCGACTCGCGCTCGTCCCCTTCGTAGTAGAAGAGGTCGGCGAGGTCGCTCTCGTCCCAGGTGTTCACCACGTCCGCGGCCGTGCGCTCGCGGGTGGGGTCCATGCGCATGTCCAGCGGGCCGTCGGCCTGCAGCGAGAACCCGCGCGCGGCGTCGTCGAACTGCAGCGACGAGGCGCCGAGGTCGAGCAGCATCGCGACCGGGCGCTCGATGCCCAGCTCGTCCAGCGTGTCGGGCAGCTGCGAGAAGCGCCCGCGCCGCAGCACGACGCGGTCGCCCGCGCCCTGCAGGCGCTGGGCCGCGAGGGCCAGGGCCTCGGGGTCCTGGTCCTGCCCCAGGATGCGCAGGCCGGGGAACTCGCGCAGGATCGCCTCCGCGTGGCCGCCGAGGCCCACCGTCGCGTCGACGAGCCAGCCCGAGAGGACTCGGCCCGCCGGAGCCCGCAACAGGTCGAGCACCTCGGCGACGAGCACGGGCAGGTGGAGGGGACCCGAGGTCGCTCCCCCACCCGATTCGTCACGTCGCTTCATGTCGACCCCCTGCATCGCGGATCTCCGACGGGTCAGTCCTCTCCCTCGGGGGTGTCGGCCCCCAGCAGCACCGTGTCGAGTCGGTCGTAGTGCGAGCTGTTGTCCGACTCGAAGGCGCTCCACTTGTCCTTGGCCCAGATCTCGACGCGGTCGACCACGCCGATCATCGCCACCTCGCGGTCGATGCCCGCGAGCCCGCGCAGCTTCTCGGGGAGCAGCACGCGGCCCGAGGCGTCGAGCTGCACCTTGAAGGCGTTCGCGAAGAAGAGGCGCTGGATGTTGCGCAGCTCGGGGCCCTCGAACGCGCCGGTGCGGACCCGGCGCGTGACCTCGGCGAAGCCGGACTCCGAGAAGAGGAACAGGCAGCCCTCGAAGCCGCGGGTTACGATCGCGGCGAGTTGGCCCTCCTCGTTCCGATCCAGCCCCTCCTGCAGGCGCTTGGGCACCGCGAGCCGGTGCTTGGCGTCCAGGGTGTGCGTGGACTCACCCACGAACACGGCGGACCTCCCCGTCGACCGTGGCGAGGGCGTCGATGCCCAGCCTCTCCCGCTCCGCCCGCATGGCGCGCCACAGGCGCTCCGAGCGCCGCGCGTTCCACGCCGGCACCCGCGCGGCGGCCGGGGACTGCACGAAGAGCCCCAGGTCGACCTCCGCGCCGTGGCGGGTGGTGCCGGTCCGGCTCGTGGCGGTGCGGACGGCGGGGATGCGGCCCTGCTCGGCCCCCCGCTCGCTCCGCCGGGACGCGGCGGTGCGACCCACGATCCCCGCCGAAACCCGCGACCACGCCCTGTGCCAAATCATGCCACGCTCACCCACTTGCCACCCTACTGCCCCACCGCGTGCCACCGCAAGCACCAAAGCGGCGGAAATCCCTGCCGTAGCAGGGGTTGTGACGATCCGGCCCGACCACCAGATCTAGCGGTCCGAGCCCGTCGACACCGCGCCGACCACAAGATCTTGTGGTCCACCCCCGGCGCTCACCCCGGAGCGGGTCCGCGCCCCCCTCGGGTCGCCCGGGACGACCCCCCACGCCCCCGAGCGAGGGACCCCTCCCGACGCTCCACCGCGCCGACTCGCACCTCCGGCCCGGCGTGGACGCGCGCCTGCACCGGGCGTCCGTCGCGGGCGTCCGTCGCGGGCGCGCGCGTCGGGCGCCGCCGCGGCCCCGGGCGCAGGCGCCGGACCGCGGGCGCAGACGTCCGACGAAGGCGTCGGACGCGGGCGCGAGGGCAGCCCCGGGCGCGAGCGCGCGCTTCAGGCGCGGGCGGACGGCACGGCGGGGTCGCCGGCCGGGTCGGGGGGGCTCGCCGGGTCCGGGTCGGGCTCCGCGGCGGGCTCCTCGGCCCCGGACGCGGGGCCGTCGGCCTCGTGCTCCTCGTCGGCGGCGGCCTCGGCCCGCGCCTCGGAGGCGGCCTCGAGCTCGTCGGGATCGACGCCGTCGAGGAGGTTGCGCAGCTCGTCGCGCAGCTCCTCGGTCCGCTCGGGCGTGAAGTCGAACACCGCCACGCGGAACTCCTCGCCCGTGCGCGGCCGGCGGCACAGGAACGACTCGGACTCCGCGCCCTCCTCGCCGGCGCGCAGCACGCGCGCGACCTTCAGGCGCCGCTTGCGCATGAGCAGCAGGCAGAGCAGGTAGCGCAGCTCC
Organism: bacterium; assembly: GCA_030428395.1. Classification (GTDB taxonomy): domain Bacteria; phylum Planctomycetota; class UBA1135; order UBA1135; genus JAUIDW01. The sequence goes on along the minus strand of JAUIDW010000200.1, from coordinate 795 downwards.
TGCAGGTTCTGCTCCTCGCGCTCGGCGAGCGAGCGGAAGAGCTGCTCGAGCAGGTCCACGTCCAGCGCGAGCTTGCGCTTGCGCTCGGCCACGTGGCGCGTCCGCCACCACACGAGCACCTGCGGCCGCTCCCGCGCGGCGTCGGCCCCTTCTGCCACCGGCTCCTCGGACGCGGAGGCGTCGGCTCCGTCCGTCGGGCCGTCGTCGCTTCCCCCGGCGTCCGTCGCGTTCGTCGCGCCCTCCGCGGCGCCGGCGTCGAGCTCCGCGGGCGCCTCGCCGGTCGCCGCCGTGGCCGGCGCGGCGGCGGCCTGAACGGCATCGCCGGGAGCGTCGGCGGAGGCCTCGGCCCCGGGGTCGGCGTCGCGCTGGGCCCAGCAGGGCCGGCAGAGGTCCTCGCGGAGGAGCTCGCCCGCGAGGATCGCGAGGGTCGAGAAGTGCGCCTCCCCGTCGGCGAAGGCGCGCCCGCAGGCGCGGCAGGCGGGCTCCCGCCGGGGCGTCTTCCAGTCCTGGGCCATCGGTGGATCGTACCCCCGCGGCGGGGCCGTTCCAGGGCCCAGGAGGCCTCCGCGCCGGGCCCGGGGCCTACGCCCCCGCCGCCGGGCGCTCCGCGATCACCCCGTACTGCGCCCCCAGGGGCAGCGGGGCGAGGAGGCGCTCGAGCGGGCGCAGGAACGCGAGGGCCCGCGGGAACCAGAACAGGCTCGAGGTGTCGCGCGGCACGAGGCCCGCGCCGGCGAGGCCGCGGCGCAGCTCGCCGGGCGACAGCAGGACCGCGTCGCGGTCGAAGGGGATCCG
>JAUIDW010000199.1 GCA_030428395.1 bacterium | reverse complement strand
GCCCGGCGCCCGGGGTCGCCGGGCTCGTCCAGCAGCGCCGCGCGCAGGTCGTCCCGGTCGGCGCCGGCCAGGTGCTCGCGCCAGGGCGGCAGCAGGACGCCGGTCTCCTCGAACAGCTCGCGCGCCCCGCAGGCGCGCAGGTTCGCGGGCTCGCCGTCGGTCGCCGGCTCGCCGTCCGCGCCGTCGAGCTCGCGGTCGAGCACCCCGCCGGGGAACGCCCAGTAGCCGCCGAGGAAGCGCAGCGCGGGCGAGCGCTCCACGAGCAGCACCTCGCGCGCCTCGCCCGCTCCGCGGGTCAGCACGACGGCCGTGGCGATCCGGACCATCGCGACAGCCTACGGCCCGCCGGCCCCCGCGTCGTCGCCCGCGCGCAGGCCCCGGCCGCGTCGCGTCCCGCCCGCGGCCCCGCCCCGTCCGGGCGCGGGCGCCGGCGCGTCCGGCCGTCGGGCTCCGGCGGCTGCTAGACTGCGCCGCGTGACCTCCGGAGCGACCCCCGCGCCCGCCGTCGCGGGCCTGCCCTTCACGGCGCCGTACCTGCTGGCGCCGATGGAGGGCGTGACCGAGCCGTGCTTCCGCGAGCTGGTGCTCGCGCGCAACGGGCCGGACGACCTCGGGGGTGTGTTCACCGAGTTCGCGCGCGTGGTCGACCACCCGCTGCCCGTCGCGCACCTGCGGCGGCACCTGGGCCCCGCGCGCTTCCCCCAGCCGGTCGGGATCCAGCTGATGGGCTCGGACCTCGACGCCCTGGCGCGGTCGGTCGAGCACGCCTTCGCGGCCGGCGCGCCGATCGTGGACCTGAACTTCGGCTGCCCCGCGAAGGGCGCCCTGCGGACCTGCGCCGGCTCGGCGCTGCTGCGCGACCCGGCCGCGGTCGAGCGCCTGGTGCGCTGCGCCGCGGACGCCGCCGGCGCGCGGCCGGTGTCGGCCAAGATCCGCGCCGGGTACGACGACGACCGCCTGCTCGAGGACCTCGCGCGCGCGGCCGAGCAGGGGGGCGCGCGCCTCCTGACGGTCCACTGCCGCACGCGGCGCGAGGGCTACCGGCCCGAGGTGGACTGGACGCGCCTCGCGCGGGCGGCGGCGGCCGTCGGCATCCCGGTGTGCGGCAACGGCGGCGCGCGCACGCGCGCGGACCTCGAGCGCATGCGCCGCGAGACCGGCTGCGCCTTCGCCATGGCCGGGCAGGGCGCCCTGGCCGACCCCTGGATCTTCTCGGGCCGCGCGGCCTCGCCGGCCGAGGCGGGCGCGTTCCTGCTGGAGTACGCCGAGCTGCTGCGCGCGCGCGGCGGCTTCGGCGAGCGCGGCGTGGCCGGGCGCGTGAAGCAGCTGCTGAACCACTGGACGGCGGGCCGCGGGCCCGGGGGCGGCTGGATGGGCCGCGACCGCAAGGCCTGGCTGCGCGTGCGGGACGCGGGCGAGCTGCTCGGGCGCATCGCGCGGGCCACGGGCGCGCGGCGCTCCGGCGCCGCGGAGGCCCCGCCGGCTCAGCGCGCGCCGAGCGCCGCCGCGACCGCGGCCAGCACGTCCTCGGCCGGCGCGTAGCCGCGGCAGACCTCCGTCCGCGCGCCGTCGCGCTCGAGGACGAGCGTGGGCAGCCCGCGGACGCCCAGCCGCTCCTTCTCGGCCAGGTCCCGCCGCAGGCGCGCGTCGACCTCCTCCGAGCGCAGGTCGTCGCGGAAGCGCGCCGCGTCCAGCGCGGGGTGCAGGTCTTCCGCGAGGGCGTCGAGCGTCGCCAGGTCCGAGGGGTTGCGGGCCTCGAGGTAGTACGCGCGCTGGATGCGCGCGAACATCGCCTCGCCGGCGCGGGCGCCCTGGGCCGCCGCCGCCAGCACCGCGCGGCAGGCGGGGTAGGTCGAGCGGCGCGGGACGTTGCGGTCCCAGAAGCTCCAGTCGAAGCGCGCGCCGGTCCGCGCCGCCACCGCCCGCCAGGCCTCCTGCACGTACGCCCGCGTCGCGGCGGGCATGGGCTCGTCCGAGTCTGGGGCCAGGCCCCCCGTCAAGGTGCGCGGCTCGACGCCCCGCGGCAGGCCGGCGAGGACGCGCTCGCGCTCGGGCGCGAAGCCCCAGCACCACGAGCACATCGGGTCGAGCACCGACCAGAGGACGGCCATGCCGGCATCATGCCACGGGCGGCGGCCCGGACGGCGAACCGGGCGACGGTCCGGGCGCACGGGCCAGGGCCCACGTCGCCTGCTCGTCGTCCGGGGTCGTCAGGCGCAGGTAGCTCTCGACGAAGGCGACCTCGGCCAGCGCGCCGGTGAGGAACACGCCGACGCAGCACAGCAGCAGGCCGGCGACCGAGAAGATCGCGGTGACGATCCAGTAGCCGAGCAGGCGCAGGCGGTGGCCGTCCACCAGCCGCCAGGAGCGCTCGAGCGCGCCGATCGGGTCCAGGTCCTCCAGCGCCACCGCGTTCTTCGCGAGCGAGAAGCCCAGCCCGACGTACACGATGAACGGCAGGTAGAAGATCATCGCGACGACCGCCACCCCCGCGGCCAGGTCGTCGCCGCCGACCGCGTTCGCGGCGAAGGCGAGGACGCCGACCACGACGCCGCCGGGCACCGCGACGGCGACCAGGATCAGCGCCTGCAGCAGGGACGTCAGGACCAGCGCGAGCCAGCGGTCGGTGCCGCGGAAGAGGCCGCCGACGTCGTCGGTGCCGGCGACGGCCGCGGCGCGGACCGAGCGCACGAAGCCGACCCGGACCAGCGAGACGAAGGCGAACACGGCCAGGCCGATGACGCAGGCGCCCAGGGCCAGGGCGGCCACGATCGTGCCCTCGAGCCCGCCGGAGTTCTGGAGCTGGAGCCCGCCGCCCCCGCCGCCGTCGAGCAGCACGAGCAGCCCGCCGCCGACGAGCAGGGCCGTCGGGGCGGTGCGAACGAGAGCGGCGCCCTGCTTCAGCGCGCGGACCGGGTCGTAGGCCTCGGAGAACTGCATGGCGCCCCCCTTACGCGGGCGCGCCGGATTGTTCCAGCCGCCCGGAAAAAAGTGCGCGCCCCGCGCTCCCCCCCCGCTTCCCACCGGCAGGCCGGAAATCCCTTCGCGGCGCTCAAGTCCCCCCCCGCGGCCCGGTCGATGCGGAGCGCGGACGCGGCGTGGAGTGGCGCGGCGTCCCCCCGGAAGAAGCGATCACGGAGCGGAGTGTGCCATGACGACGGCGAAGGCCGTTGCGGCGCGCCTGCTCGCCGTCCTCGTGGCGGCGGGCGCGGCGGGCTGCGGAGGAGGTGGCGGCGGCGGCGGCGGAACGGTCTCGGGCGGCTCGTCGTCCGCGACCGCGGGTCACGTGCTGCGCAAGGTGACCTTCGGGCCCACCCCGGCGCTGATGGCGCGCCTCGAGGCCCAGGGTCCGGCGCCGTACCTGCAGGAGCAGCTGCAGCCCCAGCTCGTCTCCGACGCGAGCAACGCGCGCCTGAACACGGTCCTGGGGCAGCTGACGATCCCGCAGTCGGAGTGGGACGACCCCACCTTCGACCACCTGGTCAAGTACCAGCTCGCGCGGGCGACGTTCTCGAACCGGCAGCTGCTCGAGCGGCTGACGTACTTCTGGGAGACGCACTTCAACACCAACTGGACGAAGTCGCGCGACTACTTCCTCGGGGACGAGCGCGTGGCTACGTGGGTCGAGTGGCGCGAGAACGAGCTGTTCCGCCAGCACGCGCTGGGCCGCTTCGAGGACCTGCTGCGGGCCAGCGCGACGAGCCCGGCGATGGTGATCTTCCTCGACAGCAATACGAACGTCGCGGGGCACGCCAACGAGAACTACGCGCGCGAGCTGATGGAGCTGCACACGCTCGGCGTGGACAACGGCTACACCGAGCACGACATCGAGGAGGTCGCGCGGTGCTTCACGGGCTGGACCGTCTGCCGCGTGCCCGCGGGCAGCCAGGACGACCCCCACGCCCCGTGCGGCGGCGACCCCGCGACGCAGCGGGTGGCGTTCCACTTCGACGCCGCGCTGCACGACCCCGGGCCGAAGACGATCTTCGCCGGGACGCCCTACGAGCTGTACGTCCCCGGGCGCGCGGGCGCCGCGGGGCTGCAGGACGGGTTCGACCTGATCGCGCACCTGGCGATGCTGCCGCAGACGGCGGAGTTCGTCAGCGAGAAGCTGATCGTCGAGCTGCTGGCCGACCAGGCCCCGCCGGCCCTGCTCGCCCAGTGCGTCGCGACGTGGCAGGCGACCGGCGGCGACGTCGGCGAGGTGGTGCGCACGATCGTGTTCTCGCCGGAGTTCCTCGACCCGGCGCACCGCTGGAACCAGATCCGCTCGCCGATCGAGAGCCTGGCGGGGACCGTGCGCGCGCTGGACGGCTTCGCGCCCACTGCCTTCGCGCTCTCCAACATGCGCTCGCTGCTGGACGACTCGCTGAACCAGCCGCCGTTCCGCTGGCTGAACCCCGACGGCTACCCGATGGAGAGCGAGCTGCAGCTCGGCACGTCGAAGCTGTTCGGGCGCGTGCTGTTCAACCAGACCGTGTTCCGCGGCGGCCTGGCCGACCCGCAGTACGACATCCGCCTGCTCCTGCTGGGCCACGGCGTGCCGCTGGACGACGCGGACGCGATCGTCGACTTCTTCTTCGCGCTGTTCTTCCAGGACAACCACACGCCGGCCGACCGCGCCGCCGCGCTGGACTTCCTGCTGACCGACACTGCCGGGAACCCGGCGCCGCTGTACCCCAACGGGGTCGACTACCCGCACCGGCTCAGGGTCTTCGCGGCCTTCGTGGCGTCGTACCCCCAGGCCTTCTCGAAGTGAGGACGACTGCATGAGCGCGCTCGACCGACGCGATCTCCTCCGGCTGCTGCTCTCGAGCGCCGCCGCCGGCGCGGGCCTGGGCCTGACCGGCCGGGGCGCCTGGGCCGCCGGCGCCGGGGGCGGCGGGTTCGTCCCGGGGACGAAGAAGGTGCTGTTCCTGTTCTTGCGGGGCGGCAACGACGGCGTGAACTCCGTCATCCCGGGGCACGACGCGGACTACACCGCGGCGCTGCGCCCGACGACGTGGATCCCGCCCGCCGCGCGGCTCGACCTCGGCGTCGGCGGCGCGGCCTTCCACCCGTCGCTGGCCAAGCTGAAGGAGGTCTACGACCTCGGCGAGGTCGCGGTGCTGCACCGCGTGGGCTACGCCCAGTCCACGCTGTCGCACTTCGCCAGCCAGCAGTACTGGGAGACGGGCGTGCCGTTCGACGACGCCTTCACCGAGGGCATCGTGGCGCGCTGGGTCGACCGCTTCGGCCCCGCGCAGGTGCTGCCCGCCATCAGCGTGGCGGACACGATGCAGCTGCTCTTCCACGGCTCGACGGCGATCCCGCACATCCCGAGCCTGGCCGACTACGACCTGGCGTCCGACGCCGCGACGGCCAAGCTGATGGGCTCGGGCGCCTCGGGCCTGATGGGCCGCTTCCACGACGCGGGCGCGGGGACCTTCGACGACGAGCTGCGGGCCACCGGCGTGCTGATGGCGGACAGCCTCGAGCAGCTGGCCTCCCTGCCCCCGCAGGCGCTGCCCACGTCCTGGTACCCCGTGGACGACGCCGACCTGACGGCGGAGGGGCTGCCCGCGGCCGACTGGGCCCGGGCGTTCTTCGCCAACCTGCGCGACGCCGTGCGCGTCCTGAAGCAGACCGACTGCCGCATCGCCGGCATCCAGCTCGACGGGTTCGACCACCACGCGACCCAGGGCGGCACGACCGGCGCCCACGCCGACCTGCTGCACGCGGTCGCCCACGGGATCCGCTCCGCGCGGCTCGACACGCTCGGGCTCCTGTGGGACGACCTGGCGGTCGTCTGCCTGACCGAGTTCGGCCGCACGTCGGCCGAGAACGGCAGCCAGGGCACCGACCACGGCAAGGCCGCGGCGCTGTTCGCGGCCGGCGGCGGGGTCCAGGGCGGCGTGTTCAACTGCGACCCGGTGAGCTGGCCGTCGGGCGCCACGCTGTTCTCCGACAACGGCAAGTACGTGGCCTACCGGACGGACTACCGCGCGGTGCTGGCCGAGCTGTTCGAGCGCCACCTGGGGGTCCCCGGCGGGTCGCTGGACGAGGTGCTGCCCGCCTGGTCCGGCCTGTCGGGCCCCGAGTTCCAGTACCTCGGCTGGCTCTGAGCCGGCGCCCTCCGCTGGTAGCCCCGACGGGGGCCGGGTAGGCTGCGGTCGTGACTCTCCCGCGCTCTCCCGGGCGCGTCGCGGCGCTCGCCGCGGCGCTCCTGCTCGCCCCCGCGTGCGGGCCCGCGGAGCCGGGCGCGGACGCTCCCCGCCCCCTCAACGTCCTGCTGGTGACGCTGGACACGACCCGGCCGGACCGGCTGGGCTGCTACGGCTACGAGGGCGCCACGACCCCGCACCTCGACGCGCTCGCCGCGCGCAGCGTGGTGTTCGAGGACGCGATCTCGACCGCCGGGATCACGCCGATGGCGCACGCGTCGATCCTGACCGGCCTGAACCCGTACCGGCACGGCCTGCGGGTCTTCGCCGGCGACGCGGGCAACCGGCTGGCTGGAGACGTCGAGACCCTGGCGACCGTGCTGGCCGACGCCGGCTGGTCCACGGCGGCCTTCGTCAGCGCCTACACCGTCAAGCGCACCTTCGGGCTGGACCGCGGGTTCGCGGAGTACGACTCCGGCCTCGAGGGCTTCGACGACCTCAACGCGCGCGAGACGCACGAGGCGGGCCTGTGGCGGGACGAGGCCCTGGTGCCGACCCAGCGGCGCGGCGACGCGACGACCGACCTGGCGGTCGACTGGCTGCGCGAGAACGGCGGGTCCGGCGCGCCGCCGTGGCTCTTGTGGGTGCACTACTTCGACGTGCACGACTACAACGTCGTGCCCCCGGAGGACTGGTCCGCCGCGCGCGGCGTGGCGTACGACGACTCGATCAAGCGCAACAACCCCGACGCGCGCGAGGTGCTGTACGACCTCGAGATGGAGTTCATGGACGAGCAGGTCGGCCGCGTGCTCGACGCGCTGGACGAGCTGGGCCAGCGCGACGACACCGTCGTCGTGGTGATCGCCGACCACGGCCAGGGGCTGCGGGACGGGCTCGAGCGCCACGGCTGGCTGCGGCACCGGCTGCTGTACCAGTGGTCGGTGCGGGTCCCCCTGCTCGTGACCGTGCCCGGCGTCGCCCCCGCGCGCGTGGACGACCTGGTGCGGAACATCGACGTGTTCCCCACGGTGCTGGACGCGCTCGGGCTGCCGGCCCCCGCCGGGGTCGAGGGCCGCAGCCTGCTCCCGCGCATGCGGGGCGAGCCGCTGGCGCCCGCGCCCGCCTACGCCGACGCGCTCAACACCGTCGACGAGCACGCGCCCCTGAAGGGCCTGCCCGAGACGTGCCGCGACGACCTGTTCATGGTGATCGACGGCCGCTGGAAGCTGATCCAGCACCGCGCGCAGCCGGAGAACACCGAGCTCTTCGACCTGGCCGCCGATCCGCTCGAGCTGGAGAACGTCGCCGACCGCCACCCCGAGGAGCGCGCCCGGCTCGAGGCCTGGATCGAGCGCTCGGGCGCCCTGGAGATCGCCCCCGGCGAGCGCCAGGACGGCCTCGACACGAGCTCCCTGCGCGAGCTGGGCTACACCGGCGGCGACGAGGAGCCCGGGGACGACGGGTGAGCGGCCCGAGCCGACGCGACGTGCTGGCCGCCGCGGGGGCCTCGGCCCTGGCCGGGATCGCGCCTGCTGCCTGCGGCCAGGACGCCCCGGGCGAGCGCCGGCGGCCCAACGTGCTGCTCGTCATGGTGGACGAGCTCGCCTGGGACAGCCTGGGCTGCGCCGGCAACCCCGTGGTGCGCACGCCGCACCTCGACGCGCTGGCCGCGCAGAGCGCCCGCTTCGAGCGCGCCTTCACCGTCGCCCCGATCTGCGCCCCGTCCCGGCGCTCGTTCTTCACGGGGCGCTACGCGCACGTGCACGGCGTGGTCGACAACCGCACGGCCGCGCACGACGGCGAGCTGCTGCTGCCGACGTACCTGCAGCACGCCGGGTACGAGACGGCCATCAGCGGCAAGCTGCACCACCGGCCGGTCGGCTCGGCCTACGGGTTCGACGCGTTCTGGTCGACCTTCCGCGAGGGCCCGGGCGAGCTCGAGCGCTACCCCGACTACCTGAAGCGCGTCCACGGCCGCGCCTCGGTCAACGTCTGCGTCCCCGACTCCCGGCCGTTCCCGGACGACCCGCTGGGCGCGGACATCGGGCGCTTCCCCTACCCCGCCGGCGACTTCGCCAGCGCCTGGCTGACCGACCGCGCGATCGAGTTCCTGCGCGCGCGCCGCGACGCGTCCGCGCCGTGGTTCCTGTTCGCGAGCTACCGCGTCCCGCACACGCCCTACTTCGCGCCTGAGCCGTACTTCTCGATGTACGACCCCGCCGAGCTCGACGTCCCGCCGATCCCCCCCGGGACGGCCGAGCGCCGCGCCGCGGCGCCGACGCGGCTGGACAGGCGCCACCTCGTGGACGACCCGGCCCTGCTGCGCGCGCTGACCGCCGCGGTCTACGGGCTGGTCACGAACGCCGACGACGAGATCGGCCGGCTGCTCGGGGCGCTCGAGGAGCAGGGGCTGGCCGACGACACGGTGGTCGTCTTCACGTCCGACCACGGCAACATGCTCGGGCAGCGCGGGCTCTTCCTGAAGGGCGTGATGTACGAGCGCGCCGTGCGCGTCCCCCTGTGGCTGCGGCTGCCGCCGGCCGTCGCGCGGGCGCACGGGGTCGCCGGCACGCCGCGCGTGGAGGCCGTCGCGGAGTGCGTCGACCTCCTGCCGACCGTGCTCGAGCTCTGCGGCGCCGCCGTGCCCGCGGGCGTCCAGGGCCGCAGCCTGCTCCCGCTGCTGCGCGGCGAGGAGGACGGCTGGAAGGACCGCGCCTTCGCCGAGCGCAAGACGCGCATGGTCCGCACGCGCCGCCACAAGCTGATCGAGACCCTCGAGCCCGGCCGCTTCGAGCTCTACGACGTCGAGGCCGATCCGCTGGAGGAGCGCGACCTGGCCGGCGAGCCCGAGCACGCCGCGCTCGTCGCCGCGCTGGCCGAGGACCTGCGCGCCTGGCGCCTCGAGCGCCCGGCACCCCCGCGCGTGCCCGGCCTCGCCCCGCCGGACTACGCCGTCCTGGACGCGGGACGGCGCGAGGCGTTCCGCGTCTCCGACGAGCCCGACGACGACGACTGAGCCGTCCGCGTCCCGGAATCGGTCCGGAAAAACCGTTCCTGCCGTTTCGTGCCGGGCAACGCCGGCGTTTTGCGCCTCTGGAGGACGTGGGGATGGAGCGTTCCCCCCTCCACCGGGCGAGACCCATGCGCCAGTACGAAGCCCTGCGACGACACTGCATCGACGAGCTGGAGCGCCGCGGCGAGCTGCAGCGCCTGCGGGCCCACGCGGTGGACCTGCTCGAGCGCGGCTCCCTCACGGTGTTCTGCGCCCTGCGCCTCGACCAGCTCGAGCGCCGCCGCCGCGCCGCCCGCGGCGTCCAGGCCCTCGCGGCGCTCGTGTCGTGCGCCGCGGTGCTCGCGCTGCTGCTGCCGCGGCTCGGCCTCGACGCGCCGCCGACGCTGGCGGAGCTCGTGCCGGGGCCGCTGTCCCCCTGGACGCGGCGCCTGGCGGGGGGCGGCGTGGCG
>JAUIDW010000541.1 GCA_030428395.1 bacterium | reverse complement strand
CTTGAAGGGTCGCGCAGAGTCGGGCGGGGTCCCGGCGGGCATCCTCGGGAAGTACCGTCTGCTCGAAGAGGTCGGTCGCGGCGCGGTGTTCGCGAAGATTGATGTCGCCGCCGTTCCGTCCCGCGATGAACGCGGTGAACACGTTCGACAACTCCGACGGCGCGGCGACCGCCCTCGGCGCCCTCGGCCTCGCGGCGCCCGCCCCCGCGCTCGCCGCGGCGCTGGCCGGCCTGCTGCCGCTGCACCTCGCGCGGCCCGGGCGCCCGCCCGGCGACCGACGCGCGCGCCTGCCCCAGGTGTACCTGGGCGACGCGGGGAGCCACCTGCTCGCGGTCGCCCTGCTGGCGTTCCCGGCGGCCTGGCCGGCGCTCGCGCTGCCCGCGCTGGACCTGGCGCGCGTCGTGCGCGCCCGCCTGCGCGCGGGCCAGGCGCCGTGGGTCGGGGACCGGCGCCACCTGGCGCACCGCCTCGCGGCGCGCGGGCTCGGGCGCGGCGCCGTGGTCGCGCTGCTGCTCGCCGTGGCGGCGCCGAGCGCGCTGCTCGGCGCGCGCGGGGTCGCCGCCGCGCAGCCGGGGCTCGTGGCCCTGGGAGTCGCCGCGACGGCGGCGCTGCACGCCCTGGCGTGGTCGCTGCCGCCGCGCCAGCGCTCGCTGGCGCGCGGCCGGGCGCTCGCCGACGGCGAGGGCGCGGCGGGCTGGTGAGCGCTCGCTAGCGCTTGCGGATCTCGGCCGCGCCGTAGAGCCGCGTCTCGAGCGCGCGCATCTCGACCAGCCGCGCCGGCTCCTCGCGCAGCGCGCGGGCGATCTCCTCCTCGACGTCCTCGTAGCGCGTGGTGGTGCGCGACAGGACGCGGAACAGGAACACGCCGTTCGCCGTGCGCAGGGGCCCGACCAGGTCGCCCAGCGGCGCCTCCGGCAGGACGCCGCGCAGGTCGCGCGAGAGGCGCGTGAACTCGTAGCCCGAGCGATAGCCGCCGTTGCTCTCGACGGTCGGGTCGTGGCTCTCGGCGCGCGCGATCTCCTCGAAGTCCTCGCCCGCGCGGATGCGCTCGGCCAGCGCCGCCGCCCGCTGCTCGAGGTGGCGGTACACGTTCTCGCGCGACAGGTCCTCGCCGCCCTTGCCGGCGGCCTCGAGCTCGAGCTTGCCGCGCTGCAGCGTCAGCCACACGTGCTGGACGTTGGTGGTCAGGCCCCCGGGGCCGTAGCGGCGCTCGAAGCCCTCGCGCATCTGCTCCGGGGTGATCTCGCGCTGCGCCCGGCAGATGCGGTCGGCCAGCATCTCGCGGCGCTTGCCCTCGCGCAGGGCGCGCGCGTACGCCCGCACGTCCTGGCCCTCGCGCTCGAGCGCCGCGGCGAGCCCGGCGGGGCCGCCCATGCGGGCCTCGAGCTCCTCCATGTCCGCGGCGACGCCGGCGTCCAGCTCCTCCTCGGTCAGCGTGACGCCGATCCGCCCGGCCTCCCGCTCGAGCAGGACGAGGGCGATGAGCTGGTCCAGCTCGCGGTCCCCGTGGACGCGCAGCAGGTGGTCCTTGTAGCGCTCCTCGGTGATCGGGACGCCGTCCACGACCGCGACGACGCCCGCGGGCAGCGCTTCCTGCGGCGAGGGCCCGGCGGTCTCCTGAGGCCCGGGGGCGGGGCGCGAGGCGGGCCGGGAGGCCTGGGCCGCGGCGGGGGAGGGCGGTCCGGCCGCGAGCAGGGCCAGGGCGGCGAGGGCGGGGAGGGCTAGCGGGGTGCGAGGCGTGGTCATCGCGGCTCCTGCGGGCGCGGGGGAGGGCCCGGGAG
>JAUIDW010000540.1 GCA_030428395.1 bacterium | reverse complement strand
CCGTTCCATCAGCGGCATGGCGTGGCCGTCACCGTACGACGAAGTTCACGAGCTTCCCAGGGACGACGATCGTCTTGACCACCTGCTTGTCCTCGAGCCACTGGGGCACCTCGGCGCGGGCCGCGGCGGTCAGGTCGTCCTTGGACGCGTCGCGCGGCACGAGCACGCGGCCGCGCACCTTGCCCAGCACCTGGACGATCAGCTCGAAGCTGTCGTCCTCCAGGAACTCGGGGCGCACCTCGGGCCACGGCGCCGTGGCGATCGTCGGGGCGTGGCCCAGGCGCGACCACAGCTCCTCGGCCACGTGCGGCGCGAAGGGCGACAGGGCCAGCACGAAGCGCTCGGCCTGGCTGCGGGTCAGCGCGCCGGGGCGGCGGCCGACCTCGTTCAGGAAGCTCATCAGCGCGGCGATGCCGGTGTTGAAGTTGAAGTGCGTGAAGGAGTCCTCCACGCGCTTCAGGGCGCGGTTCCAGTGGCGCTCGAGCTCGAGCGCCTCGCCCTCCAGCGGCCGCTCGGGCGCGTCCGCCGCCAGCTCGAGGCGCACCGGACCGTCGCCGTCGGGATCCACGACGGCGCGCCAGGCGCGCTCGAGGAAGCGCCGGCACCCGGGCACGTCGCGCGGGTTCCAGGGCTTGGAGTCCGCCAGCGGGCCCATGAACATCTCGTACACGCGGAACGTGTCGACGCCGTACTCGCGGCAGACGTCGTCGGGGTTGACGACGTTCTTCAGCGTCTTCGACATCTTCGCGACGATGCGCTCGACCGGCTCGCCCGTCTCGCGCTGGACCGGGGGGTCGGCGTCCTCGTCGACCTCGTCCACGGGCAGGGTGCGGCCGGTCGCGTCGCGGTACGCGAAGGCCTGCAGCATGCCCTGGTTGAAGAGCTTCACGAACGGCTCCGGCGTCGCCACCAGGCCCTCGTCGAACAGCACCTTGTGCCAGAAGCGCGCGTACAGCAGGTGCAGCACGGCGTGCTCGGTGCCGCCGATGTACAGGTCGACGTCGCGCCAGTACTCCAGCGCCTCGGGGGACGCGAAGGCCCCTTCGTTGCGGGGGTCCATGAAGCGCAGGTAGTACCAGCACGAGCCCGCCCAGCCCGGCATCGTGTCCGTGTCGCGGCGCACCGGCGCGCCCGTCTCGGGGTCGGTCGCGGCGACCCAGTCGAGGGCCTTCGACAGCGGCGGCGAGCCGTCGTCGGGCGGCGCGAAGTCCTCCATGGCCGGCAGCTCGACCGGCAGGTCGGCGTCGGGGACGCGCACGTGGGTGCCGTCCTCGCGGTGCAGCACGGGGAACGGCTCGCCCCAGTAGCGCTGGCGGCTGAAGAGCCAGTCGCGCAGGCGGTACGTCGTCCGCGCGCGGCCCTTCCCGTGCTCCTCCAGCCACGCGATCATTCGCGCCTTGGCCTCGGCCACGCCCAGGCCGTCCAGGAACTCGCTGTTCGTGGCCGGGCCCTCGCCCGTGTAGGCCTTGCCGTCGAAGTCCGCCGGCGGCTGCACGGTGCGCACGATCGGCAGGTCGTAGGTCTCGGCGAACTCCCAGTCGCGCTCGTCCTGGCCCGGGACGGCCATGATCGCGCCGGTGCCGTAGCTCGCCAGGACGTAGTCGGCGATCCAGATCGGCACCTTCGCGCGCGGGTCGTCGGGTGCGACGGCGGGATTCAGGCAGTAAGCGCCCGTGAAGACGCCCGTCTTGCCCTTGGCCAGGTCGGTGCGCTCCAGGTCGGACTTCACCGCGGCCGCCTCGACGTAGGCGCGCACGGCCTCGCGCTGGGCGTCGGTGGTG
>JAUIDW010000539.1 GCA_030428395.1 bacterium | reverse complement strand
AGGACCTGGGCAGGATCCTGGGTCCCTACGTGGCGAGCTTCGCGGAGATCGACCGCCTGCGCGTCCTGGACCCGCGCGGGCGCGAGCGCTTCCGGTGCGAGCGCATGGGCGGCGGCGTGGCCACGCTCCCGGCGGCGCTCCTGACGGGCGAGCCCGTGGTCGAGCTCGCGCGGCTGGGCGCGCGGGCGGCCCGCCACGGCGTCGCGGTGTCCGAGCTGACCGTGGACGCGGGCCGCGTCGAGGTCGAGCCCGAGGACCGCCGCGTCTTCCACCTGGCGGCGCCGGTGGGCTCGGGGGAGGGGCCGCTGGGGGCGGTCGTCGTCACCGTCTACGCCTCGCCGCTGCTCCGCGCGCTGGCCGGGTTCGAGCCGCTGCCGGGGACCAGCACGTGCCTGCTCGACCCGGCGGGGCGGGCCTTCGCACCGCTCGAGCCGCTCGCCGGCTCGGCCGGGGAGGCCTGCCTGCGCCAGCTCGACGAGGCGAGCTCGGTCCGGGAGCGGATCCTGTCCGGCGAGCGCCGCATCGAGACGCCCGAGGCGGTGCTGTTCGCCCGCGCCACCGGGGTCGAGCCGGCCGCGTACCTGGTCAGCGCGGTCCCGCACGGGTCGCTCGCGCCCGAGGGCCTGGGCTCCGAGGAGGCCCGCACGGCGCTGCGGACGCTGCTCGTCCTGGCCACGTTCGGCCTGGGCAGCGCCTTCTTCGTGCGCGCCAGCCAGCGGGCGGCCCGCCAGCAGGAGAGCGAGCGGCACGCCGCGCGCCTGCGCGACGAATCCCGGAAGCACCGCGCCCTCATGGACGCCGCGGCCGACATGATCCTCGTCGTGGAGCAGCGCGAGGACGCCGTGATCGACTGGAACCCGCGCGCCGGCGAGGTGTTCGCGCTGGGCGCGGCGCGTCGCCGCGTGCCGCTCGAGACCGTCGTGCGCGCGTGCGGGCCGGAGGGCGGCGAGCGCCTGCGCGAGGGGCTGCGCGCCGCCGCGGGCGGCTCCGAGCAGCCGGTGTCCGTGCCGGCGCTGACGCTGCGCTCCGTCGACGGCGCCCTGGACGTCGACGCGCGCTGCGTCGGCGTCGAGTACGCGAACACGCAGCTCGTCGAGGTCGCGTTGACCGACCGCACGCGCGAGCGCGCCCTCGAGCGGCGCGCGCGGCAGGCCGAGCGCCTCTCCGCCCTGGGCATGGTGACCGCCGGCGTGGCGCACGAGATCAACAACCCCCTCGAGGGCATCCTGAACTACCTGGCGCTGCTCGAGCGCGCGGAGGACCCCGCCCGCCGCGAGGAGTGCCTGGCGCAGGTGCGCCGCGGCTTCGAGCGCATCCGCGACCTGACCGCCGAGCTGTTGCCGCTGGCCCGCCCCGTCGCGCGGTCGGGGCGCGTGGAGCTCCGCGCGGTCGTCGACCGGGCGGTCTCGATGGCGGGGTTCTCGCGCGACCTGCGCGGCGCGCAGGTCCGCGTCGAGGGCTTCGACGAGCCGCTGGTCGCCTCCGGCAGCGAGGGCGGGCTGGAGCAGATCCTGCTGAACCTCCTGATGAACGCGGGCCGCGCCGTGGCGGGCGCGGGCACGATCCGCATCGTCGGGCGGCGCGCGCCGGACGGCTGCGCGGAGGTCGTCGTGGAGGACGACGGGCCGGGCATCGCGCCCGAGGACCGCGAGCGCGTGTTCGACCCGTTCTTCACGCGCAGCGAGGGCACCGGGCTCGGGCTGTCGGTCTCCTACCAGATCGCGCGGGCCCACGGCGGCGACCTGTCGGTCGCCGAGGCGCCCGGGGGCGGCGCGCGCTTC
>JAUIDW010000198.1 GCA_030428395.1 bacterium | reverse complement strand
GGATGGTACCGGCGCGGCGGGGAAGCAGGCAAGCGCGGACCGGGCCCGCGGACCGCGACCCGTTCCGGCCGGCCGCGGCCGCCCCGATCGCGCCGGCCACGGCGGGCCGCGCCGGCGGGCGGGCGGTCCTCGCCCCGCCGCCTCGACGAGGCTCCCCGGCGGCGCCCGCGCGGGTTCGATGACGAAACCGTACACCGACCCGCTGGCCCTCGTTTCGTACACGGGGGCCCCGCGACCCGCCGCCCGCGCGTCCGGCCGCACGTCCCCGTCCCACGATCTCCCCCCCCTCGCTCCCCGCATGACCCTCACGACTCCCTGGACCCTCGCCGGCGCGCTCCTGCTGCCGCTCGCCCTCCCCCAAGGCCAGATCACCGGTCGCTGCGACGACCGCGCCGAGCCCGGCACCCTGCCGGTCGAGGAGGTGCGCGCGTGGCTGGCCGAGGACGGCGTGCACGACCCCTTCGTCCCCGAGCGCCCCCTCGGCATCACGTCGGACCTGGCCGAGCACATCCCCGCCGACAACCCGCTGACGCCCGCCAAGGTCGAGCTGGGCCGCCAGCTCTACTTCGACAAGCGCCTCTCGATCGACGGCACCGTCTCGTGCGCGACCTGCCACGACCCCGCCCTCGGCTGGACCGACAACGCGCCCGTCTCGACCGGCGTGAAGGGCTCGAAGGGCGGGCGCAGCGCGCCGACCGTCGTCAACCGCATCCTCGGCCGCACGCAGTTCTGGGACGGCCGCGCCGCCTCGCTCGAGGAGCAGGCCGTCGGTCCCGTCGCGAACCCGGTCGAGATGGGCTTCACCACGGAGGCCGCGGCCGAGCGCCTGAACGGCGTCGAGGGCTACCGCCTGCAGTTCGAGGCGGTGTTCGGCGGCCCCGCGAACGAGGACCGCATCGGCAAGGCCATCGCGGCCTTCGAGCGCACCATCCTCAGCGGCGGCAACAAGAACGACTACTACGAGCAGGCGCTCCCGTACTTCGACATCGACCTCGACGAGGACGAGGACCCCGAGTTCGTCGCCCGCGTCGACCGCGCGCTCGACCTCGAGGCGGCGCACCGCATGAGCGCGGCCGCCGAGCGCGGGCGCGAGCTGTTCTTCGGCAAGGCGAGCTGCAGCCTCTGCCACGTCGGCCAGGACCTGACCGACGAGGACTTCCACAACCTGGGCGTCGGCTTCGACGGCGAGCAGCCCGACCTGGGCCTCTTCGATCGCACCGGCGTCGAGGCGGACAAGGGCAAGTTCAAGACGCCCAGCCTCCGCAACGTCACGCTGACCGCGCCCTACATGCACGACGGCAGCCTGGCCACCCTGATGGAGGTCGTGGAGCACTACGACCAGGGCGGGATCGCGAACCCGAACCTGTCCGACATGGTCTTCCCGCTGGACCTGACCGACCAGGAGAAGCAGGACCTCGTCCGCTTCCTGGAGGAGGCCCTGCTGGGTCCGATCACCGAGGTCGAGGTCCCGCGCCTGCCCTAGGCGCGCGCCCCGGCCTCGACCGGGAGCTCCCCGCGCGACGGGACCGGCGTCTGCGGGTTCTCTCGCGCGGCGGCGCTCAGCGCCACCACTTCGAGCCGGAGACCGTCTCGTGGCTCGTTCGGGTGATCACCCAGTCGCCGTCGCGCTCCTCGAGGTGCGCGTCGATGCGGACCTCCCAGGCGAGGTGCTCCTCGGTGCCCTCGCGCTCGTGGAAGCGCGCGACGAGGCTGGCCTTGGCCCGGTCGCCCGCCTCGGGGTCGACGGCGATGCGCAGCGCCTCGCGCGGCAGCTCGACGCGCCACCGGAAGCGCTTCGTGCCGGGGTCGCGCTCCCGGAAGAACGACGCGACCAGCCCCTGGCGGATCCACTCGCGGTCGGCGCCGGACGTGTCGTGGTAGTCCTGCGCCAGGCCGGCCATGCAGGGGGACAGGCGCGTGTCGTTGAAGCCCTCGGCCATCGCCGCGAGGCGGCGCTCGATCTTCGTCTCCGCCGGCGCGAGGTGGCGCGCGGCGATCCACCCGCCCGACGCGACCAGCACCAGCACCAGCAGTCCGACCACCACCCGCATGGCGGCATCTTCGGCCACGGTCCGGGCCGGGCCCCAGCCCCTACGCGCGACTTACCGCCGCGCGCTCCGCTCCCCGGAACGTGCGGCGGCGCCAGGACGGACGCGGGGGCCCGCCGACGCGCGTCGGCGGGCCCCCGCGGGGAGCTCCGGGCGGCGGGCGCCTAGCGCCAGTCGACCGCGTTGCTGAACCGGCCGGACTCGACGTCGACGAGCTGCAGGAGCGTCGCGTCGCCGAGGCGCCGGGGCGAGACGGGGATGCTGACGTCGCCGGCGTCGTCGGCCAGGGTCGTCCACAGGACCAGGCCCTGCTGGCGCGCGGCGCGCACGCCGGCGCGGCCGCGCAGGCGCCGGCCGGCCAGCCCGGTGACGTCGACGAGCGCGACCTCGCCGCGCGGCGTGAAGCCGTCGCCGCCGACCCGCAGGGGCGAGATGCCGCCCAGGCGCACCACGACCGCGCGCGGCGTGCCGGTGGACGTCGAGGGCGTGTCGGCGGTGGGCTCGCACTCGTCGGGGACGCCGTTCATGTCGGCGTCGAAGCTCGTGCCCATCTGGATGTCGCAGTGGTCCAGCACGCCGTTGCCGTTGCAGTCGAACTCGATCGTCTCGAGGTTCATCTGGACCGGCGGGCTCTTGCCGTTGGCCTCCCACAGGTCGTACGCGATCTGGCCGGCGGTGTTCGTCGTGTTCTCGTCGCGCAGGAACTCGGCGTACTCCTTCGACGTGACCTGGTAGAAGAGCCGCACCTCGGCCTTCACCGCGTTGCACGGGATCGTGTCGAACACGGTGTCGTCCCAGTGCTGGCCGTCGGCGTAGGAGACGCCGACCGGCTTGGCCTGGACCGACTCGAACCCGGCGTTCGTGAAGCCGCGCGGCGGGATGCGGTTGTCGAACTCGATCGTGTTGTTGAGGACGAAGTGCAGCGTCTCGCCCACGGGCAGGCCCGTGGCCGAGGCGACCGCGGCGTCGATGCCGAACTTGGCCTCGTACACCTTGGTGTTCGCGGTCGTCAGCACGGCCGTGACCGGGTCGTAGGCGCCCCGCTCCTCGACGAGGGTGTCGGTGGAGTCCAGGAAGCGCACGTTCAGCCACACGCGGCGCCCCTCGTGGTACCCGCTCGGCAGCTTGTGGCCGCCCTGGTTGACCACGCGCACGGTCAGGTCGTCGCCGCTGACCGACAGCTCGACGTCGGCGGCCTTCGTCAGGAACTCCTCGTTGAGCGCGATGGCGGTGTCGACGTCCGTCTGGGTCATGGTCGACTCCTCGCCGGGCCCGTAGAACGGGTTGTCGACCGTGCCCACGGCCGCGTCGAGGTCGAGGACGGCCTGCTGCACCCAGTTGTTCACGCCCAGGAAGTAGTGCTGGGGCATGTCGTCGCGCGTCGGCGCCCCGAAGATCACGCAGGCCTCGGCCGTCGTGTCCGGTACGTGGCAGTCCTGGCACGAGCTGACGGCGGTCTTGTTGCCCCCGAAGCGGCCGCCCATCTCGACGGGGCCGAGGGCGAACTCGCTCTGCGACCACTCGCTGTAGGTCCGCTCGATCGGGAACATGTTGTACTTGTTCTGATCGGGGTGGGGGGCGTCGTCGGCGCTCAGCGCGTAGGTGTCCGACGCCGACGGGCTCATGCCGCCGACCCGCTCGTAGGCGGGGTTGCTGACGTCGTGGCACGTCGCGCACAGCAGCGACTCCTGGTGCCAGGGCGACTCGAGCCACTGGTGGAAGAAGAAGCCGCCCGGCCAGTCGGCGTCCAGGTCGAAGGGCCCGCGCCGGCGGTCGTTCGGGTCCATGACGATCGTCCCCGAGTGCGGCATCGTCGGCACCTGGCCGCCGAGGGCGACGAGGTCGGCCAGGATGGCCGCGTCCTCGGTCGGGTTCGCGGGGTCGGCGATCGGGTCGACGCTGCGGTGGCACACGAGGCACGTGATGCCCTCGAAGTCCTGCCCGAACAGCGCGCTGCCGTCGGTCGGCGTGCTGCGCCCGTTCAGCCAGCCCCCGGGCGAGTGGCAGCGGATGCACAGCTCGCCGCCGAAGTCCGCGTCCTGGTTGGCGATGGCGAGGCCCGCATGGAACATCGGGTCGCGCGCGGCCTGCGCCATCATGCTGGCCCGCCACAGGTTGCTCGGCGCGTCGGGCACGGTCATGCCCGAGTGGCAGGAGTCGCAGTCCTGCGCCGAGAAGATCGGGTCTCCGACGAAGCCGGGCTGCGTGCCCGGCAGGAAGAAGTCGTTCAGGGTGGTTCCGACCTGGGTCTGCGTGCCGACCAGGGCGGTTCCGAGAGAGGCGACGCCGAGCAGGACGGCCGCCGTGCCCACCAGATGACGGGTCTTGACGATTCTCATGCCAGCTTCCAGGGCTGAGGGAGGGAGGCCCCGGGCTGGCCGACCCGGGGTGCAAGGAGCCGGTAAGGCTAGCACGGCCCGCCCCATCCGGCCAGGCGACCGGGGGCCGGGCGACGCGTCGAACTTCCTGTGCCGCAGGGGTTTGAGATCGAGTCGCGGGCGCGGACACGCGCCTTGGGCGCGGGGCGCCGGAGGCCTCAGCGGGTCGGTGCGAGCAGCAGCACGCGCGCCTCGACCACGGCGCCCGTCGGGCGCGCGACCGAGAGCGTGCCCAGCTCGCGCTCGCTCCAGCCGCCGCCCGCGACGAGCGCCTCGCGGTACGCGCCGAGGAACGCCCGCGCGGCCGCGCCGGAGAGGTCCGGCGGATCCGTCGCGAGCACGCGGTCGAAGGGCCGCGCCCACGCCTCGACGTCCCAGCCGAGGTCCACGCGCCCGGTCGTCAGGAACGCCCGCTCGAGCTCGCCGTCGCGCAGCGCCGCGGGCGCCTCCATGCCGCGTCGCATCAGCCCGATCCACAGCGCGGCGGGCGAGAAGGCCTGGCTCATGCCCAGCATGCCGACGCGCTCGTCGGCCGCGAGCTCCGGCTCGAGCAGGTCCAGGTAGGCGTCGAGCTCCCCGCGCGCCAGCCCGTTGGTCGGCACCTCGCGTCCGCCGCGCAGGTCCTGGAACCCGGCGAGCACGCCGCGCTGGTACGCCTCGAGCTCCGGCCGCGCCATCCCCGTCGCCGCGAGCACCCGCCAGGAGTCCCACGACGGCGCGACGAGCGCCGCGACCGCCAGCGCCGCCAGGGCCGCCGCGCGGGCCGGCGCCGCCCGCGGCAGGACGCCCGCCAGGCCGACGCCGGCGAGGACCCACAGCGCGGGCGCGGGCGCGAGCAGGAAGCGGTCCTGGTGGAAGCCGTGGGTCCAGATCGGCAGGCCGACGCCCAGCAGCGCGATCCACAGGGTGCGCACGCCGCGGTCGCGCACCCACGCGAGCGCCGCGAGCGCGCCGAGCGCCTGCACGACCAGGACGCGCGGGGTGAACGCCAGGAAGCTCGTCCAGTGCACGGCGCGGATGCCCCACGGCGTGCGCATGCTCGCGTCGGTGTTCTCGCCCAGGAACGCGACCAGCGCGGCGCGGTGCGCGGCGCCCTCCGCCGGGCCGTAGGGCAGCGGCAGCAGCAGCCACCAGGCGAACCCCAGCGCGGGGACCAGCGCCAGCCACGCCGTGCGCCGCGCCAGGTCGCGCCCGCGGCCGGCCCGCGCCTCGAGGACGGCCTCGACGGCGAGGTCGAGCAGCAGCGCGAAGCCCAGCAGCAGGCCGTAGTTGAACTTGGTGAAGAACCCGAGCGCGAGCCACGCGCCCGCGGCCAGCTCGCGCCCCGGCCCGCCGTCCGGCCCGCGCCGCAGCCAGGCGCGCAGCGCGAACACCGCGACGACGACGAACGGGACCTCGAGGAACCACGAGCCCGCGTACGCGAGCGCCAGCGGCGACAGCGCGCCCAGGGCCAGGGCCAGCCACGCCGCGAGCGCGCGCCGCTCCGCCGGGCGCTCCCGGGCCGCCTCCCGCGCGAGCAGGAACAGGCCGAGGAGCCCCGCGCACCACAGCAGCCGCCCGGCGACGCGCCCGGCGTGCTCGCCGACGCCGACGACCGCCTGCACGGCGCCCAGCAGCAGCGGGTACGCGAAGGGGTACCGCTGGCAGTCGTGCACCGCGCGCGCCAGCTCGCCCGCCGCGCCCTCGCGCAGCGCCACCGCCATCCGCGCGGAGGGGTAGGCGGCGTGCATGCTCTCGTCGAAGCCCCAGGCGCGCTCCATCGAGACCGCGGGGGCCCACAGCAGGGCCAGCAGCGCGCACACGACGACCGCCGCGACCGTCGACCGCCGGGTCGCCGCCCCCGCCCCGGGGCCCGCGGACTCCCCCGCGCCCGCTCGCTCGCCGGACCCCATGCCGCGAGCCTCGCCCGCGGCCCGGGGGCGGGTCAAGGCCGGCGCCCGGCCGTTGGACGGCTGGGTGACGGCTGGGCGAGCGATGGCCGACGGGTCGCCGACCGGCGAGGAGCGCGCGCGGCTCAGCGGCCGCCGGCGCCGCGCAGGTCCGTGAGGATGGCCTGGACGTCGGCCGGGTCGGCGGCGCGGCGCGGCGGCGCCTGGAGGCGCGCGCGGATCTCCGTCCAGAGGTCGGCGTAGGCCCGCGCGGGCGGGCTGCCCGGGGCGAAGGCGGCCAGGGGCGCGCGGCGGACGCTCATCAGCTCGACGGTGCTCGAGTAGGGGACGCGCGTGTCGAGGAAGCCCAGGTCGTGGGCGGCGGCCCAGGCGCAGACCTTGCGGTGCAGGGCCTTGCGGCGGTCGACCATGGTGAAGAACGGCAGCACGCGCGGCGGCGGGGCGGCGCGCTCCTGCAGGTGCTGCAGCAGGCGCGCGAGCGTGCGCAGCGACAGCACGGTCGGGATGGCGGGCACGAGCAGCGCGTCGGCCGCGACGAAGACGTTCTCGGAGACGAGCGACGCGCCCGGCGCGCAGTCCAGCAGGATCTGCTCGTACTGCGAGCCCATCGCCGCGATGCGCTCGGCCAGCCCCTGGCCGGGCTTCGGCTCGCGGTCGAGGCGCACGTCGAAGTGGCGGTACGAGAAGTCCGCCGGCAGGAGGTCGAGGTGCTCGAAGTCGGTCGCCTTGACCGCCTCGGACAGCGCGTCCTCCCGGCGCAGCAGCCGCTTGGCGCCGCCGGGCACGCTCGTGCGCACGCGGAAGTGGAAGGTCGCCGCGCCCTGCGGGTCGAGGTCGCAGAGCAGCGTGCGCGCGCCCTCCCGGGCGGCCAGCAGGCTCAGGTTCACGGCGCTGGCCGTCTTGCCCACGCCGCCCTTGATGCTGTACAGCGCGAGGACGCTCACCGACCCGACTTCCTGCCCGCGCCGAAGAGCTCGCGGTAGCGCCGGCGGTTCTCGCGGCTGGCGAAGCGCTCGAAGCGCCGGGCGAAGCCCGCGCGCGCCTCGTCGCCGCGCAGCCGCAGCCGCTCGATCACGCGCCCCATCGCCAGCAGCGTCGCGGCGTCCGCCCGCCCGCTCTGCGCGAGCGAGCCGGCGAAGGCCTCGAGCTGCTCGCGCTGGACCTCGAAGTCGTTGAAGTCGCCGAGGACGTCCTGCAGCCGCTTCAGCTCGCGCACGGCCCGGCCGACAGCCTCGGGCTCGTACAGGTTGCGCGACACGTCCAGCAGGTAGCGCAGCTTCTTGCCCTGGAGCCGCAGCCGGTGCAGCTCCGACCCGGGCGCGTCGGGCGCCCGCGCCGCCTCCGAGGCGATCATGCGCTCGTACAGGCGCGCGATCCGCTTCGAGAACACGCGCAGCACGGGCTTCGCGGCGTGGCGCGGCGCGGGCTCCGGCGGCGGGGACTCGTCGGCCAGGAACGCGGTCCACCCGTCGATCAGCTTGCGGTAGCGCTGGGACGACAGCGCCCGCACCAGCTTGGCGTGCTCCGCGCGCTGGCGCCGCACGAGGTGGGCGCGCAGCTTCGAGAGGTCCGTGTCGTGCAGCTCGCGCTCGTACTCGTCGAGGTGCAGCAGGAACACGTCGAGGTCGCGCGTCGGCCCGGTCGCGTCGGCGAGCCACTTGAACTCGCGGCGGAAGCGCTCGAGCGGACGCGGCGCCAGCACGCCCTTGACCTGGTCCAGGACGGAGCGGGTCCGCCGGACGGCCACGCGGTAGTCGTGCAGGAACTCGGAGTCGAGGTCGGCGCGCACGCCTTCCTCGTTGCGCAGGACGACCTCCAGCAGCGCGCGCAGGATGCGCCGCAGGCCGAGGTCGGCGCGCAGGTCGGGCTCCAGGGGCACGTCCAGCTTGCCCGGGTCCCGCGGGGCCTCGATCCCCGCGGCCTCCAGGGCGCGGTCGGGGCGGCTGCGTTCGTCCGCCACCAGCCCCGGGACCTCGGCGAGGAACGCGCACAGCTCGTCGAAGGCGCCGTCGTACCCGCGCAGGGGCACGGCGCGCAGCACCGGCGGCGCCGGCTTCCAGGCCCGCGCCCCCGAGGCGCGCGAGCGCAGCTCCTCGAGCGCGACCCGCGCCACCGTCTTGCGCTCCGCGTCGAGCACGTCGAGCACGACCTCGCGGCGCTCGGTCTCGACGAAGGGCAGCAGGCGCCGCATCTCGATCAGCGGCTCGATCTCCTCGCGCACCGGCCCGAGCGGCAGGCTGCGCGCGAACCCGGGCTGCTCGTCCGCGGGCAGCTCCCGGGGGAACGAACCGTTGGCGGCCTTCCACGCGAGGCGCGTCTCCGACCCGCGCCGGTACGTGCGCAGCACGCCGCCGGAGCCGCGCAGGCGGCCGTCGAAGGTGTCGTACCACGTCTCGAGGACGGGACCCTCGGTGCGCCGCCGCGTCTCGAAGCGCGTGGCGACCGTCGCCAGGACGTCGTCGGGCTCGGCCTCCGGCTGGAGGCGGTAGACGGTCTCGCGGAGGGTCCTCATGGTGCGCGGGCCCGGGTGCGGCGCGCGGCCACCTGCGGGAGGCGCCACGGCGGCGGGCGCACCGCGGACGTCCCCTCGACGCGACCCGGAAGTCGTATTCTGAGCGCGGTGCCGCGGGGGCGCCACCGCGAGGTCGCGAACCGCCCGCCCGCGGCGCCCGCGCGGGGACCGCCTAGGCGCGGATGCTGGCGCGGGCGTCTTTAAGAACGCCCCGGAGGCGCTCGTCGACCCGGCGCTGGGCCTCGGCGAGCGGCACCCAGCGCCGGCGCCGGACGTCGTCCTCGTGCCAGCTCTCGAGCACCTCGGTCACCCGCATGAGGAAGAAGTCGATCCGGCAGACGCCGCGCGCCTTGCGGTAGCGGATGCGGGCGACGCAGCGGCGCGAGACGCGGCCGCGCAGGCCGGCCTCCTCGAGGGCCTCGCGGCGGGCCGACTCGCTCGGCGTCTCGCCGCGCTCGATGCCGCCCTTGGGCACGATCCAGCGCTTGCCGTCGCTCGAGGTGATCAGCGCCACCTCGGTCCGGCCGCTCCGCCGCCGGATCGGGATCGCCGCCGCCTGTCGGATCACCTGGGAGTCGCTCACGTCGCTTGTCGGGCATCATCGGCAGGGACGCGCGGCGCGCGTCCTCCCATCGCGCCCTTTCTCGTGCGCGCGCCCGCCCGCGGGCCCCGCCCGACCCGCTCGGGGCCCGGCGGGGGCCCGGCGGAGGATCGGTGGGGGGGCCGGCGCGGCCTCGGCGCCGTCCCGGGCGGGGCGTCGAACGACCGCCAGGCTCCCGCGGACGGCC
>JAUIDW010000538.1 GCA_030428395.1 bacterium | reverse complement strand
GCCTGGCGCGCGCGCCGCGCAAGCTCGAGCACCGCCCGTGGGCGGGCGACGCGCGCGTCGAGGTGGTCGAGGGCGACCTCGGCAGCCCGGACGACGCGCGCCGCGCGCTCGCGGGGTGCCGGGTGGGGTACTACCTCGTCCACTCGATGATCGTGGCGGGCGCGGACTACTCCGAGCGCGACCGCGAGCTGGCGCGCACCTTCGCCGAGGCGGCGGCCGCCGCGGGCGTCGAGCGGATCGTCTACCTGGGCGGGCTCGGCGAGACCGGCGGCGGGCTCAGCGAGCACCTCGCGTCGCGCCGCGAGGTCGAGCGCGTCCTGGCCTCGACCGGCGTGCCCGTCACGGTGTTCCGCGCGGCCATGATCATCGGCTCGGGCTCCGCGTCGTTCGAGATCCTGCGCTACCTCGTCGAGCGCCTGCCGGCGATGCTGACGCCCCGCTGGGTGCGGACGCGGTGCCAGCCGATCGCGATCCGCGACGTGCTGCACTACCTCGTGGCCTGCCTGGACGTGCCCGCGACGGCGGGGCGCACGCTCGACGTCGGCGGCCCCGACGTGCTGACCTACCGCGAGCTGATGCAGGTGATGGCCGACGCGCGCGGCCTGCCGCGGCGGCGCGTGCTGTCGGTGCCGATCCTGACGCCGCGCCTCAGCTCGCTCTGGATCCACCTGGTCACGCCGCTGTCCCACCGTATCGCGCGGCCGCTGGCGGAGGGCCTGCGCAACGAGGTCGTCTGCCGCGACGACGAGGCGCGGCGCCTGATGCCGCACGAGCCGCTGCCCGTGCGCGCGGCGATCGACCTGGCGGTCGAGAACCAGCGCATGGCGCGCGTCGAGACGCGCTGGAGCGACGCCGGGCCGATCCCGGGCGACCCGGACTGGGCCGGCGGCTCGGTGTTCACCGACCGCTGGCGCGTCGGGGTGCGCGCCTCGCGCGAGGAGGCCTTCCGCGCGATCTGCCGCGTCGGCGGCGGGCACGGGTGGTACGCGGCCGACTGGCTGTGGCGGCTGCGCGGGTGGATGGACCGCCTGGTCGGCGGCCCCGGCCTGCGCCGCGGGCGCCGCGACCCGGTGCACGTGGCCTACGGCGACGCGCTCGACTTCTGGCGCGTCACGTCCGTGGACCGGCCGCGCGAGCTCGTCCTGCGCGCCGAGATGAAGCTGCCCGGCGAGGCCCAGCTCGACTTCGTCGTCGAGGAGGGGCCGACGCCCGACCGCTGCGCGGTGGTCCAGACGGCGCGCTTCGCGCCCCGCGGGCTGCTGGGGCTCGCGTACTGGTACGCCGTCGCCCCGCTGCACCGCGTGGTGTTCCGCGGCATGCTCGACGGCATCCGCCGCGCGGCGGAGTCCGCGTCGCCCGCCCTGGAGGGCGCGCCGGCGCCGGTCGAGCGCGTGGCGGGCTGAACCGTCAGCCGGCGCGCTGGGCGGGGCGCGGGCGCCCGCCGGAAGCCGCGCCCTCGCGGGCCGTGGAGCGGGCCGCGGACGGCCCCGCGGCGGCGCCCTCCGCGGGGCCGAGCAGCGCCGCGGTCACGAGCTGCGCCAGGTGGCGCGCTCCGCCGGGCGTGAAGTGCAGGTAGTCGTAGAAGGTGTCGAGGTCGAGGTCGAGCTGCGACAGCACGTCGAGCTGCTCGACGCCCTCCTCCGCGGCCACGCGCTCGGCGGCGCGGTCGACCGCGCCCATCAGCTCGGCCACGACGCGGTGGGTGTAGTACGTGTCGACCGGCGCGCTGCGCGGGCGGCCCAGGGCGAAGTTCCACATCACCGCGGTCTCCTCCTCGGTCAGGGGC
>JAUIDW010000197.1 GCA_030428395.1 bacterium | reverse complement strand
GCCCCGGCGCGCGCCGACGCGTCGACCTGGCCCGGCCCCGCGGCGGGCGAGCGCGCCGCGCCGGCGGCGGCCGCGCCGGGGCCGGGGGACGCCGCGCCGGCCGCGGCGGACGAGCTGCCGGACCTGGGCGCGCGCGTCGACGCGGCCGTGGACGCGGCGGTCGCCTGGCTGCTGGCGCACCAGTCCGAGCGCGGGACGTGGGGCTCGCACCATTCGTCGCGGCCGATCGAGGTGCTGTGCGACGTGCCCGGCTCGCACCACGCCTTCCGCGTGGCGACGACCGCGCTGTGCGTGTCGGCCCTGGCGGACGCCGGCGGCGACGCGCCCGAGGTGCGCGCGGCGATCGACCGCGGCGTCGACGGGCTGCTCGCGGAGTGGCGCGTGAAGCGCGCGAACGAGGTCGAGCACTACAGCGTGTGGGCCTTCGGCTACGCCCTGCAGGCCTTCGGCGAGCACCTGCTGCGCCGCCCCGACGACCCGCGGCGCGAGGCCATCCTGGCCGCCTGCGCGGGGCTCGTGGACAAGCTCCGGCGCTACCAGGCGCTCGACGGCGGCTGGGGCTACCTGTCGCTGGCGCCGCCGCGGACGTACCAGCCGTCGTTCACGTCGATGAGCTTCACGACCGCGACGGTGCTGGTCGGGCTCGAGCGCGCGCGCCGCGCGGGCGTCGCGGTGCCCGACGAGATGCTGCGCAAGGCGCTGGACTCGGTGGCGCGCTGCCGGACCCCGGTGGGGGCCTTCACCTACGGCGAGCTCTGGAACCGCTCGCCGGTCGCCGGCATCAACCTGACCAAGGGCGCCGCGTGCCGCACGCCGGCCTGCCTGTACGCCCTGGACCTGTTCGGGCGCGAGGTCGTCGCGGGGGACCCCGAGCGCGCGCTGCGGGCGCTGCTGGTCGAGCACGTGCGCTTCCAGGTCGCGGCGCTGCGCCGGCCGATCCCGCACGAGTCGTGGTACGCGATCTCGGGCTACTTCTACCTGTACGGGCACGCCTACGCGGCCTACCTGGGCGAGTCGCTGCCGGTCGAGGCGCGGCGCGCGCACGCGGCGGCGCTGGCCGAGGGCGTGCTGCGCACGCGGCAGCCCGACGGGTCGTTCTGGGACTACCCGCTGTACAGCTACCACAAGCCGTACGGGACGGCGTACGCGCTGATCGCGCTGGCGCGCGTCGAGCGCGAGGGGCTCGAGCCGCCGCCGGGGTCAGTCGACCGAGACCGGGCGGACCGGTAGCTCGGTCGGGCGCGCGCGCCGCGCGAGGCGCTCGGCGCCGCGCAGGGTGACGAGCTCGAGCTCGGCCCCGATCGCGTCGGCGTCCAGCGCGCGGTGCAGGTCGGCGACGGTCTCGACCCGGTGGGGCCCCAGCGCCACGAGCACGTCGCCCGCCCGCAGCCCCGCGCTCGCGCCGGGGCCGTCGGGCTCGACGCCGCGGACCGCGACGGCGCGGTTCGAGTCCAGGCCCAGCTCGCGCGCGCGCGCCGAGGGGACCAGCACCTCCTCGACGGCCAGGCCGAGGTACGCGCGTCGCACGCGGCCGTGGCGCAGCACCTCGGACAGCACGAAGCTCGCCGTGTTCGCCGGGATCGCGAAGCACAGGCCCTGCGCGCCCGGGTGGATGGCGGCGTTGATGCCGACCACGCGTCCGTCCGCGTCGACCAGCGGGCCGCCGGAGTTGCCGGGGTTCAGCAGCGCGTCGGTCTGGATCACGCCCTCGATGCGGCGCCCGCCGGCGCCGGGCAGCGTGCGGCCCAGGGCGCTGACGATCCCGAGCGTCACCGTGCGCGCCAGGCCGAAGGGGCTGCCCATCGCGACGGCGGGGTCGCCGACGCGCAGCGCGTTCGAGTCGCCCAGGGACGCGGCCGCCAGCGCGCCACCGGCGGGGACGCGCAGGACGGCGAGGTCGGTGGCCGGGTCGGCGCCGACGAGGTCCGCCAGCACCACGCGGCCGTCCGCCAGCTCGACCTCGATCCCCAGCGCCCCCTCGACCACGTGGGCGTTCGTCAGGGCGTAGCCGTCGGGGGTCACGAGCACCCCGGAGCCGCCCCCCAGCGGGCGCCGGCCGCCCCGCAGCGTCCGCACGTGCAGCACCGACGGCGACAGCGCCTCCACGAGCGCCGCCACCTCGTCCGACAGGTCCTTCAGCGTTCCCATGCCCCCTCTCCTGGGACAGGGTTCAAGGGGGGCCGCCGGGGGGCGCGTCAGCCGAGGCGGGGGTGGACGAGGACGCCCCGCAGCTCGACGCGCGGGGCGAGGTCGCCCTCCTGGACCGGCTCCTCGGCGGTGAGGTCGGTCGACAGGTACTTCTTGTTGCTGTCGGGGAAGACCGTCGCCACGGCGGGCGCGCCGCCGCCGTCGCGGGCGAGCTCCAGGCCGAGCTGCAGCGCGCCCAGCAGGTTGGCGCCCGAGCTGATCCCGACGCCGAGGCCCAGCTCGCGCGCCACGCGCTGCGCCGCGAGGATCGCGTCCCCGTCGCGCACGTCGACGACCTCGTCGAGCTCGTCCAGCCGCACGACGGGGGGGACGAACTCGTCCGACACGCCCTGGATGCGGTGGCTGCCCACCTTGCAGCCGGTGCGCAGCGTGGGCGAGTTCGAAGGCTCGAGCGGGTGCACGCGGACGCCGGGCACCTCCGCGCGCAGGTAGCGGCCCACGCCCATGACGGTGCCGCCCGTGCCGACGCCGGCGACGAAGGCGCGCGGCTCGACGCCGGCGCGCCGCATCTGCGCCAGCAGCTCGGGGCCGGTCGACTCGGCGTGCGCGCGGACGTTGACGTCGTTGGCGAACTGGTGCGGCAGGAAGACGTCCTCCTCCGCGTCCTCCGCGCACGCGTCGGCGAGCGCGATGGAGCCCAGGAAGCCGCCCTGCTCGCGGGACACGGGCACGACCTCGGCGCCTAGGCTCTGGATCAGCTGCACGCGCTCGCGGCTCATCCAGTCGGGCATGAAGATCCGCACCGGGTGCCACAGCGCGCGGCCGACGGCGGCGAAGGCGATGCCCGTGTTCCCCGAGGTCGCCTCGGCGATCACCGTGCCGGCGTGCACGCGCAGCTCGCGCCACGCCTCGCGCAGGATGCGCAGGGCCATGCGGTCCTTGATGCTGCCCGTCATGTTCGCCACCTCGTGCTTGGCGAACACGCGCACGGGGACGCCGTCCACGGCGCAGTCCAGCTCGAGCAGCGGCGTGTCGCCGATCAGGCGGTCGAGCGACTCGAACGTCGCGCGGACCCGCGAGGCGGTGACCGCGGGCAGCTCCGCGCGCCGCCCGGGCCCCCCGGCCGGCGGCGCGGGGGCGGGCGTGGGGGGCTGGCGGGGGCGGGGGGGCATGGGCGTCCGCGACCCTAGCCGAACCCGGGGGCGCCCGCGCTACGACGAGGTTCGTACGGCGCGCGTGCCGCGGGCTCTCGACCGCCGTCGCGGCGCTGCGCCGCGGCGGCGCGGGCGGACGCTCAGCGTCCGCTCGGCCGCGTCAGGCCCGTGACCTCGTACAGCCGGCGGGCCGGGTCCCGGGCGCTCACGCCGCCGCACTCGTCGGCGAGGATGCGCTCCTCGAAGCCGTGCCAGGCCGTGCCGCGGCGGAAGGTGATCTCGAAGGTGTCCTTGTCCGCGTCCGCGTGCACCTCGACGATCCGGAACGGATCGGCCGTGGGCGGGAAGAGGTCCGGCGAGACGGTCCACTCGCCGCCCTGGAGCAGCTCGCGGGTCAGGGACCAGCGGTGCGTGTGGACGCGCCCGTCGGCCTCCGTGCCGGGCAGCTCGGCCCGGAACGCGACGACGAGTCCCTCGCGCAGGATCGCCTGGGCCGCGCGCGCCTCGACGATGCGCGCGCCGGGGGGCAGCTCGCCGACGGGGACGGGCACGAGCCGCTCGCCCTGCTCGCCGGTCACGCGGACCGCGAGGGGGCGGGACGGCGAGGTCAGCACCTCGACGAGGCCGTAGTCCGGGATCCAGGAGAGCTCCAGGCGGCGGGGAGCGTCGGCGGGCTCCTGGGGAGCTCCGATCAGGGCGAGCGAGACGGCGGCGGCGGCGAGCGACTTCATCGCGGTCCTCTCCGGGTTCGGGTGACGTGCGGCCGCGATCCGGTACGCGCACCGCGCGCGCCCCGTTGGAGCGGGCCGGGTCAGTCCCGGGTAAGCCCCGGAGGCGGGTCCTCGCCGGGTCCCGGGGGAGGGCCGCCGCCGGCCCTCAGGCGTCGATGGCCGGCACGTAGTCCTGGGCCGCCGGCTGGGTCTGCCGGGTGGCGCGGACGTAGAGGTCGAACAGCTTCTGCTCGATGGGGAAGCGGTAGTCCCCGTGCTTGAGGCGCCAGCCGGCGATCTTCGAGAGCACGTCGCGCATCCACGGCGCGCCCTCGGTCACGTGCTTGTCGTAGATGGCCGCGGTGTTGTTGTAGCGCGACCAGGTGTGGCGGATGTCCGCCGGCAGGGGCGTGTTGTGCGAGTTGTACTTGTACTCGAAGCACTTGCCCCACTCGTGGAAGTCCTTCGGCGGGACGTAGCCGAGCTTGACGGCGTGATCGAAGTCCTCGGTGCCGGGGATCGGGCGGAACGGGTAGACCTCGGAGCCCGCGATCGGATAGCGGTGCTTGATCTCGGCCGCGATCTTCAGCGTCTGCTCCATCGACTCGCGCGTCTCGCCGGGGTAGCCGATGATCCAGAACGTGCCGGGGATGATGTCGCGCTTGGCCAGCTCGCCGATCGCCACGGAGATGTGGTCGATGTCGATGTGCTTCTTGATGCGCTCCTGCATCTCCTTGGTGCCGGTCTCGGCGCCGAGCCAGAGCAGGTGGCACTTCGACTCCTGGAGGAGGTCGCGCGTCTCCACCTTGTAGCGCATGATCGTCTCGATCTCGATCGTGCCGTTCCAGTGGATCGGGACCTGCAGGTCGACGAGCGTCTCGCAGAACTCCTTCGTGCGCTTCTCCGCCACGCCGAAGTTCGCGTCCTGGAAGCGCAGGACGTCGAACTTGAAGCGCTGCTGCAGCTCGGCGATCTCCTCGGCGAGCTGCTTGCCGGGGATGGCCTTCCAGCGCCGGCCGGTCAGCGCCGGCGAGCAGCAGAAGGTGCACGGCTCGGGGCAGCCGAAGCTGGAGAAGTGGCTGAACCCGCGCGGCGGGTTGTCCGGCGTCCAGTGGCCGGGCAGCGGGAAGCGGTGGCGCACCTTCAGGCGCGTCGGGCGCGTCTGCAGCTCGGCGTAGCGCTCGTACTCGAGCAGGTGCCAGGGCACCGGCTCGAACGCGTCGAAGCCGACGACCGGGCGGTGGTCGGTGTACACGACCTTGCCGTCGCGCATCACGGCGAGGCCGGGCACGTTCGCGAGGTCCTCGCCGTTCAGGACGGCCTCGCACACGTCCATGAAGGTCAGCTCGCCCTGGCCGATGCCGACGGCGTCGGCGACGCCCTGCTCGAGGTACATCTCGGGGATGACGCTCGGGAACCAGCCGCCCTGGACGATCGGCAGGTTCGGGTAGCGCTCGCGCACGGCCTTGGCGGCGAGGTACCCGTCGTAGACCTGGTAGCCGAGGATGCAGGAGCTCGCGAACAGCAGCGCGCCGTCGCAGGCCTCGAGCAGCTTGTCCATGTAGTCCGGATCGATCATGGCGTCGATCAGGACGACCTCGTAGCCCGCCGCGGCCGGGCCGGAGGCGATCTGGAGCAGCTCCAGCGGGAGCAGGTCCGCGCTGAAGATCTCGCCGCGCGTCGGGTCGGCGCGGTGAGGGAGGAACAGGACGATCTTCTTGGAGCGCTGGATCACGGGGGAGAGCTCAGGCGGGGGCGTGGGGGGTCACGCCGGACGTCATGTCCTTCTTGATCAGGTCCGCTTGCGTCTGGCCGGAGAACTTGACGTACCAGTGGTAGAGCTTGTGCTCGAGCGGGAACGTGTAGTTCGAGTGCTTGAGGCGCCAGCCCGAGATCTGCTTCATCGCGGCGCGCAGCACGCCCGAGCCCTCGGTCGCCAGGTTGTCGTAGAACGTCGACGTCACGCCGTAGCGGCGCCAGGCGCGCAGCACGTCGACGGGCAGCTGGATGTCGTCGACCTCAAGCTTGTACTCGAGCACGCCGCCCCAGTCCTCGAGCGACTGCGGACCGCGGTAGCCGTCGCGCACGGCGGTGTCGTAGTCCTCGGTGCCGGGGATCGGGCGGAACGGGAAGATGTCGGAGGCGGAGCGCGGGAACAGCCGCTTCATCTCGGCGGCGACGCGCAGCGTCTCGAGCATCGACTCCCGCGTCTCCTGGGGGTACCCGATGATCCACGACGTGCCGGACTGGATCCCGCGCTCGTTCAGGCGGCGCAGGGCGATCTCGACGTCGGGGATCTTGATCTTCTTCTTGATGTTCTCCTGCTGCTCCCTGGAGCCCGCCTCCGCTCCCAGCGCCGCCATGTGGAAGCGCGACTGCGCCATCAGGTCGAGGGACGGCTCCTTGTAGCGCGCGATCGTCTCGATCTCGTACGTCGCGTTCCACCAGAAGGGCGCGCCCGCCGCGAGCAGCCCTTCGCAGAACGCGTTCGAGCGCTTCTCGGCCACGCCGAAGTTCGCGTCCTGGAAGCGCAGCACGTTGAAGTCGAAGCGGTCGTGCAGCTCGAGCACCTGCTCGGCCAGCACGTCGCCGGGGATCGCCTTCCAGCGGCGGCCGGTGACCTCGGGCGAGCAGCAGAACGTGCACGGCTCGGGGCAGCCGTAGCTGGAGAAGAAGCTGAACCCGCGCAGCGGGGTGCCCGCAGGCATGTCCCACGGGTCGGGGTACTTGTGCCGGATCTTGGCGGCGCCGGTGTTGTTCTGGCGGTGGACGTACGCCTCGAAGTCCAGCAGGTGCCACGGCACTGGCGGGATCGAGTCGAAGCCCACGACGGGGCGGTGCGCGGTGTAGTGCGGCTTGCCGTCGCGCAGCACGACGAGGCCGGGCACGTCGGCGAGGTCCGTGCCGTTGTCGATGGCCTGGACGACGTCCCGGAAGGTGACCTCACCCTGCCCGAGGCCGACCGCGTCGGCGATGCCCTCGCGGAGGTAGAGCTCGGGCGCGACGCTGGGGAACCAGCCGCCCCAGACCATCGGCAGGTCGGGGAACTTCTCGCGCACCTTCTTCGCGACCCGCGCGCCGTGCGCGACCTGGAACCCGAGGATGCAGGAGCTCGCGAACAGCAGCGCGCCGTCGCAGGCCTCCTCGAGGCGGTCCATGTAGTCGTCCTCGTGGATCATCGCGTCCACGAGCACGACCTCGTAGCCCTCCTGGCACGGGTACGTCGCGATCTGCAGCAGCTCGAGCGGCGTCAGGTCGGCGCTGACGCGGACGCCCTGGGCCGGGTCGGCGCGGTGCGGCAGGAACAGGACGATGCGGCGTTTCTTGCGCTGGATCATGCCGGTGCTTGGCGAGCTGCGGATCGAGAGGCCGGGGGAACCGTCCCGTTCCCCCCGTCCGATCGCGAGCCCACCGCCCCGCCGGAGCCGCGCCGCGAGCCGGTGGCGCGAGGCGAGACCGCGCCTGCTCCTGGTCCGGCTCTCCGCGAGGTCCGAGGCCGAGGGGGGATCGTCCCGGAGGGGGGAGAGAGCCTGAAAGAATACCCGATTTCCTTCCGCGCGCGGAAGGTACCCGGGGGCCCCGGCGGAATCGCCCCGGGCCCCGTTCCCGCGGCGTCGCGCGCCCGGTCGCGGCGGCCGGATCCGTCCCGCACCCGCCCGGCGGCGCCGCCCGGGGGGCGACCACGCCCCGAGGACGGGGGCGCGGCCCCCGCCCCCGGGGGATGGACCGGCCCGGGTCGGGCGGGTTGCGGATCGCGGGGGGAATCTCGCGCGCGGGGACGCGCGCGCCGGGCCCGGGGGGGGCACCGCGGCGGCCGGCGGCGCTACTCCTGGGCCAGCTCGGCGTCGTCCGAGTCGAGCCACTCGAGCCAGGCCGCGTCGAAGGCGGCGTAGCTCGCGCCCAGGCACTCCTGGAACGACTCCCGGTGGTGGTCCTGCATGTCGTCGAAGGTCAACTCCGCCTCGGGGCCGACGGCACCGTGCATGCGGTCGAGGAAGCAGGCGAGCTCCTCGGGGTGGCGGCGCAGGAGGAACTGGAGCATAGACCACGTGGCGTAGTGGTGCTCCAGCTCGAACGCGCCGTACTCGCGCAGGCGGGTCAGCTGCGCGAGGCGCGGGAGGTCGCCCGCGCGGGCCAGCTTGCGGGTCTCGGCCAGCCAGTCGGACTTGCGCGAGGTCACCGCCAGGGCGCCCTCGGAGCCGTCGAAGGTGTTGAACTCGGGCGACACCTCGCGCTCGAGCACGTGCGCGAGGCCCTCGTGGTACCAGAGCGGCGTGTCGTAGTTGTAGTGCTTGTACCCGTCGAGCAGCAGGTGCGTCAGGTTGAACACGACGTGCCCGTGCAGGGCGCGGTCGCGGCGCAGGTCCGCCTCCTCGGTGTTGATCGTCACGGTCAGCGTGTCGCGCGCGACCACGTTCCACCGCTGCGTGCGCTCGATCGGGAGGCCGTACTGCTCGGTCAGGTACAGGCGCGAGGCCGAGCGGCTCGGCAGGATCAGCAGCTCGTACTTGCCCTTCTGGCCGCCGTAGGGGCCCTGGCCCATGTACTTCTGCGAGACCAGGATCCTGGCGTCGGCGGCGGGGAAGGCGCTCTCCTCGACGCGGACGACCTCCAGGAACCGGTCCCACAGGTCCTCGACCCGCTGCGCGGTCAGGTGCGCCCGCACCCACGGGTCCAGGACGCGCGCGCGCGGCTCGACGTCGGGCAGGGCCAGCTGGAGCCGCTCGAGCTCGGCGCGGACGGGCTTGCGCTCGTCGCCGGCGAGCTTGCACTCGCCCATCGCCGTGCCGATCTGGAAGTGCTCGGTCTCCGTCCAGAGGATCGAGTACGTCGGCAGGATGCGCTCGACGTCCGCGGTCGTGCCGGTGCCGAACTCGAACGGGCCGTGCGAGACGACGCCCGACGCCGCCATCAGCGCGGGGTCCTCGCGGCAGTAGGGACAGCGGTCCTCGCCGGGGCCCGCCGTCGGGGTGGCTGCGCCGGGAGGGGTCGCGAGGGGCGCGAGGGAGGCCAGCGCCGCCAGGGTCGCGAGGAGGGTCACCGCGTCAGCTCCCGGGTCTTCCAGCGCTTCGCGCGCTCGATGGCCTCGAACACCGGCAGGTCCTCGAGCGGCGGGTCGTCGTCGACGATGCCGCGCAGGGCGTTGACCGCGGCGACGCGCACGGTGTTGTCGTCGCTGTCGAGGTGCGGGCGCACGGCGAGCGCCGCGTCGCCCACGCCGCACGCCGCCAGGACGTTCAGGGCGGCGACCCGCGCGGCGGGCGTGCCGGCCTCGCGCAGCGCGTCCTGGCCCCGCTCCGAGGCGGCGGGCCCGCGCGCGGCGCGCAGGGCGACGCGCAGCTCCGCGCCGCGGCGGCGCCAGTCGTCCTCGGCCGCCGCGAGGCACGCGTCGAAGCCCTCCAGCGAACCCGCGGACGTGGCGCACAGGGCCGCCAGGTAGCGCTCGCGCGCGTCCGCGTCGTCGCCCCGCGCCGCGACGGCCGCCACCGCCGCCTCGGCCGCGGCGCGCACGCCCGGATCGGGCAGCGCCGCGACGCGCCCCAGCGCGAAGCGGCGGACGTGCAGCGACTCGTGGTCGAACTCGCGGGCCAGGAGCCGCGTGTGGGGCGCGCCCGTGGTCGCGAGCAGCACGTCGAGCAGGCGCTCGCGCGCGTCCTCGTCCCGCTC
>JAUIDW010000196.1 GCA_030428395.1 bacterium | reverse complement strand
CCGCGGCGCGCTCGCGCCGGTCCCGGCGGCCCGCGCCCCGGGCGCGCTGCAGCGCGGCGCGCCGCACGACGCGCGCGAGCCAGGCCCTCGCGTTCCGCGCGGGCCCGGCGCTGGCGCGCGCCGCCAGCCACGCGTCCTGGGCGACGTCGTCCAGCTCCGCCTCGCGGACGATCCCGAGCGCGATCCCGGCGATCCACCGGCGGTCCCCCAGCAGCGCCGGGAGGTCGATGCGGTCGGATCCCTCCATCGCCCCCAGGATGCCGCCGCCCCGCGGGGTGTTGCCGCGATCGGGCGGGAATCGCCGCCGCGCGCTCCGGGGGCCCGGAGCTGGAGGCTCAGACGCTGACGCGCGCCGGCCAACCCGTGTCCTCGATGCGGGCGGCGAGGGCCTCGAGCCACCCGGCGGGCAGGGGGGCGAGCTCGGGGGCCTCCGGCTGGTGGGAAGGGCGCGCGAGGCCGTAGAGCAGGACGCCCTCGAGGCGCGCGGGCGGGTCGGCGCGCAGGTCGCGCAGGGCGCTCAGGTAGGCCTCGAGCTCCTCGTCGGCGGGCGGGGCGCCGCGCCGGGCGAACACGCAGGTCTGGATCCAGGTGGGGCAGAGCTCCGCGCAGGTGCGCAGGTTCGCCAGGGCGCGCGCGGCGCCGGTGTGCGCGTCGTTGACCTCGGCCTGGCCGGCGTCGGTGGCGCGGTCGAGCTTGTACCAGACCTCGCCGCCCAGCTCGCGCAGGTGCGCGAGCCCGCGCTGGACCTTGTCGGCGTGGACCAGCGAGCCGTTCGTGATCAGCACGACCTTCAGCGAGCCGGCCAGCCCGCGGCGCGCGAGCACGCGCCCGACGACGTCGAGGGCGGCGTCGAAGTCCGGCGAGCTGGTGGGCTCGCCGTTGCCCGACAGCGCGACGTCGTTCAGCCGGCGCGAGCCCTCCGGCACGTGGCGCTCCATGTAGTCGCCGTCGACGAGCGCGCCGAGCATCGCGTCCAGCTCGCCCTCGAGCCGCTCGAGGTCGATCGCGGGGCCGACCCCGCGCACGAGGCCCGGCACCTGGCAGTACACGCAGCGCCAGTTGCACGCGTCGTTGGGGTTCAGGTTCACGCCCACCGACACGCCGCGCGCGCGTCGCGACACGACGGGGTAGACGTACGTCATGCCGGCGGCGTCGCGGTCGTGCACGCGGGTCGTGAGGCGCATGGCGGGCGGGGAGCGCGGCGGGGGAGGGCCCGCCGGTGGACGGCGGCGCGGCCAGCGGCTAGAACCCCCGGGCTCCGATGGGCGAGTACATCCTCGGCACCGACGCGGAAGAGCTCAAGCGCCTGCGCCTCCAGCAGCGCGTGTGGGGCGGCGTGACGTCCGCGTTCCTCGACCGGGTCGCCCCGCTCGCCGGCGCGCCCGGCGGCGGCCTGTCGGGCGGGCGCGCGCTCGACGTCGGCTGCGGACCGGGCCTCCTGCTGGAGGAGCTGCGCGGCCGCGTCGGCGAAGGCGGCGAGGTCGTCGGCCTGGACGAGTCCGCCGGCTACGTCGCCGCCGCGCGCGAGCTCGCGGCCGAGCGCGGCCTGGAGGGCGTGCGCGTCGAGCACGCGACCCTCGACGAGTTCGACCTCGGCGAGGCCCGCTACGACCTGATCCTGCTGCGCTGGGTGATCGCCTTCCTGCCGGACCCCGCGCGCCACGTGGCGCGGCTCGCGCGCGCCCTGCGCCCCGGCGGCGTGCTGGCGGTGCAGGACTACAACCACGAGGGCGTGTCCGTCTTCCCGGAGAGCGCGGGCTTCCGCGCCGTGATCGACGCCACGCGGCGGCTGTACGCGACGCGGGGCGGCGACCCGTGGATCGCCGGCGCGCTGCCGCGCCTGTACGCCGACGCGGGCCTCGAGCTGGTCGACCTGACGCCCAACGCCAAGGCCGGCGGCCCCGGGACCGGCGTGTTCGCCTGGGCCGACGCCTTCTTCACGTTCCACGCCGGCCGCATGGCCGCGGCGGGCGTGCTGGACGAGGCGGACCGCGACCGCTTCCACGCCGAGTGGGACGCGCTGCGCGCGGATCCCTGCGGCGTGTTCTTCTCGCCGCTCGTCGTCGACGTGGCCGGCCGCCGGCCGGCGTGAGTCAGGCCCCGGGCGCCGAGCGCAGCGTCTCGACGTGGGCCGCGGTGCTGGCGGCGAGCGCCTCGAGGTCGTAGCCGCCCTCCAGGAGCGCGACGACGCGGCCCCCGGCGTGCCGGTCGGCCAGCCCGAGCAGGCCGGCGGTCATGCGCCGGTAGGCGTCCTCGGTCAGCAGCGTGCGCGCCAGCGGGTCGCGCGCGTGCGCGTCGAAGCCGGCGGAGATCAGCACGAACTCCGGGCGGTAGGCGTCGAGCGCGGGCAGGACGCGGTCCTCGAAGGCGGCGAGCCACTCGGCGTCCCCGGCCCCCGCGGGCAGGGGGCAGTTCAGCGTGGTGCCCTCGCCGTCGCCGACGCCGACCTCCCGCTCGCTGCCGGTCCCCGGGTACAGCGGCCACTGGTGGAGGCTCGCGTAGAAGACGCCCGGGTCGGCCTCGAACGCGTGCTGCGTGCCGTTGCCGTGGTGCACGTCCCAGTCGACGATCGCCACGCGCTCGAGCCCGTGCGCGCGGCGCAGGTGCTCGGCGGCGAGGGCGACGTTGTTGAGGATGCAGAAGCCCATCGCGACGGCGCGCTCGGCGTGGTGCCCCGGCGGGCGGCAGGCCACGAACCCGTTCCGCCACGTGCCCGCGGCCACGCGGTCGCAGGCCTCGACCGCGCCGCCGGCGGCGAGCAGGGCCGCGCGCCACGAGCCGGGCGACACGACGGTGTCCTCGGAGTCCAGGTTGCCGCCCTCGGCGCAGACGCCGCGGGCCCGGGCCAGGTAGGCGGGGTCGTGCACCGCGTCGAGCAGGGCCTCGTCGATCGGCGGGGCCTCGACGCGGTCCAGCTCGGCGGC
This sequence comes from bacterium, assembly GCA_030428395.1. Classification (GTDB taxonomy): domain Bacteria; phylum Planctomycetota; class UBA1135; order UBA1135; genus JAUIDW01. Next base: position 6,764 of record JAUIDW010000196.1, on the reverse strand, counting down.
CACGCCGCTGGCCTCGAGGCCCTCCAGGACCGCCGTGAGCCGCGCGGGGCGCTCGGGGTGGTGGGGGCCGGTGCGGTGCTCGAGGTAGTCGGCGTGCCAGACGAGGCCGGTGGTTGCAGGGGTCATGCCGGCATCCTAGCCCCCGCGCCGGGCGTGCAGCGCCCCCCGTGTACCGGACTGCGCCCCCCCCGGCAGCCGCGCGGCGGCGAGCCGGCGGCCGCCGGCGGGTTCCGGCTTTTCTCGCGTTCGCCCCGCGGCCCGTTGCGCCTCTCGGAAGTTGCCAGGCGGCGTGGGGGAGGGCGTCGCCGGGCGCGCCGGGGGCGGCCCCGCGCCGCGCCCGGCGTGGAGCGGAGATCGCCCCGGGGGAGAGGCCCGCTCCCGCGCCGCTCGGCGTTCCCCGCGGGTCGGGCGTGCCCGGACCCGCGTCCCGGAGGACCAACCGCCGGATCCGGCGTCGGGGAGGAGCCCGGCCGGGCGCGCTCGCTGCCCGGCCACGGACGCCGGATTCGGCCCTCCTCCTGCTGCCCGGGGGGCGGCCGGTCGATAGGGTCTCCACCCATGCTGACCGAGAAGAGCATCGCGGACCGCTCCGCCGTCGTGGGGGTCCTGGGCCTCGGGTACGTGGGCCTTCCGCTGGCCGCGGCCTTCGTGGACGCCGGCTTCCGCGTGCTGGGCTTCGACAACGACCCGCGCAAGATCGAGGCCCTCGGCCGCGGCGAGAGCTACCTGCAGCACCTGGGGCCGGACCTGGCCGAGCGCCTGCGCGCCTCGGGCCGCTTCGAGGCCACCGGCGAGGCCGACCGCCTGGGCGAGGCCGACGCCGTGCTGATCTGCGTGCCCACGCCGCTGGGGCCGCACAACGAGCCCGACCTGTCCTACGTCGAGGGCTCCTGCCGCCTGCTGGCGCCGCGGCTGCGCGCGGGCCAGCTCGTCGTGCTCGAGTCGACCACGTACCCGGGGACCACGCGCGACCTGTGCGGCCCGATCCTCGAGGAGCGCGGGCTGCGCGCCGGGAGGGACTTCTTCCTGGCCTACTCGCCCGAGCGAGAGGACCCCGGCCGCAAGGACTACGGCACGAGCACGATCCCCAAGCTCGTCGGCGGCGTCTGCGAGCGCTCCGGCGACCTCGCCGAGGCCCTGTACGCGGCCGCGATCGCGCAGGTGAACCGCGTGTCGTCGGCGGAGGTGGCGGAGTCCGCCAAGCTGCTCGAGAACATCTTCCGGGCGGTCAACATCGCGCTCGTCAACGAGCTGAAGGTCATCCTGGACGCGATGTCGATCGACGTCTGGGAGGTCATCGAGGCCGCCGCGACCAAGCCGTTCGGCTTCATGAAGTTCCTGCCCGGCCCCGGCCTGGGCGGCCACTGCATCCCGATCGACCCCTTCTACCTGACGTGGGTCGCGCGCCGCGTCGGGCACCCGACGAAGTTCATCGAGCTCGCCGGCGAGATCAACACGCGCATGCCGCAGTACGTGGTCGACCGCGTCGCGCTGATGCTGAACTCGGTCGGGAAGGCGGTGAAGGGCGCGCGCATCCTCGTGCTGGGCCTGGCCTACAAGCCGAACGTGGACGACGTGCGCGAGTCGCCCGCGGTGACGCTGATCGAGCGCTTCGAGCGCCTGGGCGCGCAGGTCGACTACTCCGACCCGCACGTGCCGGAGCCGCCGCGCATGCGGGCGCACGACGTCAGCCACCTGCGCTCGGTCGAGCTGACCGCCGAGGCGCTGGCCTCCTACGACGTGGTCGTGCTCGCGACCGACCACGCGGCCTTCGACTACGACCGCATCGCGGAGCACGCGCGCCTGGTGGTCGACACGCGCAACGCGCTGGCGAGCCGCATGGAAGGCCGCGCGAACTACGCCAAGGCCTGAGGGGCCGGCCGGGGTGGCGAGACCGCCGGGCGGGCCCTAGGCTCGGTCTCGGACCCGTGTCGCCCGACCCCGGAGGCCCCATGCTCTTCCAACCCCTCGCGACCGCAGCCGCGGGCGCGCTCCTGTTCCTCGGCGCAGCGTCCGTCCTCGGCGCGCAGACCCCGCCGAGCTGCGCGGTCGAGCGCGACCGGCTCTTCGTGAGCGGCGGATCGGGCATCAACTACATCGGCTACGCGATGGCCTTCGAGCAGGACACGCTGTTCGTCGGCGCCCCGCGGGCGGAGGGTCCGGGGTCGCGCCTGCAGGGCGCCGTGTACCTGTTCCGGCGCCACGGGACGAGCTGGCGGCAGGGCGAGCGGCTCTTCGGCTCCGACGCGGGCGACGGCGCCTTCTTCGGGTACGCGATGGACGTCGACGGCGAGCGCCTCGTCGTCGGGGCGCACAACCACGCCCTGCCGGGAGCGTCGGGCGCGGGGGCGGCCTACGTGTTCGAGCGCGTCGGCGGGACGTGGGTGGAGACCGCGAAGCTGGTCGACCCCGACCCGGCCCCGGGGACCAGCTTCGGCCGCGCGGTGGACGTCGAGGGCGACACCCTGGTCGTCGGCGCGTACCGGGACGACGACTTCGGGGCGCAGGCGGGCTCGGCGCACGTGTTCGAGCGTCTGGGCGGGGTCTGGGTCCACCGCGCGGAGCTCCACGCGAGCGACCCCGCCCCGAACCGCCTGTTCGGGCAGGACCTGGACCTCGAGGGGAGCACGCTCGCCGTGTCGGCCCCCGGGATCTTCAACCCCGGGAGCGCGGTGCACGTGTTCGAGGGCGCCGGCGGCTCCTGGACGGAGGTCGCGCGGCTGACGCCGAGCGCGGCGGACTACGACCTGTTCGGCACGTCGCTCGACCTCGACGGCGATCGCCTCGCGGTGGGGTGCCGCTACGTGACGCCGGGGTCCGTGCCGCTCGCCGGCGCCGTCTACGTGTTCGAGCGCAGCGGGTCGACGTGGTCCCAGGTCGCCGAGGTGACGGCCGCGAACCCCGACCCGTTCGAGCTCATGGGCTATCGCGTGGCCCTGCGGGGTGACGTGCTGCTGACGGGGGCGATCACGGCCGCGCACGCCGGGCCGAGCTCGGGGGCGGCCTACTACTTCGTCCACGAGGGGGGCGCGTGGCGCGAGCGCCAGCTGCTGCTGCCCACCGGCGTCGAGGGGGACGAGAACTTCGGCCGCTCGCTGGTCTGGGACGAGGAGACGCTGTTCGTCTCCGCCGACGCGCTGAGCACGGTCTCGGACCCGCGGCCGGGCTCGGTCTTCGTGTTCGACTGGCTGGCCGCGCCGGCCACCTACTGCGCGGGCAAGACGAGCTCGGACGGCTGCGTGCCGTTCGTGACCACCGCGGGCACGCCCAGCGTCTCGGGCACGGCCCCCTTCCTGGTCGAGGGCCGCGACGTCCTGGAGGGGCAGTTCGGCCTCCTGCTGTACGGCCGCGCGCCCGCGCAGCTCGGCTTCCACGGCGGCACGCTCTGCGTGAAGGCCCCGCTCCGGCGCCTGCTCCCGCCCAGCCCGTCGCCGTCGCAGGGGCCGCCGCCCTGCAACGGACTCCTGCGCCGGAACTTCAACGCCACGATCCAGGCCGGCCTGGACCCGGCGCTCACCGTCGGGCGGACGGTGTGCGCCCAGTGGCTCCAGCGCGACCCGGCGGACCCCGCGGGCTTCGGGGACGGCCTCACCGACGCGGTGCGCTTCACCGTCTGCCCGTGACGGGGACGCCGGGGACGCCGTGACGCGGCGGACCCCGCTCGAGGGAGCGTGACCGGGGACGCCGTGACGCGGCGGACCCCGCTCGAGGGAGCGTGAACGCGCCTCCGCGCCGCGGCGGACTCCGGGGCGCACGAGGGCGCGGGCGCGGCGGGGATTCCCCCCGGATTCCGCCCGCGAGAACCGCCGGGCCCGCGACGGGGGCGGGAGCCGCGCCCGGGGCGTGGCCCCGACGCCCACCCGCGCACCCGCCAAGGAGTCGCCATGCTGCTCGCCCTCGCCCTCGCCGCCGCGCTCGTCCCGCACGACCCCTCGACCGGCTGGGACACCGACGTCTTCCACGCGTACCCGGCGCCCCCGCGCGGCGCGGCGGGCGAGGCGGTCGCGCTGGGCGACGCGGTGGCCGTCGTCGGCGCGCCGCGCTCCGGCGCCGGCTGCGTCTTCGTCCACCGCCGGCCCTCGCCGTCGGCGGGCTGGCACCTCGAGGCGGTGCTGCATCCCTCCGACGGCCTGCTGGACCAGCGCTTCGGCGCGTCGGTGGCCGTGGTCGACGACGAGCTCGTCGTCGTCGGCTCGCCGCGCGCGACCGACGGCCAGGGCGAGCGCGGCGCCGTGTACGTCTACCGGCTCACCGGGCCGGCCCAGTGGACGGAGGTGGTCCGGTTCACCGGCTCGGGCACGTCGCCCGGCGACCGCTTCGGCGCCTCCGTCGCCGCCGTCGACGCGAGCACCGCGTCGGTCGACCGCCTGCGCCTCCTCGTCGGCGCGCCGCGCCACGCCGCCGCCGGAGTGCCCGGCGCGGGCGGGGCCTACGCCTTCCTCTGGGACGTCGGCTCGGGGGTGACGACCCAGCTGGTGCTGCCCCCTCCCGACCCGACGCCGGACAAGCACTTCGGCGCGGCCGTCGCGCTGGACCCGGGACAGGACCGCGGCGCGGTCGGCGCCCCGGGCGACGACCAGGGCGCCGGACCCGACGGCGGCGCGGTCTACATCTACGACGTCAGCACGCCGACCTGGTTGCTCCAGGCGAAGCGCTGGGCGTCCGACGCGGCGCCCGGCGCGCGCTTCGGCGCGACCGTCGCCGCCGCGAGCGGACGCGTGGTCGTCGGGGCCCCGCGCCACGACGCCGGCGGCGCCGACGCCGGGTCGCTGTACGTCCTCGACGCGACGACGCCGGGGTGGGTCGAGACCGCGCGCCTGGACGGCGCGCAGGCCGGCGGCCGCCTCGGCGCGGCCCTGGGCCTCGCCTTCGACGGCGCGGTGGGCGCGTGGCGCCTGGTCGCGGGGGCCCCGGGGACGTCGACCGCGTACGCGGGCAGCAACGCGGGCGGCCCCGGGTGGGCGCCGCTCGTCGCCCAGGGCTCGCCCGACGGCACGACCGCGGACGGGTTCGCCGCCGCGGTCGCGGTCACGGTCGCCGGGGCGCTCGTCGGCGCGCCGCGCGACGACGGGCGCGGACCGGACGCCGGGCTCGCGTACGCCTTCGACGCGCCCGGTCCGCCGTGGACGCACGCCTACCTGAACCCCTCGAGCCACGGCCCCCACGAGGCCTTCGGCAGCTCCGTGGCGGTCGACGCGGACCTCGCCGCGGTCGGCGCGCCGGGCGAGGACGACGTGGGCGAGGACTCCGGCGCCGCGTACGTGTGGAAGCGCGTCGGCTCGGTCTGGGAGCCGCAGGCCAAGCTGACCGCCGACGACCGCGCGGTGGCGTACGCCGGGTTCGGCGTCGAGCTGGACGTGGACGGCGAGTCGCTCGCCGTCGGCGCGCCCTTCGAGTCGCAGGCCGTCCCCGGCGCGGGCTCCGTGTTCGTGTTCCGCCGCGCCGGCAGCGACTGGGTCCGCGAGGCCGAGCTGGCCTCCGGCGTCCCCGCGGACGGGTTCGGCGAGGCCCTCGCCCTCGACGGCGACCGCCTCGCCGTGGGGGCGGACCAGGCCGGCGCGGGGGCGGTGTTCACGTTCGAGCGCGCGGGGTCCGCGTGGACGGCGGGGCCGGTCCTCGCGGCGCCCGACGGCGCGGGCGGCGACCAGTTCGGGCACGACGTCGCGCTGGACGGGGACGTGCTCGCGGTCGGCGCGTTCCGGCACGCTCACACGGGCCTCGCGGACGCCGGCGCCGTGTACGTCTTCGAGCGCTCGGGGGGCAACTGGACGTTCGTCCAGGAGGTCCTGTCGCAGGCCCCCGTCGCCTTCGAGCGCTTCGGCGTGGCCGTGGACCTCGACGGCCCGTGGCTCGTCGTGGGCGCCTCGGGGAACGACGCCAACGGGCAGGACGCGGGCGCCGCGTACGTCTTCCGCCGCGGCCCGGCGGGGTGGAGCTTCCAGTCCCTCGTCCTGCCGTTCCTGGGGACCGCCGGCGCGCGGTTCGGGTCCAGCCTGGCCGTCGACCGGGGGACGCTCGTCGTCGGGGCCCCGCTCGACGACACGGCCTACCCGGCGGCGGGCGCGGCCTACCTCTACTCCTGGGACGGGTACCTGTGGCCGCACCTCGCGACGCTGCCGCCCCTGTCGGCCAACCCGATCGGGTTGCGCGGGACGTCGGTCGCGCTGTCGGGGAACGGGGTCCTGGTCGGGGAGCCCGGGGCGATCGTCGCGTTCCCGGCGGCGGGCTCGGTGGAGGTCTTCGAGCTGGTCGACCGGCCCCGGCTCTACTGCACCGGCAAGACCAGCTCGCTCGGCTGCGTCCCGTTCACGTCGTACGCCGGTCACGCGAGCGCCTCGGACACGCAGCCCTTCCGCGTGACGGGCAACGCGGTCGCGCCGAACGAGCCGGGCTTCCTGCTGTACGGGTTCGCCAAGGGCAACCTCGACTTCCACGGCGGCAAGCTCTGCGTGAAGCTGCCCTTCCGGCGCCTCTTCCCGATCCAGATCGCGCAGCCCTTCGGCCCGCCCCCGTGCACGGGCACGCTCGAGCGCAACTTCAACAAGCGCATCCAGAGCGGGGCCGACCCGCTGCTGACGCCGGGTCAGCGCGTCTTCGCCCAGTGGCGGGCGCGCGACCCCGCCGACCCCGCCGGGTTCGGCGACGCGCTGACCGACGCCCTGCGCTTCACGATCTGTCCGTGATATGGACGGACCGCAGTGACTCCGTGATCTAGCGGATCACGCTCGACGGATTGTGACTGGGCCGCCGCGCCGTGGCGCGGT
>JAUIDW010000195.1 GCA_030428395.1 bacterium | reverse complement strand
CGGGGTTGTAGCAGCGGCGCGTGTCGTCCGTGCGCGTCTCGCACTCCCAGTAGCCGGGGCACTCGTACAGGCTGCAGTCGCCGCCGATCGAGCAGTCGGGATCGATCGGGCAGCGCAGCGACGCGGTGTCGACGGGCTCGCTCGCGAGCGGCGGCTCGCCCTGTTCCACCGGCCCTACCACGCAGCGGTGGCCTCGGTGCTGGCCGACGCGCGCACCTACGGCCGGGCGTTCGAGGCGGGCGAGCTGCGCGACCTGCGGCGGTTCTTCGGCGGGGCGCGCCGGATCCGGGCCTGGCTCGCGGAGCGGGCCGAGGCGGCGCCGGCCTGCGCGCGGCTGGCGGAGGGCTGGCCGGACTTCGCGGCGCTCGAGGAGCGCGTGGACGGCGTGGTCGACGAGCGCGGGGACGTGGTGGACGGGGCCTCGCCCCGGCTGGGGCCGCTGCGGCGCGAGATCGCCAAGCTCGAGCGGCGCAGCGAGGAGCTCGTGGCCGAGCTCGCGCGCACCCCGAAGGTGCGCTCCCTGCTGACCGACGGCCAGGTGCACCGCCGCTCCGGGCGGCCGACGCTGGCCGTGCGCGCGCGCTCGGCCGGGCGGGTGCGGGGGATCGTGCACGACCACTCGCAGAGCGGCGAGACCGCCTTCGTCGAGCCCGCCGCGGCCGTCGAGCTCGGCAACTGCCTCGCCAAGGTGCGCGAGGACGAGCGGCGCGAGGTCGCGCTCGTGCTGTCCGAGCTGACGCGCGAGCTGCTGGGGCACGAGGACGAGGTCCGCGCGGCGGCCGAGCGGCTGGCGGAGCTCGAGCTGGCCTGGATCGGGGCGGAGTTCTGCCGGACGTACGAGGCGCGCGTGCCGCGGGTCGCGGGGGACGAGGGCGCGGCGGAGGAGCTCGTGCTGCGCGGCGCGCGGCACCCGCTGCTCTGCGAGCAGGTGGCGCAGGGGCGCCTCGACGAGGTCGTGCCCATCGACCTGCGGCTCGGGCGCGACTTCGACCTGCTGATCGTCACCGGGCCGAACACCGGCGGGAAGACGCTGGCGCTCAAGACCGCCGGGCTGGCCGCGCTGCTCGCGCGGCTGGGGCTGCCGTTCCCCTGCGAGTCCGGCACGACCGTGCCGCTGTACGAGGGCATCGCCGCGGACATCGGCGACGAGCAGGAGGTCGACCAGAACCTGTCGACCTTCGCCTCGCACCTGGCGCGCATCCGCGCGGGGCTCGAGCGCGCCGGGCCGCGCACGCTGTTCCTGCTCGACGAGCTGGGCGGCGGGACGGATCCCGACGAGGGCGCCGCGCTGGGCGAGGCCCTGCTGGCCCACCTGCTCGCGCGCGCGGTGCCGACGCTCGTCACGACGCACCTGGGGCGGCTGAAGGAGTTCGCCTTCCGCCACGCGCGCGTCGAGAACGCCTGCGCGGAGTTCGACGTCGCCTCGCTGCGGCCGCTGTACCGCCTGCTCGTCGGGACGCCGGGGGAGTCGTGCGCGCTCGCGGTGGCCGAGCGCATGCGGCTGCCGGCCGAGCTCGTGCGCGACGCGGCGGCGCGCGTCGAGCGGCGCGGCGAGGAGCAGCGCCAGCTGCTCGACGACCTGCGGCGCGTCCGCGAGGACGCCGAGCGCCTGCGCAGCGAGGCGGAGCAGCGCGTCGAGGACCTCGAGGAGCGCGACCGGTCGCTCGGGGCGGACCGGGCCCGCCTCGAGGAGCGCCGCGAGACCCTGGAGGCGGAGGCGCAGCGCGGCCTCGAGGAGCGCACGCGCGACGCGCGCGGCGTGGTCGAGCGGGCGCAGGCGCTGCTGCCGCAGGTGGGCGGGCCCGCGGCGCGGCAGCTGGGCGAGCTGCTCGCGGAGCTCGACCGCACGCTGACGGGCGCCTCCCTGACCGAGCGCCGGCAGGCGTTCCTGCGCGAGCTCCGCAAGGGCGTCTACGTGTGGCTGCCGCGGTACAAGAAGCGCTGCGTCGTCTCCCGCGTCGACCGCCAGCGCCAGCAGGTGCGCGTCCGCCTGGGGGCCATGACCGTCGAGGTCCCGTTCGACGACGTCACCTGGTACGAGAACCTCTGAGCCGCCGGCCGGAGCCCGGGCGCGGGCGGGGGCCCGGGCGACGATCCGCGGCCTCCGGACGAGGTGACCCTCGGCGGGGTGTTCTTCGGCGACGGCGGCCGAGACAGGGAGCGCGCGGCGGCCTATCCTGGGCGACCCCGACCTTGCCCGGGGAGAAAGGGAGCGGAGAGGTGAAGAGGGAGATCCTGCTGATCGAGAACGACGCTCGCATCCTCGAGCTGCTGACGCGGTTCCTGGAGCGGCGCGGCTACGCCGTGCAGAGCGCGGCCTCGCTGGACGCCGCCGACCGCGAGCTGCGCCTGCACCGGCCGGACCTGGTCGTCTCCGACCTCCTGGTGGGGGAGGAGCACGCCGCCGACCGCCTCGAGCGCTGGGCGCGCGCCGACCGGCTGCCGCCGACGCTGGTCGTGTCCGGCTGCCTCGACGACGAGGTCGAGCGGCGCCTGGCCGCCGTCCCGGAGGTCGTGGGGACCCTCCCCAAGCCCTTCCGGTTCGAGGAGCTCGAGGCCCGCCTCGAGGCGGCCCTCGAGGGCGGGCTGGCCGGCGCGCCCGCGGCGGCGCCGGGTCCCCCCGGGGCGCCCCGTGCGACCGGCGCCGGCGCGACCTAGGAAGGGCCCATGGCCGGGCTGCGCTGGACCACGGCGGGGGAGTCGCACGGGCCCGCCCTCGTGGCGGTCCTCGAGGGCCTGCCCTCCGGCCTTCCGCTGTCGCTCGAGCGCGTGGACGCCGAGCTCGCCCGCCGCCAGGGCGGCTACGGGCGCGGCGGGCGCATGAAGATCGAGCGCGACCGCGTGCGCGTGCTGGCGGGGACGCGGGCGGGCCGCACGCTCGGCTCGCCGCTGGCGCTGCTGCTCGAGAACCGCGACGCGACGATCGAGAGCCTGCCGGTCCCGACGAACCCGCGGCCGGGGCACGCCGACCTGGCGGGGTGCCAGCGCCACGGACACCGCGACCCGCGCGCCGTGCTCGAGCGCGCCAGCGCGCGCGAGACCGCCGCGCGCGTGGCCCTGGGCGCGGTCGCGCGCCAGGTGCTCGAGCCCCTGGGCGTGGACCTGCTCGGCCACGTCGTCTCGGTGGGCGGGATCGAGGTCGAGCAGGGCGCCGACCTGCCCCCGGCCGAGGCCCGCGCGCGCCGGGACGCGTCCGACTTCCACTCGCTCGACCCCGCCGCCGACGCGCGCTTCCGCGAGGCGGTCGACGCGGCGAAGGCCGCCGGCGACACCCTCGGCGGCGTGTTCGAGGTGCGCGTCACCGGCCTGCCGCCGGGGCTGGGCGACTACGCCGACCCGCGCGACCGGCTGACCTCGCGGCTCGGCGGCGCGCTGCTGTCGATCCCGGCCATGAAGGGCGTCGAGTTCGGCCTGGGCTTCGAGGCCGCCCGCCGGCCGGGCTCGCAGGTGCACGACGCGATCGTGCCCGCCGACCCGCCGGGGCCCCACGGGCGCTTCGCCCGGTCCACCAACCGCGCCGGCGGCCTCGAGGGCGGCATGACGACCGGCGAGCCGCTGGTGGCGCGCGTGGCCATGAAGCCGATCTCCACCCTGCGCCGGGGCGTCGACACGGTCGACTTCGAGACCGGGGAGGCGGTGCCCGCCACCTACCAGCGCTCCGACGTGACGGCCGTGCCCGCCGCCAGCGTGGTGGGGGAGGCCGTGGTGGCCCTGGTGCTGGCCTCCGCCGTCCTCGAGCGGCTCGGGAGCACCTCCGTCGAGGAGCTGACCCGCGCCTGGGAGGCCTGGCTGGAGCGCCTGAGGGCCCTCTAGGCGCCCCCGGCCCCGCCCCGGCGTCGGCCCTGGAGCCCCTCCGGGACGGCGCCCGGAGGCCGGTTCCCCCGGGGCGGCCGGCGGGGCACAATGGTTGCCAGGATTTCGTCCGGGGGCGCTTGCATCGGTCGGGGCCACCCGTACCATGTCGCGCTCTCCTCGCCGTGGTGCCGGCCACCGAGGACCCGCAGCCTCCGGACTCTGCCCGTGGTTCCAGGCCAGTGTGGCTCAACGGCAGAGCACCTGATTTGTAATCAGGAGGTTGTGGGTTCGACTCCCACCGCTGGCTCCACGTCCCCGACCGCGCGAGGCGGATCCCGCTCCGAGACGGCGCACGCACGCCGACCCCCGGTCCCCGGGACGCTCCCTGGAAACGAGAACACAGCTGGATGACACGGGAGCGGTGCCCCTCCTCGCGAAGGGCCCGCGTTCGAACCGCGCACCGAGCTCGACCGCACGTCCCGCGCACCTCGCGCGCCCGGGGCGCGTCCGGTCCACCAGGGGAGATTCCCGAGCGGCCAAAGGGGTCAGACTGTAAATCTGATGGCTCAGCCTTCGCCGGTTCGAATCCGGCTCTCCCCACCAGCACGACGCCGGTCGGCCGACCCCGCGCACCGCGCGCGGCTGCCCGCGCGCGAGCCCTCGACCCGAGCCCCATCCGGAGCCACCCACCGCCTGCGCGACCCTCGCGCACAGCGCGCCCCTCACCCGACGCGGTCCCCACGGGCCCCCGGGCACGGGCGCGGAGCACACGCCCGCGGGCGTAGTTCAATGGCAGAACGTCAGCCTTCCAAGCTGAACACGTGGGTTCGATTCCCATCGCCCGCTCCACGTGCGTCGCTCCGCGGCGCCGGCTCGCACGACACGGACCCCACACGCTCCGGACCCAGAACGTCCCTCTCCCCCGCATCCTGGCTGAACGCACGCGGACGGGCCGGCGGCCCGCGCGCCTCCGTCCGTCCGACACGCTGCTGTAGCTCAGTGGTAGAGCACTTCCTTGGTAAGGAAGAGGTCATGGGTTCAAGTCCCATCAGCAGCTCCAGTACCCGCGACTTGCCGCGGACCCTGTTCCCCACCGATTCTCCGAAAACCGACCGACCCTAACCACCGAAGCCGGACGACTCGTCTCCGGCCTCGCACCCACGACCCGAGATACAGATGGCTAAGGAAGTCTTCCAGCGGAACAAGCCGCACGTCAACGTCGGCACGATCGGCCACATCGACCACGGCAAGAGCACCCTGACGGCGGCGATCGCGGCGCGCTCGGCCCACGTCCACGGCACGAAGGTCAAGAGCTACGCCGAGATCACCAAGGGCGGCACGGTCCGCTCGAGCGACAAGACCGTGACCATCGCGGCCTCGCACACCGAGTACGAGTCCGAGACGCGCCACTACGCGCACGTGGACTGCCCGGGTCACGCCGACTTCATCAAGAACATGATCACCGGCGCCGCCCAGATGGACGGCGCGATCCTGGTCGTGTCCGCGGCGGACGGCCCGATGCCCCAGACGCGCGAGCACGTGCTGCTCGCCCGCCAGGTCGGCGTGCCGTACATCGTCGTGTTCCTGAACAAGGTCGACCTCGTGGACGACCCCGAGTTGCTCGAGCTCGTCGAGATGGAGGTGCGCGAGCTCCTCAACAAGTACGAGTTCCCCGGCGACGAGGTGCCGATCATCCGCGGCCAGGCCAAGGCCGCGATGGAGAGCGACGGCAAGGACGACGAGGCCAACGCGCCCATCGACGAGCTGCTGGCCGCGCTGGACAAGTACATCCCCGAGCCCGAGCGCCTCACCGACAAGCCGTTCCTGATGTGCATCGAGGACGTGTTCTCGATCACCGGTCGCGGCACGGTCGGCACCGGCCGCATCGAGCAGGGCATCGTCAAGGTCGGCGACCCGCTGGAGGTCGTCGGTCTGCGCGACGAGGTCCTGAAGACCACGTGCACCGGCGTCGAGATGTTCCAGAAGGTCCTCGAGGAGGGTCAGGCCGGCGACAACGTCGGCGTGCTCGTCCGCGGCGTGGACAAGAAGGACCTGAGCCGCGGCATGGTGCTCGCGGCCCCGGGCAGCATCACCCCGCACCGCAAGTTCGAGTGCGAGGTCTACGTCCTCTCGAAGGAAGAGGGCGGCCGGCACACGCCGTTCTTCAACGGCTACCGCCCGCAGTTCTACTTCCGCACGACCGACGTGACCGGGACGGCCAACCTGCTCGGCGACGCCGAGATGTGCATGCCCGGCGACAACGTCAACCTGTCGGTCGAGCTGAACACGTCGGTGGCCATGGACGAGAAGCTGCGCTTCGCCATCCGCGAGGGCGGCCGCACCGTCGGCGCCGGCGTCGTCACCAAGATCATCGAGTAGCGGATCCGGCGGCGGGCGGCGGTCCCAGGGCCGCCGCCTCCCCCGACCCCCGCGCGGCCCGCGCGCCGCTCGCCCGCCCGGCTCGCCGGACGGCAGACGGCGCGCGGACCCACGCACCCCGACCCTCCAGCCCGAACCACGGCGCTCTCACGACCCACCCGGCGGCCCGATGAAGACCAAGGAACGCTACGTCTTTCTCCAGTGCAAGGAGTGCGGCAACCGCACCTACACGACGCACAAGCGCCAGAAGGCGACCTACAAGCTGGAGAAGAAGAAGTACTGCCCGTTCTGCCGCAAGCACCTGCCGCACAAGGAGCACAAGCTCTAGGCAGCGCGCGCGGACCCCACCCGACGACACGACCCGAACGAGGCGAAGACGCAAGGCATGACGACCTATCGGAAGGACCAGGGGCGCTTGGCGCGCATGGCGGCCTTCTGGTCGCTGGCCATCCTCCTGTTCTACGGCTGCAACTCGTTGCAGACGGAGCTGGAGTCGCGCTTCGACGCCCTGGCCGAGCCGCTCGGCGGGATCGTGATCCCGGTGCTCGGGCTCGCGCTGACGCCGGCGTTCCTGGTGGCCCTCGTGCTGTTCGCGGGCGGGACGTTCCTGCTGATGCGCTGGCAGCACAAGCCGGAGACCGCGGACCTGCTGATCGACACGGAGGCCGAGCTGCGCAAGGTCACCTGGCCGACGGGTCAGGAGGTCGTCAGCTCCTCCTTGATCGTGATCTTCTTCGTCACGTTCCTCATGGCCTTCCTGGCGGGCGCCGACTGGTTCCTCGCCCGGGTGGCCCGGCGACTGCTCATCGGGGGCTAGGACACACCATGGCGCACAAGTGGTACTTCGTCCGTTGCCAGTCGGGCTGCGAGGACAGCGTCCGCAAGCAGCTCGAGATGCGCATCAAGACCGCCGGCGTGCAGGACATCGTCCCGCAGATCCTGGTCCCGTTCGAGCGGGTCACCGATCTCAAGGGCGGCAAGAAGCGCGTGGTGAACAAGAAGCTCTACCCCGGCTACCTGATGCTCCAGGCGGACATCGAGGACACCGAGGACGAGCGCTCGCTCAAGGCCATGGCGCTGGTGCGCGAGACCAACCGGGTCGGGGACTTCCTCGGGCCGCGCGGCGAGCCCGTGCCGCTGGCCGAGCACGAGGTCTCCGGGATCCTCGCGCGCATGTCGGACACCGAGTCGCGCCCGCAGGTCAGCATCGGCCTGCAGAAGAGCGACATGGTCAAGATCAAGTCGGGCGCCTTCGACGGCTTCGACGGGACCGTCGAGGAGGTCTGCCCGGACAAGGGCACCGTCAAGGTCGTCGTGACCATCTTCGGCCGGCCGACGCCGGTCGAGCTCGAGTACTGGGAGGTCGAGGCCGTCTAGCGGCGGCCGCACGATCCCACGCTCGCTCCCCCGTCCACCGACGAGAAGCGGAACGCAACCATGGCCAAGGAAATCGCCGGCAAGATCAAGCTGCAGTGCCCCGCGGGGCAAGCCACTCCGGCTCCGCCGGTGGGGCCCGCGCTGGGCGCTCACGGCGTGAACATCGCGCAGTTCGTCAAGGAGTTCAACGACCGGACGCGCGAGCAGATGGGCCTGATCATCCCGGTCGAGATCAACGTCTACAAGGACCGCACGTTCGACTTCATCCTCAAGTCCCCCCCGGCCGCGGTGCTGCTCAAGAAGGCCGCCGGCGTCGAGAAGGGGGCGGGTGAGGTCGGCACGGTCATCGTGGGCTCGGTCACCCGGGCCCAGGTGGAAGAGATCGCACAGATGAAGATGAAGGACCTGAACGCGCGCAACCTCGACTCCGCCAGCCGGATCATCGAGGGCACGGCGCGCGCCGCGGGCATCGAGGTCGTCGACTGAGGCAGATGCAGATGGTCAAGCGCAGCAAACGCTATGTCCGGGCCGCCGAGCGGATCGACCGCTCGAAGACCTACGACCCCACCGAGGCGCTGCAGATCCTGAAGGACCTGCCCGGCGCCAAGTTCGACGAGTCCGTCGAGGTCGTCGTGCGCCTCGGCATCGACCCGCGCAAGACGGACCAGCTGGTCCGCGGCGCGGTGTCGCTGCCGAAGGGGCTCGGCAAGACCGTCAAGGTCGTCGTCTTCGCCGAGGGCGACAAGGCCGAGGCGGCCAAGGAAGCCGGGGCCGACGAGGTCGGCTCGGCGGACCTCGCCGAGAAGATCCAGGGCGGCTGGATGGACTTCGACGTCGTGATCGCCAGCCCCGACATGATGAAGCACGTCGGCAAGCTCGGCCGCGTCCTCGGGCCCCAGGGCAAGATGCCCAGCCCGAAGTCCGGCACGGTCACGCCCGACGTCGCCAACGCCGTCACCGAGTTCAAGGCGGGCAAGGTCGAGTTCCGGACCGACGCGGGCGGCAACGTCCACGCCTCGGTCGGCAAGCGCTCGTTCTCCGTCGAGGACCTCATGACCAACCTCAAGGCCTTCCTCGACCACCTCGAGGGCATGCGCCCGCCGGCCGTGAAGGGCTCCTTCATGCGCCGCATCTGCCTGTCGACGACGATGGGTCCGGGCGCCTGGATCTCGTACGGGAGCTGAGCCATGCCGAACCTCGTCAACCGCCTGGTCTCCGAGGAGTACCAGCAGTCGTTCCAGCAGGCCGAGGGCCTGCTGATCGTGTCCCTGGCCGGCCTGTCCGTCGAGGAGTCCGAGGGCCTGCGGTCCGCGCTGGACGACGCCGGCGCACGGCTGCGCATGGTCCGCAACTCGCTCGCGCGCCGCGTGCTGGCCGAGGGCGGCTACGAGGTCGGCGAGGACGTCTTCGCCGGCAACGTCGCCATCGCCTTCGGCTCCGCCGAGGCCGCCATCCAGGCCGCCAAGGTCTTCACGGCCCCCGAGCTGAAGAAGACCGGCAAGGTGCAGGTCCGCGCGGGCGTGCTCGAGGCGCGCCTGCTGGACGCCGCGGACGCCGCCGCGCTGGCGGGCGTGCCCGACAAGGACACGCTGCGCTCCAAGATCGTCGGCTGCATCCAGGGTCCGCTCCGCGGGCTCGCCTCCGTGCTCCAGGGCAACCAGGGCGCGCTGGCGCGGGTGCTGCAGGCGCACGCCGACAAGCAAGAGGGCTGACGCCACTCCCGATTCCCTTCCGACCCCGCGCGCCGCGCGGGGGCCCGTCCCAGACCACGTCGCGTAGACAGAGAACTTCCCCCGAGGAGTAAGAACGCAATGTCCGAAGAAGCCAACGTCGCCGAGCTCGAGCCCGAGCTCCAAGCGATCGTCGAGAAGCTGGACGGCCTCACGCTGCTCCAGGCGTCCAAGATCGTGAAGCACCTGGAGGACCACTGGGGCGTCAGCGCCGCCGCCCCGGTCGCCGTCGCCGCCGCCGGCGGTGGTGGGGACGCCGGTGGGGCCGCCGCCGCCGAGGAGAAGACGACTTTCGACGTCGTCCTCAAGGACATCGGTGCCAAGAAGATCCAGGTCATCAAGGAAGTCCGCGCGATCACCGGTCTCGGCCTCAAGGAGGCCAAGGACCTGGTCGAGGCGGCTCCCAAGGCCGTCAAGG
>JAUIDW010000004.1 GCA_030428395.1 bacterium | reverse complement strand
CGCGGCGAGCGGGGCGCCGGTGGAGGCGGGGACGAAGCCGCCGACGGCCAAGGAGGAGGCGCCGTGACCGCCTCGGCCGGACGGCGCGTCGGCCCCTGGCGCCTGGCGCGAGAGCTGGGCGCGGGCGCGATGGGCACCGTGTGGCTGGCCGCGCGCGCCGACGGCGCGTACGAGGGGCGCGCGGCGGTCAAGCTGCCGCGCGGCGAGCTCGCCTCGCCGGCGGTGCGCGCGGCGCTCGAGCGCGAGCGCGCGGTGCTGGCGCGGCTCGAGCACCCCGGCATCGCGCGCCTGCTGGACGGCGGGACGACGGACGACGGCCGGCCGTACCTCGCCGTCGAGCTGGTCGAGGGCGAGCCGGTGGACCGCTGGGTGCGCGACCGGCGCCCGCCGCTGCGCGCGCGCGTGGAGCTGGCGCTGGCGCTCTGCGACGCGGTCCGGCACGCGCACGCCGCGCTGGTGGTGCACCGCGACCTGAAGCCGTCGAACGTGCTGGTCGACCCCGGCGGCCGCCCGCGGCTGGTCGACTTCGGCATCGCCGGCGAGGTCGACGCCGGGCCCGTCGTGCCGGACGCCGGTGCGCACGAGGCACGGGGCGCGCGGGGCGCGGGCAGCCTGGCCTACGCCGCCCCCGAGCAGCTCGCGGGCGAGCGGGCCGGGCCGGCGGCGGACGTCTACTCGCTGGGCGCGATCCTGTACGAGCTGGTCTGCGACCGGCCGCCGCACGCGCTCGCGGACACGGGGCCGCTCGAGGCCCTGCGCGTCGTCTCCGAGCGCGAGCCCGCGCGCCCCTCCGAGGCGGCCGCCGAGCCGGCGCTGCGGCGCGCGCTGCGCGGCGACCTGGACCGCGTGCTGCTGCGCGCCCTCGCGCGCGACCCCGCGCGGCGCTACGCGTCGGTCGAGCGGCTCGCCGAGGACCTGCGCGCGTTCCTCGAGCACCGCCCGGTGTCGGCGCGCCCCGACACCGTCGGGTACCGCGCGGGCAAGTTCCTGCGGCGCAACCGGATCTCCGTGTCGGCCTTCTCGCTGGCGCTGGCCGCGCTGGTCGCGGCGTTCGGGGGTAGCGCGGTCTCCCTCGTCCGCGCCGAGCGAGCGCGCGCGGGCGAGGTCGCCATGCGCGGCGAGGCCGAGGAGGGGCTCGCGCGGACCCTCGCGCTGGGCGAGGAGCTCGCGGAGCAGCGCGCGCTCGCCGAGCGCCGCTTCGTCGACGCGCGGCGCTTCGCGACGGACCTGATCTTCGGGCTGCGCCGCCGCGTCGACGCGACCTCCCAGGCCACCGAGGCCAGCGACCTGGTGCTGGACGCCGGGCTGCGCTTCCTGGACCACCTCGCGAACGACGCCCCGGACGACCCGAAGGTGCTCGAGGAGCTCGCGCGCGGCTACCTGCGCCACGCCGACGTCCAGGACTCGCGCCTGCAGCGCAGCCTGGGGGACACCGTGGCGGCCGACGCGAGCCTGGCGCGCGCGCAGGCCGTGATCGAGCGCCTGGAGGCGCTGGAGGAGAGCCGTGTCCTGGCCGCGACGCTGCGGGCGGAGATCGAGTTCCGCCGGGGCTCGCGCGCGATCTCGGAAGGCCGGTTCGCCGCGGCGAGCGCTCGGATGGAGGCCGCCCTGGAGGCCTGCTCGGGGACCGCGGAGAGCGAGGGCGACCGCTTCGAGCTCGCGCGCACGCGCGCGCGCATGCACGCCAGCGTGGCGGGCCAGCTGTCCGAGGTCGGTCGCACCGACGAGGCGCTGGTGCACTACGAGGGCGCGTCCGCGGCCAACCGCGAGCTGCTCGAGCTGCGCCCGAGCCTGGAGCCCTTCGTGCGCGGCGACCTGGCCTTCGTCCAGGCCCAGGTCTGCCGGCTGTGGGTGATCGCCCAGGAGCCCGAGCGCGCGGTGGCGTGCGGCGAGCCCGCCCTGGAGGTGCTGGAGGAGCTCGTCTCCGCCCACCGCGAGGACGAGCGCGTCCAGCGCGCGTACGCGACGGCGCAGGCCTCCCTGGCGGAGGCGTACCTGGACGTCGGGCGGCTGGAGGAAGCCGACGCGCTGCTGACCCGGCACCTCCGCGCCGCGGAAGAGCTGGTCGCGGTCGACCCCGACGACCCGTTCGCGCTCGAGCTCCTGCACGGCAACCACTGGCGCCGCGCGCTCTACTGGGAGCGGCTCGACGGGCTCGAGGAGGCCGTGGGCGCGAGCCTCGCGTGCCTGGCCGTGGGCGATCGGATGCTCGCGCGAGGCTCCGCCGACCGGACGATCGGCTACAGCCAGTCCGTCGTGCGCCAGCGCCTGGGCGCGCTGCACGTGCGCGGCGGGCGGCCGGACGAGGCCGAGGAGGTGCTCCTGCGGGCCGAGCGCGACCTCGGCGAGCTCCTGGCCGTGGACCCCGGCAACCCGTCGTTCCTGCGCTGCGCCTACCGCGTGCGGCGCAACCGGGCGCGGGCCGCGGTCACGGCCGGGGACGTCGAGCGCGCGCGGACCCTCTACGCCGAGGCGCTGGCGCTGCTCGAGCGGATCGACCCCGGCGCCCGCACCGCCGCCGACGTCGACAACGAGGCCGAGATCCGCGCGGGCGTGGCGGGCTCCTGAGCGCCGCGGGCGCGGAGGAAAGTGCCGCGGCACGGCGCCGGGAGGGGGAGTTGGGGGATCCCCCCGGACACCGTGCCGCAGCGGCCGGGTGCACTGACTCGCGCGTCCACGCACCCGGCATCCACCGTCCTCAGTCGGAGACGCCGTCCTCCGCCGCGAGGGGCACGAAGCCCAGGTCGAGCCCGGCCTCGGGCAGGTGCGCGGTCACGAAGGCCAGGCCGTGCGCCGCGGGGAAGAAACGCGCGTGGCGCAGCGAGGCCTCCGGCACGCGCGTCGGCAGCACCGACCACGCGTCCGCCCCGGGGTCGTAGACCTCGACCGTGGGGTCGGGGCGCAGCTCGCCCGACGCGTCGCGCGACAGGCCGCCGCACAGGTAGAGGCGCCCGCCGTGTGCCACGAGCTCGGGCGAGACGCGCGGGCGCGCGGGCCGCGCGATCTCGGTCCAGGCCCGCGTCTCGAAGTCGAACGCGTGGCAGGACTCGACCTGCGCGAAGTCCTCGCGCATGCCGCCGACCAGGAACATCCGCCCGTCGAGCACGGCGCCGCCGAAGGCGCGGCGCGGCGCGGGCAGCGCGACGCCGGTCGGGACGAAGTCGCCGCCCTCGACGGGCGCGCGCTCGACGTCGAGCACCAGCTCGAAGGGCTCCGCGCGGTGCGGGTGGTAGTCCAGCCCGCCGAAGGCCCACAGGAAGTCGCCGTGCTCGACGAGGGCGAACTGCGTGCGCGGCCGCGCGAGGGAGCCGCGGCTCGACCAGGCGTCCGCCTCGAAGTCGTAGGCGTACACCTCCGCGTGCGAGCGCGCGACCTCGCCGTCGTGTCCGAAGCCGCCCGCCGCGACACCGACGGCGTCGCCGACGACGAGCGTCGACAGGGACTGCCGCGCGACCGGCAGGTCGGCGGCGGGGGCCCAGCGCAGCGTCTGGAGGTTCAGGCTGACGCCGCGCGCGGTGAAGCTGTCGGGGTCGAAGTCGTGCTGGTCGGTCGTGAGATTGCCGCCGAAGAGGTGCAGCCGCCCGCCCTGCACGAACGCCGCGAAGCGGTTCTTCGCGAGGCCCTCCGAGGGCAGGCGCATCACCGGGGCGTCCCCGCCGCCGGGGACGCCTGGCGCCAGGCGCTCGATCAGGCGGATGCGGCCCGGCACGTCCATCCCCTGGATGCCGCCGAGGACGAGCACGTCCCCGTCCGCGGCGACCAGCTGGTGGAAGAAGCGTGGGGCGAAGAGCCCGGCCTCGCGGCGCCACGCGCCGTCCACGCCCGGCTCCAGGCTCCACAGCACGCCGTCGAAGGCGGACGCATAGACGCGCTCGCCGACGCCGACGGCGGCCACGCCGAAGCCGCGCTCGGGGAAGTCCGGGCCCTGCGACCACGCGCGGGCGCGGGGGTCGAAGAACAGCACCTGGCTCGACACCTCGCGGCCCGGCTCCATGCCGCCGACGACCACCAGGGTGTCGGCGGTCGCGGCGGTGGCCAGCGCGCGGCGGCGGAACGGGGCGGGCACCTCGACCCAGTCCCCGCCCGCGGCGACGTCGAGCATCAGCAGCGTGTCGTGCCACGCCGACCCGTCCTTGTCGCCGGAGAGGCGCCAGCCGCCAGCGACGCACAGGACGTCACCGACGAAGTCCGCGTCGTGCGACGAGCGCCCCGCCGGCAGCGGCGGGAGCTCGGTCCACGTGCGCGCCACCGGGTCGAAGACCGCCGCGTCGGGGATCGAGCGCAGGTCCTCGGGCTCGCCCGCGGCGTTCTCGATGCGCATGCCGCCGACCGCGTACAGGCGGCCGCCGTGCGTCGTCAGCGCCGTGCCCTGGGTGCGGATCCAGGGCGGCAGCAGCTCGAGGTTGCGCGCGTCCACCGTGCCGATGCGGTAGAAGTCGCCGGGCTGCCCCTCGCGCGAGTAGCGGTGGGGGACGCCCTCGTAGCCGCCGAGCACGTACAGCCAGCCGTCGCTGACCTCTGCGCCGAAGCTGGTGACGGCGCGGGGCAGCAGGCCGAGGAAGTCCGTGGCGGCGGGCGGTGCGGCCGGCTCGCCTGGGCCGCCACCGGCGAACGCCAGGGGCAGCAGCGCGAGGGAGCTCGGGACCAGCAGGGAAAGGGTCATGGCGCGGCTCCCGGGCTAGAGGCCGTTGCGGATCAGCCGGTCCGCGGGCGGACCGCCGCCCAGGAACGGGCCGGTGCTGCCGATGTAGACGTCGAGGTCGCCGTCGCGGTCGAAGTCGGCGACGGAGACGTCGGAGTCGACGAACACGCCGAAGGACGTGAACGACGGGTCCACGGCGAAGGTGCCGGGCGCGCCGCCCTGCTGGCCGCCCTGGTTGAGCAGCAGCGTGGTCTCCCCGCTGGTGCCGCCCATGCTGTCGAAGAACTCGTGGATGCCCACGAGCACGTCGGGGTCGCCGTCGCCGTCGACGTCGGCCACCTCCGCGAGGATGCGGATGTCGGTCGCCTCGCCGAGCGACGCGGGCACCTGGACGGAGGCGTCCTGGAACACGGGCAGCCCGGCGGCGACTCCCTGGTTCAGGAGCAGGTGCACGGCGGCGGGGTTGGTCGCCACGGAGTTGGCGACGAACACGTCCAGCCGGCCGTTGCCGTCGAAGTCGGCGATCACGGCCTCGTAGCTGTTGTCCTGGAAGGCGGGCAGCACCTGCGGCGTGACGTCGACGAAGTCCCCCGATCCGTCGTTCAGCAGCAGCAGGTTCTGCGAGCCGTTCGGCCCCGTGCCGACGCCCGCGCGGGCCACGAACAGGTCGAGGTCGCCGTCGTTGTCCAGGTCGCCCAGCGTCACGCTGCCGCCCGACCCGTGCGCGCCGTTGCCGGGCAGGTTCGCCAGGTTCGTGTCGAAGACGTACGTGGAGCCGACGCGGCGGTACAGGACCGTCGGGTCGGGCGACTCGCCGAGGTGGTCGGGGTCCTGCAGGTTCGCGACGACCAGGTCCTGGTCGCCGTCGCCGTCGACGTCGCCGAACGTGGCGTCCAGGGCCAGGCCCGCGCCGCCGGGGAACGTGGCGTCGACCGTGAAGAAGCCGGCCCCGTCGTTCAGCAGCAGCCGGTTCGGCGCCGGCGCGACGGGGTCGAGCCCGCCGCCGAGGAACAGGTCGAGGTCGCCGTCGAGGTCCACGTCGGCGAGCTCCAGGCACGACGCGGAGGTGAGCGCCGCCGCGGGCAGGCGCGCCAGCGCCTCGTCGGCGAAGCCCGCGCCGCCCTGGTTCACGAGGACGAGCGGGCGGACGCCCGTGCCCTCGCTGCCGACCACGGCGTCGATCCAGCCGTCGCCGTCGACGTCGGCCCAGTCGACGTCCGACGTCTCGAACTGGAGGGTCGACGGGGGCAGGAGCGCGGACGCGTCGGAGAAGCTCGCCGCGCCGCCGCCCAGCTCGAGGTGGACCGCGTTCGAGGCGAACGGGAAGCGCAGCGGGCCGACGACGACGGCGCGGACGTCGACGCGGGTCCCGACCGGGAACGCGCCGACCTGCAGCGTCCGGCGGAACGTGCCGCGCGTGTTCAGGCGCCCGCGGAAGTGGACCGACGGCGCGTCGTAGCCGAGCGCCGCCTGGTCGGACCCGGCGGCCGAGACCGTCACGAACACGGGGCGGCTGGCGAGGGGGCTGCGGACCGTCAGCGTGACGGCGCCCCCGGGCTGGACCAGCGTGGTCTCGAGGTAGGCCATCGTGCCGGCGGCGCCGGCGTCGGCCAGGGCGGGGGAGTTCGAGAGGAGCGCGGCGGACGCCGCGAGGGGGACCAGGGCTCGCCGGAAGCGGCGAGGCAGCGGGTTGTTCATCGAGATGCGTGGCCGCGCGCCCGGTCCGCGGCTCCAATGGGGGTGCTGGTGATGGAGGCGCGAGAGCGCCCCGTCGCTTCGGGGCGGCGGCCGTTGCCGCGGCCGCCGCCCGCTCCTGGCCGCGCGCACCGGGCGGGTGCGTGGCCGAGATGAGATTGAGTCTCAGTTACCTGCCCGTGTCAACCCTGGACAGCCCGATCCGCGGCGCGGGATCCGCTCGACGCCCCGGGGGACCCCGGCGGAGCACGGGCGCGCTCCCCGGACGAGGGGGGCGCCGGCGGGGGCCTCCCGGGGCGCCGAAGGCGCGCGAGAGCGCGGGGCGGGCGCAGGACGCGAATCGCCCGGAGGGACGCTAAGATTCCGCCCACCAGGGGCTTAGGGCCGCGCGCCCGGCGGGCGGCCCGTTTCGGGTTCCCGCGGCCTCCGGGAAGATCCGGCCCCACCGTACGTCGGAGGGGTCGCGATGACGGCCGTCCTCATGCACGCGCTCCCCACCGACGACGCCGACCTGGTCACCCGGACCCTCGGCGGCGACCAGGCGGCCTTCCAGGACCTGGTCGAGCGCTACCAGGACCGCGTGTTCTCGCTGGTGCGCCACTACGCGCGCACCGCCGTCGAGGTGGAGGACATCGTGCAGGACACCTTCCTGAAGGCGTACTGCAAGCTCGCGACGTTCCACCATGACTCGTCGTTCTACACCTGGCTCTGCCGCATCGCGATCAACACGGCGCTCGACTTCCTCAAGCGCCACGGCCGCAACCCGGTGCAGTCGGTCGAGGACCCCGAGGCCGCGCCGGCCACGGGCCGCTCGACCGGCGTCCAGGCGCCGGACGCGCGCCTGCACCGCGAGGAGGTGGCGGAGGTGACGCGCGCCGTGCTGGACGAGCTGCCGGAGATCTTCCGGACCGTCCTCGTGCTGCGCGAGTTCGAGGACCGCTCGTACCAGGAGATGGCCGACACCCTCGGCATCTCGATCGGCACGGTCGAGTCCCGCCTCTTCCGCGCCCGCGCCCGCTTCCGCGACAAGCTCGTCCAGCTGCACCCGGAGTTCGCCACGCCCGAGTGAACCCCGGTCCAGCCAGCCGTCCCACGTGAACCGAGAACCCGAGACCATGCAGTGCCAAGACGCCCGACGGCTCGTGCCGGCCTACCTCGACGAGGAGTCGAGCGAGGCCCAGGCGAGCCTGCTGCGCGGCCACCTCATGGACTGCCCCGCCTGCCGCGGGACCGTCCAGGAGATGAAGGCCCTGCGGCGCTGGTTCGAGCCGAGCCCGGCCGTGCCGGTGCCGGCCGACTTCGCCGCGCGGGTCGCCCGCCGCGCGTTCGCCGGCGACACGGGCGAGCCCGTGCTCGCCCCCGCCGCGCCGTCCCTGGCGGCGCACGGCGGCGCCGTGACCCTGCGCGCCGTGCCCGACTTCTTCCTGCACCTGACGGCGGTCGCCGCCGCGGTGCTGTGCGCGCTGACCATCGCGCTGGGCGTCCGCGAGGCCCCGCGCGGCGGGACCCTGCGCGCCGACCAGCTGCCGACGGTGGACGCGCTCCTCGAGGAGCTCGACCGCCTGAACGCCACCGAGGACGCCGAGGCGACGACCGCGGAGGACCCCGAGGACGCCGACGTCCCCGCGGACCCCGGGGTCGCGCCGCCCGACCGGCGATGAACGACCTGCGACTGTGGAGCCTCGTGCTGGCCCTCGTCAGCGGCTGCGCCGGCCTGGCCGGCGGCCTGCTGCTGGCGGAGCGCACGCAAACCCCGGCGGCGGAGGCCGGCTCGTTCGGCGACTACGAGCGCCTGCTCGTCGCCGAGTTCGAGCTGGACGAGCGGCGCAGCCGCGCGCTCGCCGAGCTGCTGCGCCACTACCGGCGCGACATCGAGGAGGTCGAGCGCCGCCACCTGGCGACCTACCGCAGCGCGCTGGAGCCCGAGCTGACCCGCCTGGGCCAGCGCTACGCCAACCTGATCCGCAACCACGTCCTGCCCGAGAGCCGTCGCGAGCGCTACGACGAGCTGGCGGCGGGCCTGCCCCTGAACTCCGACTGACCCATGGCACGCTCCTGCGGAATCCGCATCGGGCCCCGGCGCTACGAGCTGGTGGTCCTCGAGGGCAGCGCGAAGAAGCACCGCATCGCCGCCTTCGAGGCCGGCGAGCTGCCCGCCGGTGGCGAGGACCCCTTCCACGAGGCCGCCGCGCACCTCAAGCGCGCGGTGAAGGACCACAAGGTCCCCGTCGACAGCGTCGGCGTCGCCGTGGACACGGGGCTGGCGGCGTTCCGGTCCGTGCGGCTGCCGTTCGAGGACGCCGCGAAGATCGAGGAGGTCATCAAGTTCGAGGTCGAGAGCCAGCTCCCGCAGTTCAACATCGACGACGTCGTCATCGACTTCCTGACGACCGAGGTGTCCGACGGCGAGAGCTCCTTGCTGGTCACCGCGGTGCCCAAGCGCGACCTGTCGGCGGCCCTCGAGCTGCTCCAGCACGCCGGCGTGGAGCCGAACGAGCTCGAGCTCGAGGCGACGGCCATGGCCAACGCCTCGATCGCGGCGGGCATCTGCTCCGCCGAGGACGCCCAGCTGCTCGTGCACATCGGGGACACGTCGACGTCGGTCGTCGTGGTCGACGGCGGGCGGCTGAGCTCGATCCGCGCGATCCACCTGGGCGCGCTCTCCTACGAGCCGCCGGTCGAACCCGCCGCGGAGGAGGGCGAGGACGGCGAGCCCGCGCCCGAGGTCGAGGGCCCGACGCCCGAGGAGATCCAGGAGAAGATCGACCAGCTGGTCGCGCGCCTGCGCCGCGAGCTCGTGCGCAGTGTGTCCGGCGCCCACACCCGCAACCCGATCGAGGCCGTGTACGTCTGCGGGCTCGAGCTGCCGGGGCTCGTCGGGAGCCAGGTGCTGGACGTCCCCGTCTACGAGCTGGACGTGTTCGAGGAGGACGTCGCGCCGGCCCCGGGGGCCGCGGGCGAGGTCGCCGCGGACGAAGGCGAGTCCGGGGAGGACGGGCTCGAGGACGAGGACGACGGCGTGGCCCACACCGCGCCGCGGCCCGCCGAGGGCACGGCGCCGCTCGTGGTGGCCTACGGGGCCGCGCTGCGCCAGCTCGGCGGCGGCGTGCTGCGCCCCTCGCTGCGCCGCGAGGAGCTGCGCTTCACCGGCAAGTTCGAGCGCGTCGAGCTGCCCGTCGCCATGGCCAGCGTGCTGCTCGTCACCCTGCTGGGCGTCTTCAACATCTTCGAGCACCGCCGCTTCACCTTCCGCGACCGCGACCTCTACATGTGGATCGGCAGCGCCGCCGGCTTCATGCAGGGCGACCCCAAGCGCGGGATCGAGGGCAACCTGGGCGAGCCGGTCGACGCGGTGGACCGCTACCTGACCGTGGTGCGCTCCCAGGACGGCGACCCGGAGCGGACGCGGCTCGAGTCCCTCGGCGAGCTCGAGTGGCGCCTCGAGCGCGAGCTGGACAAGGCCGAGAAGGCCCTGGGCAAGAGCGGCGACATCGACCGCCCGATGTCCGCCCTCGAGGGCCTGACGATGGTCTTCAACTGGATCACGGCCCACGCCGAGGAGGTCGGCCGCATCTCGGTGCACCGCGTCGACGCGCAGTACCGCTCGGGCCGCGGCTCGAAGCCCGACACGGTCGAGATCACGACCGACATGTCGTTCTTCGCCGACAGCGGGACCGAGGGCACCTACAACTTCGAGCGCTTCGAGGGCGGCCTGCGGGCCGAGCCCTGGTGCTCCGAGATCCAGCAGCGCGGCACCAAGACGCTGAAGGACAACAAGGGCGTCTACGTCGAGGGCATGCGCCTGATCCTGGACCTGAACCAGACTCCGCTGGGGGAGGGGACCGAGTGAAGCTCTTCAGCCACCTCAACTTCGCCCGGATGATCGTCGGGCTGTCGCTCGTCGGCTCCTGCGTGCTGGGCTACACCGGCTGGCAGTGGCGCCAGAAGCGCATGGAGGCGGAGGCCGCGCTCGAGCGCGACGTGCCGCTGCGCGCGCAGCAGCTGCAGGTCACCTCGCGGCGCCTCACGCGCGAGCTGCGCGAGCTGAACCGGTTCGACTTCGAGAACGGCGTCATGCAGCCGGAGTCGTTCATCCGCAGCATCGCGGCCCAGCCCCAGATCGCCCTGGGCCAGATCGACATCAGCCGCCGCGAGACGCCCGCCGGCAAGGGCGTCCAGGACGTCGAGTACACCGTCCAGTCCCAGATCAAGCGCGCCGAGCCGCGCACCAAGATCGCCAACTTCATGTACCGCATCGAGGAGCAGAGCCGCGGCCTCATGCGCGTGACCGGCATCCTCCTGAAGCCGGCGCAGAAGAAGCTCGAGCCCGAGGACGTCCCGGTCGACAACTGGACCTACGACATCAAGATCACGATGCGCCGCAAGGAGGAGGCGTAGCGCATCGGTCGACGGTTCCCGCGGGCCGAGGTGGCGGAGCTCCGCGGGACGTCCCGCCCCGCGTGGTAGTCTGAGCGCCCATGCGTGCCTCGTCCGCCGTCCTCGCCCTGCTCGGGCTCCTCGTCGGGAGCGCGGTGGGGTACTGGCTCGGCTCCGGTGGCCCGGGGCAGGCCGCCGCGCCGCCCGCCGCGCCGCGCCCCCAGGCCACCCTTCCGGCGGTCGAGAACGACGACGAGCTCGCCGGCCGCTGGCGCGAGGCGCGCGACGCGGGCGAGACGATCGTGCTCGGCGAGCGCGACGAGCGGGACGAGGCGATGCTGGCCGGCCTGGGCTACGCCGACGGCTACGAGGTCGCCGACGACTCCCGCCCGGTGGTGCCGGTGCACGACCGCGAGCGCGCGCAGGCAGGCTTCAACTTCTTCACGTCGGGCCACGGCCCCGTCGCGCTGCTCGCCGACATGGACGGGAACGTGCTGCACCGCTGGGAGCGCTCACCCGCCGACGTGTGGCCCGACTACTTCGCCGACGAGGCCAACAGCACGGCCAACAAGACCTTCTTCCGCCGCGCGCACCTGTTCCCCAGCGGCGACGTGGTGGCGATCTTCAGCGGTCTCGGCCTGGTGCGGCTGGACGCGCAGTCGAACGTCCTGTGGGCCGTCCGCGGCGGCTACCACCACGAGGTGGCGGTGGACGCCGCCGGGACGATCTGGGCGCTGGACCGCGAGAAGAAGGTCCTGCCGCGGCTACACAAGCGGCTGCCGGTGCTCGAGGACTTCGTCGTGGCGCTGGGCCCCGACGGCGTCGAGCAGCGCCGGTTCTCGCTGGTCGAGTGCTTCGAGCGCTCCGAGTACCGCGGCATCCTCGACTTCATCCCGGTCGCCGCCGACATCTTCCACACGAACTCGATCGACGTCCTCGACGGCTCGCTGTTCGAGCGCCACCCCGCCTTCCGGGCCGGCAACCTGCTGATCTCGATCCGCCACACGAACACCGTCGCCGTGGTGGATCCGGTCGCGCGCAGCGTGCCGTGGGCGCTGTCGGGCAACTGGCGGCGCCAGCACGACCCCGAGCTGCTGCCCAGCGGCAACCTGCTGCTGCTCGACAACATGGCCAGCGCGACCTCGTCCCGCGCGGTCGAGATCGACCCGTTCACGCAGCGCACCGTGTGGCAGTTCACCGGGTCCGAGGCGGTGCCCTTCCACTCGCGCACGTGCGGCACGGCCAAGCGCCTGGCGAACGGCAACACGCTGCTGACCGAGTCCGACTACGGCCGCGCGATCGAGGTGACGCCCGACGGCGAGGTCGTCTGGGAGTTCGTCAGCCCCTACCGCGCCGGCGACTCGGGCGGGCTGGTCGCCACGCTGTTCGAGCTGGTGCGCCTGCCCGCGGACTTCCCGGTCGACGCCTTCGTCACCGGGCGCTGAGGGCCCCGCGCGGCGCCCCGGTGGCGCCCCGGGTGAGGCACGGGGCCCGGGAACCGAATTCGGCGTCCAGCCCGCGGTGGCGTGCTCGCCGGTGCCGCCCGTACCGTGCACCCATGAACTCGCACCTGCTGCCCTCCGAGGACGAGATGGTCCGCGCCGTGTTCGAGCGCGACGAGAGCTACGCCGGGGTGTTCTTCCTCGGCGTGCGGACGACCGGCGTGTTCTGCCGGCCGGGGTGTCCGGCCCGGCGCCCGCGCCGCGACAGCCTGGCGTTCTTCGCGACCGCGGAGGAGGCCGAGGCCGCCGGCTTCCGGGCCTGCCGCCGCTGTCGTCCGCTCGAGGCGCCGGGCGCGCACCCCGCGTGGGTCCAGGACCTGATCGCGCGCGTGGACGCGTCGGGCGAGCGCCTGACCGACGCCCGCCTGCGCGCGCTCGGCGTCGAGCCGGCGCGGGCGCGGCGCTACTTCCAGCGGCGCTTCGGCGCGACGTTCCAGGCCTGGCAGCGCGAGCGACGCCTCGGCGGCGCGTGGACCGAGTTGCGCGCGGGCGCGGGCGTCGACGACGCCGGCCTCGGCGCGGGCTGGGAGTCCACCAGCGGGTTCCGCGACGCCTTCGCCCGGGTCTTCGGCGCGCCGCCGGGGCGCGGGCGCTCCGCCGACCGCCTGGTGACCGACCTGCTGCCCACGCCGCTGGGCGCGATGGTGGCGGTGGCGACCGAGGACCGCCTGGCCCTGCTCGAGTTCGCCGACCGCCGGGCGCTGCCGGAGCAGGGACGCGCCCTGCGGCGCTGGTTCCCCGGGACCGTCGTCCCCGGCCGCAACGCCGTGCTCGACCGGCTCGAGCGCGAGCTGGACGAGTGGTTCGCGGGGCGCCGCGCGGAGTTCACCGTCCCCGTCGACCTGCGCGGCACCGACTTCCAGCTCGCGGTGTGGCGCGCGCTGCTCGCCATCCCGCACGGGGCGACGCTCTCCTACGGCGAGCTGGCCCGCGAGCTCGGGCGGCCGGGTGCGTCGCGCGCGGTCGGCCGCGCGAACGGCCAGAACCGGCTCGCGATCCTGGTCCCGTGCCACCGCGTGGTGGAGTCGGGCGGCGCCCTGCGCGGCTACGGCGGCGGCCTGTGGCGCAAGCGCCGGCTGCTCGAGCTGGAACGAGACGCGCCGGCCGAACTCGGGTAGAGCTCGACCGGCGCGTGACGCACCTGCTCCTTCGCGACGGCGCCCGCGGTGCGCGCCTGCGCGCGGACCGCGAGCGCCGTCGCGATGACTAGTGCGACCCCCAGGCCCGCGCGGGCAGGGCGTACAGCGTCAGGAACGACGCGTAGTCGTCCGCGTCGACGTCCCCGTCGCCGTCGAAGTCCATCATCTCCCAGCCGGGGCGCACGCGGGCGATGCCCGGCCCGGTGTAGCCGAGCCAGAAGTGCCCCAGGTCGAGCGGCCCGACCGCGCCGTCGCCGTCGGCGTCGCCCAGGCGCTC
This sequence comes from bacterium, assembly GCA_030428395.1. Lineage (GTDB taxonomy): Bacteria > Planctomycetota > UBA1135 > UBA1135 > JAUIDW01. Next base: position 49,638 of record JAUIDW010000004.1, on the reverse strand, counting down.
GGGCGGGTACAGGGTCCACTCGGAGCCAGCGGCGTAGCCCGTCAGCGTCCGCGTGACCGCGCCGCCCGGCCAGGCGACGTCGACCTGGTCGACGACGGTCGCCTGGTCCAGCCCGAAGTGCGCGACGTGCTCGCACAGGCCCTTGTAGCCCGCGCCGGCGACGATCCCGTGCGTCTGCGTCGTCGCACCCACGCGGACCCCGACGCGCGCGCCGAGCGCCTCGGGGTTGCCGTCGGGCCCGTCCACGCGGAAGCGCACCCACGAGCGGTTCTCGCCCTCGTGGTTGATCCAGAGCTTCACGCGGCCGTTCAGGTTCTGCGTGACGAGGTCCACGTCGCCGTCGGCGTCCACGTCGGCCGCGGCCACGCCGAAGGAGGCCTCGGGGTCGCCCAGCTGCAACGCCTGGGCGTCGTTGACGCACGGCCACGTGCCGTCGTGGTCGTACAGCCGGTTGCGGCCGTCCATGTTGCACACGAAGAGCTCGCGCCAGCCGTCGTTGTCGTAGTCGACGAAGACCGCCCCCCAGCCCACGAGGTACGAGCCCGTCCCCGTCAGCAGCGTCGAGTCCGTGAAGGTCCCGTCGCCGTCGTTGAGGTACAGCTCGTTCCCCTCGTGCGTGTTCGTGACGTAGAAGTCGTCCCAGCCGTTGCCGTCGAAGTCGCCCACGGCGATGCCCATCGAGTTCAGCTTGGCGTCCGCGCCCGAGCTCGAGCTGACGTCCAGGAACGCGCCGCCGCCGAGGTTCTGGTACAGGCGGTTGGTCCAGAGCCCCGCGTAGCCCTTGTCGTTCGACAGGTACAGGTCGAGGTCGGCGTCCTGGTCGTAGTCGAAGAAGACGGCGTGGAAGCTCCACGAGTCCTCGCCGGTCACGCCGGCGTCGAAGGCCTCGTCCACGAACACGCCCTGGCCGCGGTTGCGGAACAGCCGGTTGGGGACCGTCGAGCCCTGGGAGCCCGTGCGGTTGCACAGGTACAGGTCCAGCCGCCCGTCCTGGTCGTAGTCGCCCCACGTGCAGCCCGTGCCCGCGCCGTCGTCGGCCGTGCCGGTCTCCACGGAGACGTCGACGAACTGGAAGTCCCCCTCGTTGCGCATCATCACGTTGGGGGTGTTCCACCGGGTGAAGTAGAGGTCCATGTCCCCGTCCGCGTCCCAGTCGGCGGCCGACACCCCCGAGGCGTTCAGCACGGCGGGCAGCCCGCTGCCCGACTCGCGGTCGGTGAAGTGGCCCGTGCCGTCGTTCTCGTACAGCGCGACGTGCCCGTCCGCGGCTCCGACGCCGATCAGGTCGGCGTCCCCGTCGGCGTCCAGGTCGGCCAGCGCCACGCCGCAGCCGAATCCGTGGTCCACGACGCCCTGCGTCACCACGTAGTGAATGCCGCGCGCGGACGACTCCTCCGTGAACGGCTCCTGGGCCGCGGCGGTGGCCGCGAGGATCAGACCGGCACCCAGGCGACCCGTTCGAATCGCTCGTTGCATCCCGTACCTCCTTGGGAAGGGCCGGCTCCGAGTCCCTCAGGGCGCCGGCGCACGTCCGTTGTACACCTGCGGCCGCGATCCGGGGAGGGACGCCGCGCACGATCTCTGCGCAGCGCGCGTGAGCGCACCGTGGAGCGCACCGTGCGCGCCGCGACGCAGCCGCGAACGTGCGCCGGGCGGACTCGAGCGCGTCGCGCGAGCGGGAAGCCGGCGACGGGTGCGCCGCCGGCGAGCGGTGTGCCGCGTGCGGCGGCTAGGCGGGCGAGCCCATCCAGCGCTCGCGCTCGGCCTCGACGATCGCGCGCGCCAGCCCGGCGTGCGTGGCCTGCGCGCTGGCGTCCTTGAGGGCGCTGCGATCCGCGTAGGCCTGGAACAGCTCGGCCTTCTCGCGCACCAGGTCCAGCAGGCGCTGATCGACGCAGTCGCGCGCCAGCAGCCGGTGGACGATCACCTTCTCCGTCTGCCCCATGCGGTGGACGCGCGCGATCGCCTGGGCCTCGGTCGTCGGCTTGTACTGCGGCTCGACCAGCACCACCACCGAGCCGCCCTGCATGTTCAGGCCCTGGCCGCCGGCCTCGACCTGCGCCAGCAGGATCGCGTGGCCCTCGGCGGCGTTGAAGGCCTGCACGAGCTCCATCCGCTCCTTCGGCGGCATCGCGCCCGTGATGCAGCCCTGGCACCCGAAGCGCTTGGACAGCACCTGCAGGACGTTCAGGAAGTACGAGAACACGACGACCTTGCGGCCGCTCTCGGCGTGGTCCTCGAGCAGCACCGCCAGGTGGTCCAGCTTGGCGGAGAGCCCCGAGCCGTCCCCCAGGATCGCGGCCTGGCGCATGCCCATGAAGTCGCCGCGCTCGACCGCGTCCCGGTACGCGGCGAAGTCGTTGGGGGAGAGGTCCACCCACTCCTCGGTCTCGATCCGCTCGGGCAGCTCGGTCAGCACGTCCCGCTGGTTGCGGCGCAGGTACGCCGGCGCCACCGCGGCCCGGAACGCGCGGGGCGAGCGGGACTCGACGTGCTGGCGCAGCTCGGCGACGGGCTCGTCGCCCAGCTGCTCGAGTCCCAGGACGCCCAGCAGGTCCAGCATCTCCTCCGGCCGGTTCTCCATCGGCGTGCCGGACAGGAACAGCACGTGCTCGGCCAGCCGGGCGGCGCGCGCCACCGCCTGCGAGCGCTGGGCCTCGGGGTTCTTGACGTAGTGGGCCTCGTCGGCGACCAGCAGCGCCACGCCGCCGCCGCGCTCGGCGATGCGCGCCGGCAGGTCCCGCTGTGCCAGGAACGGGTAGGAGGTCACGCCGACGCCGCCCTCGGTCGCCCACTTCTCCAGCTCGTCCTCGAACTCGCGGCCGTACAGCACGCGGTAGGCCAGGCCCGTGCGGGCGTGCACCTCGTGGACCCAGTTGAACAGGATCCCCGCGGGCGCCACGACCAGGAAGCGCGAGCCCGGCCGCCGCGCCTCGATGTCGACCATGGCCGCCAGCGCCTGGATCGTCTTCCCGAGCCCCATCTCGTCGCCCAGCACGACGCGGCGCTGCGCCAGCGCGAACCTCGCGCCGAACTCCTGGTAGCGGCGCAGCTGCACGCCGAGGCCGGCGACGTCGAGCGGGTGCTGCTCGATGCGCTGCGCGACCTCCTCGGGCAGCCCGCCGGCCGCGGCCTGGGTGGGGGCCACCCCGGCGGCCTCCGGGCGGTCGTCCCCGCCGGCGAGGAAGCGCTCGAGCAGCGAGCAGCACTCCGCGTAGCGCTCGCGGAACCGGCGCCGGACCTCGTCGTCGGCGAGGGATGCGCGCTCCGCGGCCTCCTCCCCGGCCCGGTCCGCCAGCGGCGGCTCCGACACGACGGTGGAGGCGCGACCGGCCAGGCGGTTCCAGCGGTCCACCCACTCGGCCTCGCGCGCGCGCGTCCGCCCCGACAGGCTCCAGCGCAGGAACGAGCTCGCGCGCCGCAGCTCCCGGGCCTCGCGCTCGATCTCCGCCCGCTCGCCGGCGCCGCGCTCGAGCGGCACCGCGAGCTCGCGCCGCGCCTCCTCGAACGCGACCGTGTCGCGGGCCACGCCGAGGTCGACGCCGCGCCGCAGCGACGCGGCCGGCAGCTCGACGGGCTCGAGCTCGATCCGCTCGCGCAGGTTCCTCACGGCCTCGCCCAGGCGCGCGGCGCTGGCCTTGCCCACGCCGGGCAGCGACTCCAGCCCGCGCTCGGCGGCGCGCAGCACGTCGCCGACGGTCAGCAGGCCCGCCTCCCGCAGCGCGCCCCAGCGCACGTTCGTCGCGCCGGTGCCGCGCAGCTCGTCCATGTCCAGCGCGTTCAGGCGCAGGCGCCGGGCCTCCCGCGCGTACTCCTCCGCCGATTCCCGCAGGTCCGCGCGGCGCTGCTCGACCTCCCGCTCGACCGACCGCGCCCCGTGGCGCATCCGCCGCAGCAGCCGCCGGGCCTCGCGCCGCGCGCGCGCGACCTTCGCGTACCGCACGCGCATCCAGGCGGCGGCGCCGCCGAGCAGCGAGCTCAGGCCGATCAGGGCGAGGGGCATGGGGCTGGGGACCGGGGGCGAGCGTCCGGCGGTCGTGGCCCACGACTCATCGGCGCCGGCGGGCGCCATTCTCCAACCCGGCGCGCGACGCGCGAACGCCGCCCGCGGAATCCCCCCTCGCCCGCCCCCGGCCGACCCGGAACGGGGCGCCCCCGGGCCCGCCGCGAAGCCGCAACGGGCTGTTCCCGGGCTCGCCGCCGAGCTGGAGCGAGGCATTCCCCGGCTCGCGGCCGAGCCCGAAGGGTCGTCCGCCGGCTCGCTGCAGAGCTGGAACAGGGAGTTCCCCGGCTCGCGGCGGAGCCGGCGGGGGCGAGCGCCTCCGGTCCGGCGGCGTCGCGGGGCGCGGGCTCGCGATCGGCGTTTCGCGCGATCGCTCGGCGGCGGCGGGCGAGCGCCCGGCCGCCGCGGTTTGTCATCGGCTCCTCGAACTCGCGGGAGGGTGCGGTGCGACGCGTTTCGCGGGTGCGCGCCGCGCCCTCCGGTAGGGGGGGAATGATTGAGCGCTCCCGCCGACTCGTTCGGGGGAGAACGGCCGCCGAGGCGGCGGGAACGTCTTCGGGTCCAGGTGAAGATCTCGGTCGCGGTTCCCACGCCGGCGGGAGCGCTGCAATCAAGAAGGGTCGCGAGTCAATCTGGACTCGTTCGCGAACGAACGAGCTTCAAAGAGCTGCGCGCAGCATGGGCCGCGGGCGCAAAGTCCCGATCAAGGCGCGGTGGGCTCTCCGACAAGCTCACCGGCGCGCGCGAACGCCCGGCCCGTCACCCCCCGGGAGGCGCTCCGGGGACCGACCTGGAACGGTCCGCGGCGGCCGGGACCGGCCCGGGCCGAGCGGGACCGGCCCGGGTCGAGCGGGACCGGTGCGACACGGCGCGGCGCGCCTTTGCGGAGGGCGCTACTTGCCCTTGGCGATCCAGTTCAGGAACTGCCACTCGAGCGACTCGGTCGAGTCGTCGGTGGCGCTGATGGGCATGCCGTAGGCCTCCTCGATCAGGCCGTCGAGGGTCCCTTCCCCGCGGCCGACCGCCGCCAGGCCGCGCAGGACGCGGCCGAAGCGCTCGCCCGACTCCTCGCCCGCCGCCTGCGTGCGCAGCCAGTAGACGAACGCCGCGCGGTAGGAGCGGAAGAACTCGCGGTAGTCGTTGAGGAACTCGGCCGGAGGGTACGGCTTCTCGTTCGCGTGCGAGCCGAAGAACGGCGCGGTCACGACGTACCTCTGGCTGTTCTTGTCCTCGAGCGTGAAGTGCGCGAGCTTGTCCTTGCGCAGCGGGTTCTCCTTGTCCTTGCTCGCCCGCTTCGCGCCGTCCTTCTGGCCGTTCTTCAGCGCCTTCTTGAACCAGTCCTCGCCGCCCCCGCGACGCCAGTGGTTCTCGACGATCATGTCGAAGGGCGCCGCCGGGATCGCCGGCAGGATGCCACCGGCCGAGTTGCCGCCCGGGACGAAGCGCTCGTAGGGCTGCGTCGTCGCGCCGCTGTTCGAGATGCCCTCCTCGCCGTCGACGGTGTTGCACCGGCCGTTGATCGCGATGGCGAGGTTCAGGGCCACGGCCTCCTCGAAGTGCTGCGGATCCGTGCGCGCGTACACGAAGTTCATCAGCGCCGTGCCCGCCCGCTGGGTCACGTGCTCTACCAGGCCCGTGTCGGACAGCTTGCGCATGCTGCGTCCGCGCCGGAACTCGGGGTCGAAGCCCTCCCAGGAAGCCTCCTGGAACGCCAGGATCATCGTCCGGTCGATCCAGAACTGGGTCCACTGGTCGACGCCGTCGACCCAGAACGCCGAGCGCCACGGCTCGGCCACCAGCCCGACGTAGCCCACCAGCTCCATGAAGTCGCGCCGCGTCGGGCAGCAGACGATCCGGACGGTGTCGGAGCGCGGCTCGAAGCCGAGCACCTCGGCCGACGCCAGCGCCTCGCGGGTCCGGGTGACCGCCTCCGCGTGGTCCTTCGCCCCTGGGAGTCGCGCGAGCAGGTCCCGCTCCTCCCCCTTCGCGATCTTGGCGAGGTCGTCCGGGCGCCACTCGCCGATCCAGTCCACGAGGCTCTGCAGGTCGGCGTGGACGGCCGCGGTCTCCTCCGTCCCGTCGTGCAGCCAGCCCAGCCAGCGCTTCTGGAGCTCCAGCAGCCCGACGGCGGCGTCCGCGAGGTCGCGCGCCGCCGCCTTGTCCTCCAGGAAGGACGCCGGATAGTGGACCTCGAACAGCCCCAGCCGCAGCCGCACGTAGTCCGCCGCCAGGACCTCGTCGAACGGGCATGCCAGGGCGCTGCTGGCATCGCCGCAGTGCCTCTCCAGGAACGCCTTCCCGAGCTTCTCGAGGGGGATGTCGGAGACGGCCGCCCCCTGGGGGCCGGCCACTCCAACCGAGCACACGGCCGCCAGGACCAGCGGACGGAGGATTGCCTGCATCGTGATCTACCTCTCTCTCGATCGTGTGCCGCGGGATTCCCTCGCCACGGCATGCCAGCCCCTACCCTGGGTCCGGGTGGGGGTTGCGGTCGGGTTGGGGGGTGTCGAGCACGGCCCGACGGAGCGACGGCACCCGCCTCCATCGCCCCGGAGCCCTACGTCCGCGGGGGCAGCCCGTTGGGCCGGAACGCCACCCCCCACGACGCCCCGGGCACCCCCGTCTTCCCGCCGCCCCCCTCCTTACCCCGCCCCGAGACCCTCACGGCCCCAGAACGACCACCACCCGCGTCGTCTCCCCGGCCCGAACCTCGAGGGAGCCGGACCCGTGCAACTCGTCGGGGCCCTGTGCGAGCCAGCTGTAGTGTCCACGCGGCAGCCCGCGCAGCAGGAGGGAGCCCTCCGGTCCAGTGACTAGCCCGTCCCGGGCCTCGACGCGCTGGTCTGCGACCCAGGTCGAGACTGCCTCCGCGAGCTGCTCCGAGTGCAGGTCGATGGTCGTGCCTGGCGTGGGAGCTCCGTCCGGCGAGCGCGCGACGATCAGGACAGAGCCCGTTCGAAGGGTCTCGACAACGATGGGCAGCTGGGACGAGCGAGTCGGCACGTTCGTGCGCGTGGGCCAGAGTCCCGATGCGACGACCTCGATGGCGACGACTCCCTGCACACGGTCCACGTCGAGGCGCCCATCTCGGTCCGTCGTGTACCGACCTATCCAGAAGGACGAGTCGGCGTCCCAGAGGTCGACGTCCGCGCTGGCGCTCGGGCTGGATCCGTCCATCAGGCGTACGTGGAGCCCCTCCCAGACGTCCAGCACCACGACGCTTCCCGTCGAGAGGTCGACCGGAGAGGCGAGCTGGACTCCATGCGACGGGTGGCTCAGGACCACGACGGCGTCCTGGAAGTCGACACCGCCGAGTCGGGCCCAGCCATCCGAGTCCGTGTCGTCGTGGCTGCTCCAGCGGTCTGGGCTGGAGGCTGCCATGGCGACCACCTGAACGCCGGGGACCGGACTTCCAGCCTTGTCGACGACGCGCACGCGCGCTGGCCGGGCGCGCGGGTCGAGGCGGACCGTCTGGGTGGGCGAGCCCTCCCAGGGGAGCGATCGTGTGTCGAGTACTCGCAGACTGGAGTCCCGTAGCACCAGGTACAGGTCTTGTTCCGGGAGATCCGTCCAGACGAGCTCGCCATCGCGGGGCAGGGCTCGGACCGCGGTGCGGTCGGAGTCGTCCGCGTCCCGGTACGAGGCAGCCACGTACAGGTCCTCGGGCACCCGGCCCTGCTCGTCCGGATCGACCTCCACGCGAAGCTCCCGCCGTTGCGAGACGTCGAAGACGACCTCCCAGTCTCGTCCCGGTGCGAGGGCGCCGCTCCGGTGGATCCACGTCTCTGGAGTGGGGTGCACCGTGAGCCGCCAGGTGCCCGGGGGCAGTCCTTCTACCTCCAGGACGCCGCTGGCCGGGAACGGCCGGACGTCCACCGTGGTCCCGTCGCCTGCCGCGGAGAAAGCGAAACCCGTGAAGTCGCGGGGCGGATCCGCGACGAGGCGGACTCGCAGGCTGCGTTCACGGTCGAGCTTCACGTCTCCGAGCTCGACCGGCTGCTCCGGGTCCCCGACCACGAGCAGGTGGCGCTTCGCGTATCCCGGCGCTTCCACGAGGACGCCCGTCTCGGCGGGGTTCAGTCGGTGAAGCTCGAAGGAACCGTCGTTCGCAGACAGGGTCGCCGGGCCGATCGGCCGCAGGCTGCGTCTTCGTTCACGGTCCTGGGCCTGAAGGGACGCGCCTGCGATGGGCTCTCCGGTCGCGGCGTCGACGACGCGGCCCCGCCCGATCCCGGGCTGGCGCAGGGCGAGCTCGACCTCGACGGGAGAGCCCGGGACGACCTCGACGAAGATCGACTCACTGGCCGCCAGATCGGGGGCGTGGGCGCGCAGGAACAGGGGGCCTGCGGCAACCTCGTCGAGCTCGAACCGCCCGTCCTCGCGCCCGTCGAACGACGCCACGACGTGGCGCTGGGGCGCTTCCGTCCAGTGGAGCACGTCGAATCGCTCGACCGGCTGTCCCTGGAACGTGCAGCGACCCGAGACGCTCGCCGCCGGCAGTAGGGTGACCTCCACCGCGCCGTACTCGTTCCCGGGAAGGACCTCGAACGGCCCGTCGGTCGCGGGCACGAAGCCCGCGGCCTCGACCTGGAGCCAGACCTCGCCCGGGCCGCTGCCGGGGATCTCCGCCAGGCCGGTGGAATCGGTTCGGGCGCCTCGTCCGTGCCACTCACCACCTGGCAGCTGCACGCTCGTGTAGGCGATGGCTCCAGCAATCGCGTCGCCCTCGGGGTTCCTCACCTGGGCTCGGAAGAGCCCTCCCAGGCCAACGCCGTCGAAGTCGAGCTCGACGTGGCCCCCCGGATCGGGCCTCGGCAGGAAGACCTCGCGATTCGAGATCAGACCTCCATGCAGGCGGAAGACGAGCCGGTCGCACTCGATCCAGGGCACGGCGGGCATGCCCCAGCTCAGGTCGCCCTCCAGCGGGACCTTGGCGAGATGGGTTACCTGAAACCCCCGTGCCCCGGCACACTCGACCCACACGTCCTCCGGAGGGACGCTGGTGCCGGCCGTGAGGGTCACACGCCCACCCGCCGAGAAGGTCGAGCCCAGTCGAAGGACGATCTCCGGACCGAGCGGCCCCACGTATGGAGCCGAGCGGAGCGCTCCGTGCTCGGCGGCGAGCCGGACACGACCCGGGACCGCCGGCAGGACCGCAGCGCCTTCCTCGCTCGAGACGGCCGTGCGCACGAGGGCGCGGCGCGATCGGTTGGAGCGCAGCCCGGCTGGATCGCGCTCGACCTCGGCGACCTCGCCGGGCAGGCCGAGCAGCGTCACGATCGCCTCCGGTACGGGGCGATCCTCGGTGTCCACGACGAGCACACGAACCGGCGCAGCTGGTCGCAGGTCGAGCGCGACGGTCGGTTCATCCGCGTCCCGGTCCACGCTCGCTGCCAGGAAACCGGGAGCCGTCACCCACAGCACGGATTCTTGCCCGCCCCGTCCGAGCCCCTCGGGCTCTCGCTCGAAGGCGAATTCACCCTCCACCGAGTCGGCCGCGAGCGTCCTGGACACGACGCCCTTGACATCGGAGGCCCGCCATCCGAACCGCTGATCGTCGAGCCGCGGGGACAGGCTGGTCCAGGTCACCCGAGCTCCGTCGAGGGGCTGCCCGGAGCCCGTGATGCGGCCTGCGAGGATCCAGCGACTCGCGTCCGTGCGGGAGCCCATCTCGGCTTCCTCCACGAGCGCTGTCTCCAGCGGGTCCTTGCGGGGCTCAGCGGACGCCGTTGCGTCCGGCGCCTCCGTTCGGGTCTGGTCGAGTGGAGTCACGGCACTCCCCTGCAACACCCACGTCCGGATAGCCGCCCACGCAAGGACCAGCACGAGGGTGGCCACGACGACTCGGAGGACCCACGAGTTCCCCATCGCGAGCCCAACCTAGCACTCCTGGTCCGAGCCCTACACGGATGGGCGCAGCTTGCGACCGGAGAGGGGCGGTCCAGCGCGAATCCGGGCCCGCGCTCCGTGCACGTCGGCGCCGTGCAAGGGCGAGGATCGGGATTCCGAGCGGCGGACCCGGCCACCGCTGCCCGCGGGGATCGCGGAGCAGGTGTCTCGAAGGGCGTCACGCAACCCTGACTGCCCTCAGATGATCCGGTGACGATTCTCCCGCCGGATTCTGCCTCGCGGTCCCCCCCTGAACCTAGAGCGAGGCCCTGCGTGGCGGCGGAGGCGTCCCAGTGGTCTGCGCGGGTGCGGTGTCGTCGATCTCCGATTCTGTCCCAGGCTGGGCGTTCGGTATTCGCTTCGGCGGTGGGATCTCTCCATCCTGCGCGTAGACGACTCGTCCAGCGACCCCAAGCGTCGTGCAGACAATGAGCGTTGCAACCCAGATTCTAGAGCTCATCGATCAGTCTCGCTGAAGTCGGCCCGTTCCCGCTGCTGCGCTGGCCAGCGAGCTTCATGGCCGGCGATAGAGCGCCCTTGTGAGCTCCAATGAACTGACCGACTCGGGGGTGCTCGGCAGCCACCAGTCTGTCGAGCATCTCTGATGCTCGCGCAACTTGCCCTGGATCATCACAGGCTAGTGCAGACACAAACCAGCAGATGAGCGGAGTAGGACGTGCGGGCCCATGAGAGGCCGAAGCGCCATAGGCCGCGGCGGCGAGCCGGAACTTCCCCTGCTGGAACCGAAGGCGTCCGATGTTGCTCCAGCACATGCCGAGCAATTCCGGGGCTGGGTAACTGTGCATCGCCTGCCGGAGGACTCGAATGGCGCTGCCAGTCTGGCCAGTCTCCATGCAGTGAACAGCGAAGTAAATCTCCGCCTCCGGGGACGGTCTAAGCAGGCTGGACAAGCGCGCAGCTCTTGGTACCGCGTCAAACGAACCAACTTCTTCAATGAAACGATCTGACAGGATGGGATCGAGGCGTGCATCCCTCGTGCGCCTTTGCCTGTTGATCATCTCCCGGAGCCGGGCTTGGGTCGGCGTAGTGGCGGGTTCTGTGGCGCTATCACGATAGCCATAGACAGCCTCTACCAAGGGACTCGAGAGGAGCCCCACAACACACCCCATCCGCAACCACCAAGCCAACTCCTCCCCATGCACCTCCACCAGGTGGCGCTCCGCCGTCGTCAGACCCGGGGTCGTCGGTCGCAGGCGATCGTAGGGGGAGTGGTAGACGTCACTCGGCGGGGTGTGCAGGAGCGTGGAACCAGGCGTCGCCGCGATCTCCTCGATCAGGCCGCGGATCTCGGGGTCCAGAGTCAGGGGAGTGGCCTTCATAGGACATCTCCTTCTTCGTCGTCGTCGGCGATCTGGGAGATCGCGAGGATCGCCGTTCGAATCGCATCCCGCACCTCCTCCAGCGTCCCGAGGCCGGCGTCGATGCATTGCTGGAGGGTTTGCCCGCGCATGGTCACGGCGGTGAAGGCGATGCGCGTGGTGTCGTCGAGGTCGTTGACGGCGATGGCGGCGCGGCGGCAGAGGCCGGGTTCGAGGCCGAGGAGCTCGGTCAGGAACTGGTAGCGGACGTCGTCGGGGTCGGGGAGCTCGCCGCGGCGTTCCTCTTCCCAGTCCTCGCGGACGAGCTCGCGCATGGACCGGTCGATGCGCTCCTCGAGCCAGGGGGGGAAGGGCTCCTCCTCGTAGAGGTCGGCGTCGTGGGCGACGCGCGCGAAGACGCGGGCGAGGAGGCGCTCGGGGTCGAGGAGGAAGCCGCGCTCCGCGAGGCGGTCGAGGGTGTGGGGCCGGATGCCCAGCGCGTCGTCGCGCACGAGCCGTTCGAGGATCTTCACCGGGTCGTTCCCCCGGAGGAGCTCGGCGACCTCCGGCGTGCCGTCGGTCGCCGGTCGTCGGCCGGAGGACGTCCTCCCCGACGAGCTCGACAGTTCGTCCTGCATGGCCCGTTGTCGAGCCGGATGGCGCCCAGGCGAGCGGACCCTCATCCAACCCGCCCCATTAGAGGGGGAGCCGCGGCGATCGATCAACGACCGGTCGGCGCCTGGCGGGGGGCCGGGGTGCGCGCCGGCGCGGTGCGAGGCAGCCGGCGATTCCCGGATCCGGGTCTGCGGGCCACGTCACGAGGGCCAGGATCGGCTCCAGGCGGCCGTGGGGCGGGTTCCCGCGCGTGGCCGACGCTGGCGGTCGGGAGCTCGGGTCCGCGCGACGCGGCGACGCTCGACGCGTGATTCGAGGCCCGGCGCGGGTCCGTTCGGCGGCTCGCGCGCCGGCCGCGGTCCGGAGCGGGCTCCGGATGGATGCGGGGCCGTTCGGCCGCGCGCGCCCCCGGTGTGCACGCGGCGTGCATCCGGCGCGCGCGTGCGAGCCCGCTACGAGACGCCCGACCCCGACGCCTGCGATTGCTTCAGGCGCGCGTGGTGGGTCTGCAGGTTGCAGACGTCGTAGGGGCCGCGGTGGATCGCGTCGAGGGCGCTGACCAGGGCGCTGATGCCGGCGCGCGTCGTGATGCACGGGATGCCGGCCTGCACGGCCTCGGCGCGGATGGCGGAGTCGTCCTCGCGCTGCTTCTTGCCGTAGGGCGTGTTGAAGACGAGGTCGATTTCGCGGTTCTTGATCTGGTCGACGACGTGCGGACGGCCCTCGTGGATCTTGTTCACGCGCTGGACCGGGACGCCGTTGGACTTGAGGGCGCGGAACGTGCCCTCGGTGGCGACCAGCTCGTAGCCCAGGTTCGCCAGCTGGCGGGCCTCGGCGACGATCGGGCGCTTGTCGCTGTTCTTGACGGAGATGAAGACCTTGCCGCGCTTCGGGAGCTTCATGCCCGCGGCCTCGAAGGCCTTGGCGAACGCCAGGCCGAGGTTCTCGTCGATGCCCATGACCTCGCCGGTCGAGCGCATCTCCGGGCTGAGGATCATGTCGATGCCCGGGAACTTGTTGAACGGGAACACCGGGGCCTTGACCGAGAAGTAGCTCGGCACGACCGGCTCGGTGAAGCCCAGCTCCTCGAGCGTCTTGCCCGCCATGACCTTCGCCGCGAGCTTGGCCAGGGGCCAGCCGATCGCCTTGCTGACGAACGGCACCGTGCGCGAGGCGCGCGGGTTGACCTCGATGACGTAGACGGCGTCGCCCTTCACGGCGAACTGGACGTTCATCAGGCCGATCACGCCCAGCTCGAGCGCCATGGACTTCGTGGCGCGCTCGATCTCGTTCAGGATCTCCTGCGCGAGCGTGTGGGGCGGCAGAACGCAGGTCGAGTCGCCCGAGTGGATCCCGGCCTCCTCGATGTGCTCCATGATCCCGCCGATCACCACGGTGGTCCCGTCGCAGATGGCGTCGACGTCGACCTCGATCGCGTCCTCCAGGAACTTGTCGACCAGCACGGGGTGGTCGGGCGAGGCCTGGACCGCGTGGGTCATGTAGTGGTCGAGCGCCGCGTCGTCGTAGACGATCTCCATGGCGCGGCCGCCCAGCACGTAGCTGGGGCGCACGAGCACGGGGTAGCCGATGCGCCGCGCCACCTCGAAGGCCTCCGCGTTCGACATCGCGAGGCCGTTGTCGGGCTGCAGAAGGCCGAGCTTCTTCAGGAACTCGCTGAAGTGCTTGCGGTCCTCGGCGCGGTCGATCGAGTCCACCGACGTTCCGATCAGCGGAGCGCCGGCCGCGCGCAGGCCCTTGGCCAGGTTCAGCGGCGTCTGGCCGCCGAACTGCACGATGATCCCGTCGGGGTTCGTCGCGCGCACGATGTTCATCACGTCCTCGTGCGTCAGCGGCTCGAAGAACAGGTCGTCCGAGGTGTCGTAGTCGGTCGAGACGGTCTCGGGGTTCGAGTTCACCATGATCGACTCGCAGCCGATCTCGCGCGCCGCGAAGGCCGCGTGGACGCAGCAGTAGTCGAACTCGATGCCCTGCCCGATGCGGTTGGGCCCGCCGCCCAGGATCATGATCCGGCGCGCGTCGCTCTCGCGCAGCTCGGACTCGTCGTCCCAGGTCGAGTAGTAGTACGGCGTGTGTGCCTCGAACTCGGCCGCGCACGTGTCGACCAGCTTGTAGCAGGGCTGGATGTCGTGCTCGACGCGCAGCGCGTGGACGGCTTCCACGGTCGCGCCCGAGGCCAGGGCCAGCTGACGGTCCGAGTAGCCCAGGGCCTTCGCCTCGCGCAGCTTCTCCGCCGTCAGGGGGCGGCCGGACAGCTCGCGCTCGAACTCGACCAGCTCGCGCATGTTGTCCAGGAACCAGGGGTCGATGAACGAGGCCTCGTGGATCTCCTCGGTGGTCCAGCCCGCGCGGAACGCGGCGCGGATCGCCAGCAGGCGGTTCTCGTTCGGCACGCGCAGGGCGCGCGTCAGCGCCTCGTGGTCCACCGACAGGGACTCGACGGGGTCGCGCGGATCCAGGCCGAACCCGGGCCGGCCGGTCTCGAGGCCGCGCAGCGCCTTCTGCAGCGACTCCTTGAACGTGCGCCCGATGGCCATCGTCTCGCCCACCGACTTCATCTGCGTCGTCAGCGTCGTGTCGGCGCCCTTGAACTTCTCGAAGGCGAAGCGGGGGATCTTCGTGACGCAGTAGTCGATCGTCGGCTCGAAGCTGGCCGGCGTCTCGCGCGTGATGTCGTTCTGGATCTCGTCGAGCGTGTAGCCCACGGCCAGCTTGGCGGCGAACTTGGCGATCGGGAAGCCGGTCGCCTTCGACGCCAGGGCGGACGAGCGCGACACGCGCGGGTTCATCTCGATGACGACCATGCGGTCGCTGTGCGGGTCCAGCGAGAACTGCACGTTCGACCCGCCGCACTCGACGCCGATCTCGCGCATGATGCGGATGGTGGCGTTGCGCAGGCGCTGGTACTCGCGGTCGGTCAGCGTCTGCGACGGCGCGACGGTGACGGAGTCGCCCGTGTGCACGCCCATCGGATCGAGGTTCTCGATCGAGCAGATGATGACGACGTTGTCCGCCGCGTCGCGCATCACCTCCATCTCGAACTCCTTCCAGCCCGTCAGGCACTCCTCGATGAGCACCTCGGAGTTCATCGACAGCGACAGGCCGCGCTGCACGATCTGCTCGAACTCCTCGACGTTGTAGGCGATGCCGCCGCCGCTGCCGCCCAGGGTGAAGGCGGGGCGGATCACGCAGGGCAGGCCCAGCTCGGCCAGGGCGCGGCGGGCCTCGTCCATGTTGTGGGCGATGCCCGAGGCCGCGTTCTCGAGGCCGCAGTTCTTCATGGCCGCGCGGAACAGGTCGCGGTCCTCGGCCTTGCGGATGACCTCGGCGCGCGCGCCGATCATCTCGACGCCCAGGCGGTCCAGGGTGCCGTCGTCGTGCAGCGCGAGCGACGTGTTCAGGCCCGTCTGCCCGCCCATGGTCGACAGGATCGCGTCGGGCCGCTCCTTCTCGAGCACCTTGCGCACGGCGCTCGGGGTGATCGGCTCGATGTAGGTCGAGTCCGCGGTCCCCGGGTCGGTCATGATCGTGGCCGGGTTCGAGTTGACCAGGATCACGCGGTAGCCCTCCTCGCGGAGGGCCTTGCACGCCTGCGTGCCGGAGTAGTCGAACTCGCAGGCCTGACCGATCACGATCGGGCCGCTGCCAACGATGAGGATGGACTCGAGGTCGTCGCGGCGGGGCATGGAACGGCGGGGGGGCGGAGCGTGGGGGGAGGCGGCGAGGGGCTGTTCGGACGCCGGGGCCCGGCCCGAAACTGCGCAAGTAAACCACACCGCCCCGGCAGTGTCGACCGCGCGCCGGACGCGCCCGGCGGCGGCGCGGAGCGCGTTCCCGCGCCGCGGGCGGCCGGGCCGTCCGCGTCCGCTCAGCGCGCGCCGCGGCGGTCGTCGCCCGGTGCGCTCAGGCGCTCCAGCAGGAGCTCGGCGACCTCCTCGTTCAGCTCCTCGCCGGGGTGGCTGTCGAACCTTCCGACCACGAGCTCGGCGGGGTCGCGGCCCTGCAGCCGCGCGCCCATGTCGAGCACGTCCACGCCGCGGTCGGTCAGGAACCGCACGACCCGGTCGGTCAGGCGCCGCGTCCGCTCCAGCGCGACGAGGTGCGGGAAGACGACCACGT
This sequence comes from bacterium, assembly GCA_030428395.1. GTDB lineage: Bacteria > Planctomycetota > UBA1135 > UBA1135 > JAUIDW01. The sequence continues at coordinate 33,675 of JAUIDW010000004.1, read as the reverse complement.
GCAGCTCGGCCTCCCGCGCCTCGACCCAGCGCACCAGCGCGTCGAGCTCCGCCAGGTGCGCCCGCAGGACGTCCGGGTCGTCGAAGCACGTCTCCAGGTGCTCCAGCAGGGCGCCCTCGTCGAGCCGCAGGCGGTAGAGGCGCCAGTACAGGAAGTCGAGGAAGTAGGAGCTGCCCGCGACGGCGCGCACCCACCCGCGCGTGGGCGGCACCTCCAGTGGCAGCCCCTGCTCCGCCGCCGCCGGGAGCACGTCGTTCACGTAGTAGACGAGGACCACCGCGCCGGGCCGCCGCGGGTAGCGCACCATCGCGGCGTGCTCCTGGAACGTGCCCCAGCCCCCCTGGGCAATGTTCACGACGGCCCACGCGGGCCCGAGCCGGCGGGCGAGGACGTTCGACGTCCGGCGCCGGTAGTCGCGCAGCCCGGCGCCCTCGACGAACGAGTCGCCGACCACGAACAGGACGCGCTTGCCCTCGAGCGACGCGGCGTCGTGCTCGACGTCGCGGTAGCCCAGCGAGTTGCGCGGGTGCAGGTACCTGCGCGCCCACAGCCGCGTGTGCAGCGACACGCCGAACCCGTCGGGCTCCAGCCAGAGGAACTTGAAGTACGCCTCGCACGCCAGGAACGCGACGGCGAGGGTGCAGGCGCCGACCGTCGCCCGCCCGGCCCACCGGCGCAGGCGCGACGGGCGCGTCCACACGCGCCGCGACACGAGGACCGCCCCGGCGACGCCCAGCGCCACCAGGGCCGTGGCGGCGAGCCACGCGGCCGTGCTCACGGCGCGGGGGCGCCGCCGGGGTCGATCGAGGCCTCCTCGATCTCCCCGGGGAACAGGTCGCGCTCCTGCACGGCGCGGTAGCGGTCCTGGCGCGCCTCGGCCGCGAGCTGCTCGAGCTGGACCAGCGGCGCGCGCAGGCCCAGGCGGTGCAGCTCCTTGCGGAACGGGAACTCGCGGATGGCGGTGAGCGACCCGCGGGGCCCGACGTCGGTGACGATCCGGCGGCCCTCGGAGTGGGCGTCCGCCACGCGCTGCGCCAGGGTGCTCCAGTACGCGTCGCGGTAGCGCTGGGCCAGCTCGACGGGCTCGCGCAGGTCGAGGGCCTCGACGCCGAAGCGCTCGGCGGCGATGTACAGGTGGTTCGCGTCGCGCGACAGGAAGACGTCGTCGCCCGACAGCAGGCCCGCGGCGCGCTCCGACCAGGCGCGGTCGGGGTCCGCGCGGTGGTGGACGGTGCGGAAGCCGACCACGACCACCACCCCGAGCGCCGCCAGGAGGGCCGCGCGCGACGTCGCCGCGTCCGCCGCGAGGCGGCGCAGGCCCAGGGCGAAGCCGAGGGCCGCCAGCGGCAGCAGGCCGACCGCGGTCAGCCCGAACGGCGCGGGGCCGTGCAGGACCTGCGGGGCGAGGGCGCCGGCGGCCCAGAGCGCCGCGAAGAGCGCCGTGCGCCGGTCCTTGCCCTGCGGGAAGCACAGCGCGCCCAGGCCGAGCAGCGCCGGCCCCAGCCCGAGCGCGAGGGCGACCGTGGTCCGGATGGGGCGCAGCGCGGGCGTCCCGTCGCCGCCGAGCACCGCCGCGAGCGCGGCGCGCAGGAAGTCCCCGCCCGACGCGCGCGCCGGCACGAGGTCGCCCAGCAGCAGCAGGGCGAGCAGCAGCGCGGGCGCGGCCGCGAGCCAGCCGAGGACGGTCGCGCGCTCCGCGGAGGCCACCTCGCGCTCCTTGCGCCCGGAGGGGGCCCCCCCGCGCAGCGTCACGGCGGCGACGACCGCGGGCAGGAGCAGGGCGTGTCCGAGGAACAGGGTGCAGGCGACCACCCAGCCGAGGGCCGCGCGACGCGCGTGGCGCGCCGGCGAGAGGCCCTCGCGTCCGGCGGCCCCGAACGCCGCGATCGCCGCGCCCAGCAGCGCCGGCCCGTAGGGCCCGGGCGTGGTCGCCGCCAGCAGTGCCGCCGGGGTCAGGAACGCGATCCCTGCGGCGGCCAGCGCGCGCATCCTCCCGATCCCGAGGGCGAGCAGCGTCGCCGCGGTGAAGGGCAGCGCCGCGCCGGCGCACAGGGCGGACAGCACGTACCACGCGCGCTCCGCGCCGAGCCCCTCGGCCAGCAGCCGCGCGAGCGGCATCAGCGCGAGGTGAGGGTGCACCCACGCCCCGCCGGACGTGGCCTGCACGAACGCGAGCGCGCCGTCCTGCACGCGCTGCGTGGGCAGCGCCAGCGCGCACACCGCGAGCAGTCCGCCGAGAGCGGCGGCCTGCAACGTGCCCACGGCCCGGTCTCGCCGCCGGTCGTCCGCGAGGTCCTCGCGACTCTTCGGCAGCGGTACCGGGCCGAACGGATCCGCCAGGTCGGGCCGCGACAATGCGGTCACGACCTGGCGCTCGGCCAGGGTGTCGGTCCTTCCCACCACGAGGGACGCCAGTCCGTCCCGAACGGCAGATTGTCGACGCGACCCCCCGAACCCGCAATGGGGCCCGTGGGGAGGAAATCGCTTTCGAGCTCGCCCCGCGACCGGCTACCGGAAAACCCTTCCCGCTCCCGGACCCGCGGCCGGTCGCCCGGGCGTGGGTCGAGGACCCGGGACCGTGCGAGCCCGCCGCTCTCCCCCGGCCGGGCGGACTCCCGGGATCCGGCGCGCCCGCCCTAGGATGGGCGCGTGTCGAGCCAGGCGTCCCTCTCCCGCCGCGCGCTGCTCGCGATCGCGGCCGCGGCGCTCGGGCCGCGCGCCGCCCGCGGCCCGGCGCGGGGCGGACCGGCGGACCTCGTCCGGCCGCTCGCCGGTGTCGCGCTGCCCATGCACCACCGCGACCCGCGGCGGCGCTACGACCGCGAGCTGCGCGAGATCCGTGCGCTCGGCGCGGACTGGGTCTTGCTCGTCGTGGCCACCGAGCAGCTCGACGCGGAGGCCAGCCACGTGCCGCGCACGTCGCCGCGCACCCCGCCCGACGAGCGCGTCGCAGCCACGGTACGGCGCGCGCGCGAGCTCGGCCTCGAGGTGCTGCTGATGCCCGTCGTGCTGCTGGCGCGCGCCGGCCCCGACGACTGGCGCGGCAGCCTGCGCCCCGCGAACCCCGACGCGTGGTGGGCGTCCTACGGCGAGCTCGTCGGCGGCCTCGCCGAGGTCGGTCGCGCGGAGGGCGCCGCGGCGCTCGCGGTCGGCTCGGAGCTCGCCAGCCTCGAGCGCGAGGAGGCGCGCTGGCGCGCGCTCGTCGCCGCGACCCGCGCGCGCTTCCCCGGGCGGCTGACGTACTCGGCCAACTGGGACCACTTCGACGCGATCCGCTTCTGGGACGCGCTCGACTTCGCCGGCATGACCGCGTACTTCCGCCTGTCGCCCGAGCCGGACCCGACCGTCGCCGACCTGGCGCGCGGCTGGCGGCGCGCGCTGGGCGAGGCGCGGCGACTCGGCGCCCGCTCGCACCTGCCCGTCGTCCTGACCGAGGTCGGCGTCCCCAGCCTGCGCGGCGGCGCCGCCGCCCCGTGGGACTACACGCGCGACGCCCCCGCCGACCCCGACCTGCAGCGCCGCGCCTTCGAGGCCTTCGCCGAGGTCTTCCTGCCCGACGGCCACCCGGTGCCGAGCCTCGGCGGCCTCTTCCTCTACGACTGGTGGGGCCGCGGCGGCCCCGACGACCGCACGTACACCGCCCGCGGCAAGCCGGCCGAGGAGGTCTGGCGCCGCCTGCTGGGCCAGCTGCGCGCGGCCGACCGAGGCGGGACAGCGCCAGGGGCGCGCTAGCCGACCCGGCTTCGGGGGCTGCTCGCCCGCCGATGGTCCGTCCAGTCCCGAACAGGGCCTCTGCGGCCCCGGCTACCAGCTCGGTCCCCGCCTCCGTGCCGACGCGACCCCGCGGCCTGTTGTGGGGCAGCGCCCCCGACGCGCCCGCCGCGACCCGAATCGGATCCGGAGTTCGCGGCACCTGCCGCATAAGCTCGCTCCTGGCGATCCCGTCGGTAGGGCCCATTGCCCAAGGCGACCCCGGACACCCAGCGGATGTCGACCGTGTTGCCCCCTGCGCTTCTGCTCCTCCTCCTCCTCCTCCAGCTCCCTGACCCCGTGAACGCCCGTTTCGGGCAGCTCCGCCACGTCCAGCTGCTTGAGCCGCGCGGCACCATCGTCCGGTTCGCGACGCAGGTGGACCTCGGCACGCTCCGGGGCGAGGGGTCCTCGACCCTGCCGTCGCGGGAGGAATCGGCCATCGCGCTCTTCGAGGACGACGCGATCGTGGCCGAGCTGTGCGTGGGGCAGCCACTCGGTCGTGACTTCACCTGGGTTCGGCGACCGGCGTGGTCGCTCCTCGAGCTGGAACGGGCGCAGCGACTGCTCGTCCTCGACCCGCAGCACTTCACGCCCGGAGGCTCGCCGGCCGGTGGAGGCCTGCGGGTGCTCTCGTTTCCGGACGGCGAGGAGCAACGGCGCCTCGCGGACGTGCAGGAGATCGAGGACACGGTCGTCCACCGCGAACGGGCGGACGCGGTCGTCCGGTCCGGCGACGTACTGCGCTGGCTGCGCTTCTCCGCGGTCGGTGAGCTCGTACGGGACCAGCTCGTGGACCCCGAGTTGGACTCCGTGGCATGCGCCGCGCTTCCCCGGGGAGCGTCCGTTGGCTGGTGTGTCGGGTGGCGCGAGGGCGATCTGCACGCTGTTCCGTTCGACGCGGACGGCGTCGAGCCCGACAGGACCTTCCCTGTCACGTTTTCGGGCGGTCCCGGCGACGAGGCGCCTCGTCCCGCAGCCCGGATGCGTGCGGCGGCCTGGGGCGACGAGTTCGGCGCGTACCTGGCGGTCGGCTGGCCCGGATACCGCGCCGGAGTCGGGAAGCTGCAGGTAATCGACGTGAGCGACCAGCCACGCGTGTTGTGGGAGGGGCGGCCGGACCGCGAGGTGGGCCACGGCGGCTCGCTCGACCAGCGCGACTACAGCCAGGCGCTCGCCTTCGTACCGGACGCCGACGGGGACTGCGTCCCGGAGGTCCTGGTGACCGGTCCATGGTGCGCCCTCCCGCGCGTTGATCTCATATCGGGGAAGGCGGGCACCCTGCTCTCGTCCTGGACTCCGCCGGGCGGATTCACGAGCACGGGACACTCGCTATCGCTGTCGGCGGACCGCACGCACGCTCTGGTCGGCGGAGCGGAGCAACGAGCGTATCCCGAGAACCTGGCCCACGAAGGCCAGGCACACCTGCTCGACGTGCGTCGCATGAAGACGATTCGCACGTGGAAGCGATCGAGCCGACCGCGCTGAGGCATCTCGTCGGCCCCTGGCCGGAGGGCGCTGCCCACGAGGGCGTCCCGCTCCCGATCCACTCGAGTCCGTGCTGTCGCCGCTGGTTCGGCCGCGTGCCTGGCAGCTCAGAGACACGCGCGGCCCGTCCAGGGCCAGATTCGTTCGGGTCAGGCGGCGCCGTCGAGCGCGTCGAGGCGGTCCATCTGGGCGGGGCCCAGGCGGACGTCGCGGGCGGCGACGTTCTCCTCGAGGTGCGGGATGCGGGTCGTGGCGGGGATGACGATCGTGTTGGGGGACACGTACAGCAGCCACGCGAGGGTCAGCTGACCCGTGCGGACGGCCGCCTCGCGCGCCAGGTTCGCGAGGGTGCTCGAGGCTTCCGCGAGTGGAGCGCCGGGCTCCATGGGCTTCGCGCCCAGCGGGCCGAAGGGAATGAACGCGGCGCCGTCCTCCGCCGTGGCGCGCACGAGGTCTAGCGAGCCGCGCTCGGTGACGTTGAAGCGGTTCTGGACCGACTCGATCGACGTGACCGTCTTCGCCAGCTCGTACTAGTCGAGCGTGACGTTGGAGAGCCCGAGGTACCGGACCTTGCCCTGCTCGCGCAGACGCGCGAGCTCCCCGACCGTCTCGGCGAGAGGGACGCGGGGGTCGACGCGGTGGGGCTGGTACAGGTAGATCCGGTCGCGCCCCAGGGCGGAGAGGCTCCGCTCGACATGCTGGCGGATCGTCTCCGGCCGCCCGTCCGTGACGATGTTGCCCGGCTCGGGCTTGTCGACGCCGCCCTTCGTGGCGAGCACGACCGGGCGGTCGCCGACGGCCTCCGCCAGGAGCCGCTCGCTGTGGCGGGGTCCGTAGGGGAGCGCGGTGTCGAAGAAGTCCACGCCCAGCTCGACCGCGCGGCGGAGCAGCGCCTTGCCGCCCTTCCAGTCCGCGTATGGCCCGAAGTTGCCCGGCTGGCCGGTGAGGCGCATCGCGCCGTAGCCGAGGCGCGAGACCTCGAGCTCGCCGCCGATCCCAAAGGTGCCGGGAGGGGCGTGCGGCTCGCTTATGGCTCGGTTCCTCGGCTCCGTGGAGCTGCGGGGGGGTGTGGACGCCGGGATCAGGCCGCGCCGAGCAGGCGGGCCACGAGGGCGGGGTCGAGGGCCACGCCGAGGCGGACTTGGCCGGGGCGGACCGGCAGGACGAAGCGGGGCTCGCTGCGCAGGGCCTTCTTGTCGTGGGCGAGGGCGGCGAGCAGGGCCGCGCCGTCGAGCGGGGTGCCGAGGTCCGCGTTCAGGGCCGCGAGGTCGCGGGGGAGGCCGAGGCGGCGCTGCAGGTCGGCGACGCGCGCGGGCAGGGCCTCGTCCTCGAGGACGCCCGCGGCGCGGGCCGCCGCGAGGGCCAGGCCGAGGCCGGCGGAGACCGCGACGCCGTGGGGGACGCGGCCGAAGCCGGCGGCGCGCTCGATGGCGTGGGCGAAGGTGTGGCCGAGGTTCAGCTCGGCGCGGCGGCCGGCCTCGCGCTCGTCGGCGGCGACGACCGCGGCCTTGTGGCGCACGCACTGCGCCACGGCCTCGGCCGCGCGGTCCGCGTCGTCGGGGCGCAGCGCGTCGGCGTGCTGCTCGAGCCAGCCGAGCAGCTCGGGCCCGGTGAGCACCGCCGTCTTCAGCACCTCGCCCAGGCCGCTGCGCCATTCGTCGCTCGGCAGCGTCGCCAGCGTGGCCGTGTCGGCGAGCACCGCGCGCGGCTGGTGGAACGTCCCGGCCAGGTTCTTGCCCGCGGCGAGGTTGACGGCGGTCTTTCCGCCGACGGACGCGTCGACCTGGGCGAGCAGGGTCGTGGGCGCCTGCACGACGTCGACCCCGCGCATGTACAGGGAGGCGGCGAGGCCCGCGAGGTCGCCGGCGGCGCCGCCGCCGAACCCGACGACGGTCGCGCGGCGGTCGAGGCGCGCGTCCGCCAGGAAGTCGAGCGCGCGCTCGAGCTCGGCGAAGCGCTTGGCGCGCTCGCCCGGGCCCACGGCCAGGCGCGGCGCGTCCCGCAGCGCCGGCGCGGCGTCCAGGGCGGCGCCGTGCAGCTCCAGCGCGCGCGCGTCGGCGATCAGCGCGCAGGGCTCGTCGCCGAGGTGCTCGCCCAGCTCGTCCAGCACCCCCGGCCCGATCCGGACCTCGTACGCCGGCTCCGTCGCGACCGGGACCGCGCGGCGCTTCGGGGGGGTCACGAGCCCTCGGGGACGGGGTCCTCGGGGCGCGACTCGTCCCGGCGGCGCTGCTCGCGCCGCGCGCGGCGGCGCCGCACCAGGTCCGCCTGGAGCTCGCGCGAGCGGCGCCGGTCGCGCACGAGCAGCGCCGCGACGAGACCGCCCAGGCCCAGCAGGCTGGCCGACACGATCAGCGTGACCGTGCGCAGCGCGTCGCTCTTCTCCGCGGGCGGAACGATCTCGGCGGAGTGCACCACGAAGAACGGCGCGAGCCCCAGGGAGCCGTCCTTGGCCTCGTAGGCGAGGTTCTTCAGGAAGAAGCCCCGCGCGGTGGCCACGTCGCGCCGGTGGATGTCGCGCCCGAACGCGGCCGGCGACTGGAAGCGGGCGACGAGCGTCGGGCCCTTCCACGTCCAGTTGCCCAGCCAGCCCTCGGTCAGCGCGTCGATGCGCGCGGGGTTCTCGCCGGGGTCGACGGCCCAGCAGTCGAGCACCTCGCAGGCGGGGAAGCGCACGGCCTTGCCGCGCCACGCCGCGCCGTCCGCCGCGATCGCGTTGATCACGTCCATGGTCACGAGCGGCGCCGACTCCCAGTCGACGTCGGTCTCGTCCAGGCGGTCGGTCAGCGCCATCAGCTGCCAGAACGGGTCGAAGGGCAGGCCGGTGACCTCGGTCTCGGTGTCGTCGAGCACGGGCGCCAGCAGCTCCTCGGGCGACGCGCCGGACGGCGCGATCGCGGGGTAGGACGCGACGGCCTCGCGGCCGACGATCAGCGGCTGCTCGATCCAGCCAGCGCCGACCTCGTCGCGGAACAGCTCCACGAACAGGCCGTCGACGCGGACGAAGTCCCCGTCCGCGAAGCCGGAGTCCGGCACGTCGCGCACGGCGATCCACGCGCCCCCGCCGTCCTCGAGCCGCAGCCCGGCGCGGAAGTGCGCGGGGCGACGGCCGACGGCCTCGTAGAAGCGCACGTCCTCGAGCCGGCCGCGGGCGCGGAAGGCCTGCGCGCGGAAGCCCGGCGGGTCGGCCAGGAGGGCGTCGACGGTCTCCGCGTCGAGCATGCGGCGCTCGAGCGCGCGGTAGTGCGGCTCGCGCAGCAGGCGCGTCGCGTCGAAGGCCCAGTCGAGGGCCGGCAGGTCCAGGATCACGCGCTGCTCGGGCGTGGCGTCCGCCACCAGCGCGTCGAGCGCCGCCACGTCGATGTCCGGCAGGACGACGACGGAGTCGGTGACCTCGGGGACCTCCGGCTGGCCGACGGCGTCCGCGCCTTCGCTCGCGCGGTTCGCCCGCCGCACGATCGTGCTGATCGAGACGGCGCCGATCACGATCACGGCCACGAGCATGGCCACCAGGCGGCGCAGCTCGCTGCGGTGGAACAGGCCGCCCGCCTCCGGCAGCTTCGGCTTCTGCTTGCGCAGCGCCTCCTTGCGGTTCGAGTAGAGGCCGCTCACGCGCCCGCCCCCGCGGCCGTCAGGTCGCCGCCGAACTGCCGGCGCCCCGCGTGCACGCCGGCGGCGCACACGAAGGCCCGGAACACCCGGTCGTTGGCGTGCCCCTCGGCCGACAGCTCGGGGTGCCACTGCACGCCGAGGGCGAAGGGGTGCGCGGTGTGCTCGATCGCCTCGATCAATCCGTCCTCGTCCCGTCCGGAGACCCGCCAGGGGCCGGCGACCGACGCGAGCGCCTGGTGGTGGCGCGAGACGACGGTCAGCTCCTCTACTTCCAGGGCCGCCGCCAGTTTCGTTCGCGGCTCGACGCGGACCGGATGCTCGACGCCGCCGCGGTGGTCGCGCGCGTCGGGGCGGTCGTCGGGCAGGTGCTGGTGCATCCCGGCGCCGTCGACCAGGCCCAGGAGCTGCATCCCGTAGCAGATGCCCAGCACCGGCAGGCCGCGGTCCAGGGCCAGCCGCGCGAGGGCGGCGTCGAGGTCCTGCTTCTCCAGCGGCACCGGCCTCGCGGCGGGGTGGGTGGGGCCCAGGCCGAAGCGCTCGGCGTGGAAGTCGTCGCCGCCCGACAGCACCAGGCCGTCGACGCGGTCGAGCAGCTTCGCCAGGTCGCCCGGTCCGCCGACCGGCGGGATGGCGACGGGCAGGCCGCCCGCGCGCAGCACCGCCTCGGCGTAGCGGTTCGACAGGGACAGGCGGTCGAGCCGCTCGCCGGCGAGCTCGCCGTGGATCGCGATCAAGGGGGTGTCGGGACGTGCCACGCGCCCATTCTAGTCCGCCGGCGGCGACTTTCTCCCGCCGCCCGGTAGCATCCCGCCCCGTGTCCCCGCTCCCGATGACCGTGATGCTGCTGCTGGCCGGCATCTTCCTCCTGGCGAAGGGGGCGGACTGGCTGGTCGGGGGCAGCTCCGAGATCGCCCGGCGCATGGGCGTCACGGCGCTCGTGATCGGGCTGACGGTCGTCGCCTGGGGCACCTCCGCGCCGGAGGTCGTGGTCTCGGCCAAGGCGGCCTGGACCGGCAAGGCGGAGATGAGCCTCGGCAACGTCCTGGGCAGCAACGTCGCCAACGTCGGCCTGGTCCTGGGGACGACGTCGATCCTGCTGCCGGCGGTCCTGGACCAGAAGCTCGCCCTGCGCGAGAGCTTCTGGATGCTGGCGGCGGTCCTCGCGCTGTGGGCGGTGTCGTGGGACGGCGGCATCTCGCGCACCGACGGGTACCTGCTGGTGGGCGTGTTCGCGCTGCACAACGGGCACCTGCTGTGGAGCGTCCGGGACCGCTCCCGCGTGCCGCTCGAGGTCGCCGAGGCCGACACCGTGATCCGGCCGCGGCTGGTCCCGGGCCTCGCGATCGTGTTCGGGATGGTCGGCCTGGCGATCGGCGCCGAGCTGACCGTGCGGTCCGCCGAGACCCTCGCGCGCCGCTTCGGCGTCAGCGACCACGTGATCGGCTTCACCGTCATCGCCGTCGGCACGTCCCTGCCCGAGCTGGTGGCCGGCATCGTCGCCGCGCTGAAGCGCGAGTCGGAGATCGGCCTCGGCAACGTCGTCGGCAGCAACGTCTTCAACCTGTCGCTGGCGCTCGGCCTGACCGCGATCATCCACCCCTTCGACCCGGGCCACGAGCCCGCGCGGCTGTCGGTGCAGAGCGCGCTGGACCACGACCTGCCCGCCGTGCTCGCCTTCAGCCTGGGCGCGATCTTCCTGCCGCGCATCCTCCCCGGACGCCTCGGCGGCTGGAAGGGCGCGCTGCTGCTCGTCGCGTACGCCGGGTACGTCTACACGCTGTTCTGACCCCGCGGGCTCACTCGCCCCAGCGGTGCGGCGGCGGCGCGTCGGCGGCCAGCAGCGCCAGCACGGCCATCGCCGTCGAGCAGGCGGACGTGCGCGGGAACACGCGGTCGTTCCACGAGCCGTCCTCGTCGCGCGTGCGCCACAGCAGCTCGCGCAACCGCGCGCGCAGCTCCGGCCGCGCCGCCTCGGGCAGCGCCTCGATCGCCAGCGCCGCGTAGCGGTGGCCGTAGTAGAAGTAGTACGGCGCGATCCCGTAGGGCGGCTCGTGCGTGCCCTGGCGCGACTTGCGCGCCAGCAGGTCCTCCCAGCCGTCGAAGAACCCGTGCACGGCCGCGAGCAGCCCGGCGGGATCGGTGCGGTCCGCCAGGTGCAGGCACAGCTCGGCGATCGACGCCCGCGCCGCCGAGCCGGGCATCGCGACCTCGCCCTTCGCCGGCCCGCTGTACGCGTACGACGCGGTCTCCGTACGGCCGCGCTCGAGCGCGTCGAGGGCACCCGCGACCAGCTCGTCCTTCACGTCGAGGCCGCGCGCCCGCGCGTGGAACAGCGCCAGCAGCGTCGAGCCGGTCATGAACGGGCTCGCGCCGCCGCGCGCGTAGTTCCAGCCGCCGCCGTCCAGCGCGTTCGCCTCGAGGCACGTCAGCAGCCGCGGCAGGGCGTCGTCGACGCGCGCGCGCAGGCCCGCGGGCACCGCGTCGGCGTCGCGCGCGGTGAGCAGCAGGCGCAGCGCGTACGCGTGGCCCCAGCCGCGCACGTCGTAGCCCTCCTTCGGGCCAGCGGCGAGCGCGGGGTCGTGCTCGAGGCGGTCGAGCACGAAGGCGAGCGCGCGCTCGACCGCCGCGCGCCGCGGCGCGTCGTCGGCCCAGCCGGGCGCGAGCAGCAGCGCCTCGCAGACGATCGCCGTGCCGCCGACGCGGTACCCCGCGGGGATCGCGCCGCGCACGCGGTACACGCCCTCGTAGGGCCACTCGGCGCGCTCGTCCGTGGGTCCGCGCGCCTTCGCCAGGCGCTCGCGCTCGCCCTCCTGCCACGCGCCCAGCTCGGCGTCGGGCAGGCGCCCGACCGGCGCGTCCCGCGCGTAGCGCTCCTGGCGCTCGAGCAGCACCTCGACCGCGCGCGCGACCGCGGCGGCGACGTCCGCCTCGACGGGGGCGGGGGCAGCGGTCGGGGGAGCGGCGGTCGCGACGACGAGGAGGATCCGGTGGAGCATGCCGCCACTCTCGCGCGCCCTCCGCTCCGGCGCAACGCGCCGGCCGCGGCTCCGGCGGGCGGACGCGCCCCGGGCCTTCCGCGCCGGCGGCCCGCGCGGCGCGCCGTGCTAGATTCGCCGGCTCGGCGTCCGCGCCCGGGTCCCGGATGGTCTTCAGCTCGCCCGTCTTCCTGTTCGCGTTCCTGCCGCTGACGCTGCTCGTCTACTTCCAGGCGCGCGGCGAGCTGCGCAACGCGATCCTGCTGCTGGCGAGCCTGCTCTTCTACGCGTGGGGCGAGACCTTCCTGGTCGCCCTGATGCTGCTGTCGATCGCCGTGAACTGGGCGGCGGGCCTGCGCGTGGCGCGCGCGCAGGGGCCAGCGCGCCGCGCGTGGCTGGTCGCCGGCGTGGCCTTCAACCTGGGCCTGCTCGTGGCGTTCAAGTACGCCGACTGGCTGTGGAGCGCGGGGGGCGCGTGGCTGGCCGAGCTCGGATGGGTCGCGCACGAGCCGCCGCGCCTGGGCGCGCTGCTGCCCGCGGGCACCGCGCGCGCGCTGCTGGCGACCCCCGACGGCGGCATCCGCCTGCCGATCGGCGTGTCCTTCTTCACGTTCCAGGCGATCTCCTACGTCGTCGACGTGTACCGCGGCGACGTCGAGGCCCAGCGCAACCCCGGGCGCTTCGCGGTCTACCTGTCGCTCTTCCCGCAGCTCATCGCCGGGCCGATCGTGCGCTACCACGACGTGGCGCGCGACATCGGGCGGCGCGTGGTGACGTCGTCCGACTTCTCCCTGGGCGCGCGGCGCTTCGTCGTCGGCCTGGGCAAGAAGGTGCTGATCGCCAACCACGTCGCGCGCGTCGCCGACGCGGCCTTCGCCGTGCCCGCGGGCGAGCTGACGCCGGCCCTGGCGTGGACCGGCGCGGTCGCCTACGCGCTGCAGATCTACTTCGACTTCTCGGGCTACTCGGACATGGCCATCGGCCTGGGGCGCATGCTCGGCTTCCGCTTCCTGGAGAACTTCCGGTACCCGTACGTCGCGGCCTCGATCACCGAGTTCTGGCGGCGCTGGCACATCTCGCTGTCCACCTGGTTCCGCGACTACCTGTACGTGCCGCTGGGGGGCAACCGCGGCGGCGCGGCGCGCACGTACCGCAACCTGCTGGTCGTGTTCCTGCTGTGCGGCCTGTGGCACGGCGCCAGCGTGACGTTCGTCGTGTGGGGCCTGTTCCACGGCGCCTTTCTGGTGCTGGAGCGCGCCGGATTCGGCGCGGCGCTCGCGCGGCTGCCGCGCGCCGTCCGCCACGCCTACGTGCTGCTGGCCGTGCTGGTCGGCTGGGTGTTCTTCCGCGCCGAGGCGCCCGGGGACGCGCTGGCCTACCTGGCGGCGATGGCCGGGCTTCAGGCCGGCGACGCCGCGGCGCACCCGGTCGCGCTGCACGCGGACGCGCCGTTCGTCCTGACGCTGCTCGCCGGGCTGGTCGGCTCCGTGCCGTGGCTCGAGCGCGCGCGCGCCTGGTACGCGGGCTCGTCCGCCGGGCTGCGCGCGGCCGCCGAGGTCGCCGCGCTCGCGGGCCTCGCCGCGACGCTGTTCCTGTCCACCCTCGAGCTGGCGGCGGGCGCCTACGACCCGTTCATCTACTTCCGGTTCTGATGGACCCCCGCACCGAGGTCGAGGTCTCGCGCCCGTTCCGCTTCGCGGTGATCGCCGTGTTCCTGCTGGGGATCGGCCTGCCGTGGCTGGACCGGTTCCGGCCGGAGGAGGCGCGCTGGCCGCTGCCGGAGAAGCGCGCGCCCGCGCCGCGGCCGGAGCTCGCCTGGGACCTGGCGGCGCTCTCGAGCTACCCCCGGCGCATGGAGGCGCACTTCGCCGACACGTTCGGCTTCCGCGACCGCTACCTGCGGGCGCACAGCGTCGTGAAGCTCTTCGGGCTCGGCGTGTCGCCCACGCCGCGCGTGGTGGTCGGCGAGGACGGCTGGCTCTTCTTCACCGGCGGGAAGACGCTCGAGGAGGCGCGCGGGCGCGTCCCGTTCGACGACGCCGAGCTCGACGCCTGGGTCGCGTCGTACCGCGACCGCGCGGCCTACCTGGCGCAGCAGGGCGTCCACTACCTGCTGGTGCTGGTGCCCAACAAGGAGGAGCTGTACCCCGAGCTCCTGCCGCGGCCGCTGCGCGGGGACCGCCCCTACGAGTGGATCTGCGGGGCGGACCCGTTCGCGGAGACGCGGCGCCTCGACCAGCTGGTCGCGCGCCTGCGCGCGGAGACCGACGTGGACGTGCTGGACCTGCGGGCGGCGCTGTGGGAGGCGCGCCGGGACGAGGACCCCGCGACGCCCGTGTACGTGCGCCTGGGGACGCACTGGAACGGCCCGGGCCAGCTCGCGGCCGCGCGGGCGATCGCGGCGCGGCTCGCCGAGCGCGTCCCGGGCGTGGCGCCGCTGCCGCCGGGCGACGAGCTGGTGCTCGTCGACGAGGAGGGCCACGGCGACACGTGGGGGCCGTCGCTCTACGTCGACGACCTGCTGCCCCAGCGCGCGGTGCGCTACGAGCTGCCGCCCGGCAGCGGCACCGTGATCGCCGAGACGGGCAGCGACGTCGGCAGCGAGCACAGCTACACCGGCCCGGACCCCGACCGCCCGCGCGCGCTGCTGCTGCACGACTCGTTCGGGCCGCAGCTCTTCCGCCTGCTGCCGTGGTCGTTCTCGGAGCTGCACGCGCACTGGCGCGAGGACTTCCCCCTCGACCTGATCGACGCCGTTGCGCCCGACGTCGTGATCGAGGAGCACGTCCAGCGCTGGCTCGTCACCGGCGAGCCGCGCCGCCTCGAGCCCGACGGCTCGCCGCGGAGCGCCTTCTTCCTGTCGCCCACGGCGCTGCTGCGACTCGAGCTGCCCGCGGCGCTGGACCGCCTGACGCCACGCGGGTCGCCCGCGCTCGAGCCGCGCCGCCGCCGCGGGATCGACGGCGTCGAGGTCACGGCGAGCGGCGCGGACGAAGGCGTCGCGCTGCCCGCGGTGGACGTGCCGGAGGGCGCGACGGCGGTGCTGCGCGTCGACTACTGGAGCCCGAAGCGGACGCGCCTGGCCGTGCGCACGGGCGAGGGCGCCGCGCCGGCCCAGGTGCACGAGCTGCCGCGCGGCCGCGGGTCGCTGTTCGTGCCCGTGCCGCCCGGGCCCTGCCGCGCGGTGCTCTGCCCCGACCCGGGCGCGGCGCTGTTCCTGCACGCGGTCGAGCTGCGCTGCCGGCCGGCGTCCTGACGCGGTTCAGCGCGGCCGGCGGAAGCGCTCGCGCCGCGCCTCGACCTTCGCCCGCGCCTCGCACCCGCGCAGGTGGTCGTTCACCAGGCCCATGGCCTGCATGAACGCGTACACGGTGGTCGGCCCGACGTAGGTCCACCCGCGGCGCTTGAGGTCCTTCGACAGCGCCGTCGAGGCCGCCGTCTTCGCGAGGACGCGGTCGGGGTTCTTCCGCGGGGGCGGCTCCCAGCTCCAGAAGTACGCCGCGAGCGAGCCGAACTCGTCCGCCAGCTCGCGCGCGCGGCCGGCGTTGTGGATGGCCGACTCGATCTTGCCGCGGTGGCGCACGATGCCGGCGTCGCCCAGCAGCCGCCGCACGTCGCGGGCGCCGAAGCGCGCGACCTCGTCGAAGTCGAAGCCGGCGAACGCGGCGCGGAAGCTCTCGCGCTTGCGCAGGATCGTCAGCCAGCTCAGGCCGGACTGGAAGCCCTCCAGGCAGAGCTTCTCGAACAGCCGGCGGTCGTCGCGCACGGGGCAGCCCCACTCGCGGTCGTGGTAGCGCACGTACAGCGGGTCCTCGCCCGGCCACCAGCACCGGCGCACGCCCCGCGTGTCGACGACCGTGCGCGCCTTCACCGCTGGCCTCAGCCGCGCGTCTGCAGCGCGGTCCCGATCAGCTTGTACAGGAGGCGCGCGCCGACGATGGAGTCGATCGAGTCGCGCTCGCCCTCGGCCAGCGGCGGCCCGGGGTTGACCTCGTTCACGTCGACGCCCACCACGCGCCGGCCCGAGCGCGCCAGGACCTCGAGCCACGCGAGCGCCTCGTTCCAGCCCAGCCCGCCGGGCACCGGGGTGCCGGTGTGCGGGCACAGCGACGGGTCCAGGCCGTCGACGTCGAACGTGACGTACACGTGCTCGGGCAGCCGCTCGACGGCCCGCGCGGCGAGGGCGAGCAGGTCCTCGCCCGCCATCCTCGCGCGCGCCCAGTCGCGGTCGAGCACGGCGTGGATGCGCCCGCCGGAGTCGACGATGCGCGCGTGCTCCTCGTCGCACAGGTCGCGGATGCCGACCTGCACGACGCGGGCGACGTCGAGCCGCTCGACGGCGTTGAACAGGATCGACGCGTGCGACCACGTGAAGCCCTCGTAGGCCTCGCGCAGGTCGGCGTGCGCGTCGAAGTGCAGCACGCCCAGGCCCGGGAAGCGCTCGGCGCAGGCGCGCAGCGGGCCGAAGGCGACCGAGTGGTCGCCGCCGACGACCGCCGGCAGCTTCCCGCGGTCGAGCACGTCGCCGACCTGCGCCGCGACGAGGTCGTTCACCTCGCCGCCGAGCTCGTTCACCCGCGCCAGCCCGCGCTCGAGCTGCGCGTCGCCCGCCACGTCGCCGCCGGCCGCGACGATCGGCGCCGCCAGCGCGCAGGCCTCCTCGTCGCGCGCGACGACGCCGGGGTCGAGCGGCCGCATGAAGATCCCCGCGCGCCACGGATGCCCGGTCGCGACGTCGAAGAGGTCCACCTGCTCGCTCGCCGCGCGCACCGCCGCCGGCCCCCGCGCCGTGCCGCGCCCGTACGACGTCGTCGCCTCGAACGGCACGCCCACGACGACGACGCCGGCCTCCTCCTCGGAGCCCGGCAGCCCGAAGATCCCCCCGCCGGCCCGTGCGGGCGCGCTGGGGTCGAAGCTGTCTCGATGCGGTGCGGTCACGAGCCCACGAGCCGGACGATGTCCGTGCAGGCGTAGAGTACCGGAGGGCGGCCCCGGGCGGAGGGCGGAGTCCACGCGACCGGCTCCAGGACGCGCGCCTCGACCAGCCGGTCCACGGCGGCCCGGGCGGTGTTGTGGCTGACCCCCAGGTGCCGGCGCGCGTGGGCGACGGTCAGCACCGGGGACCGCTGGAGGAGGTCGAGCAGCCGCAGCGGGTTCGGGCTCTGCACGCGCTCGAGCCGCACGCGGTACTCGCGGTCCAGCCGGTGGAGCGTCCGGATCCTGTCGAGCGTGTGGCGCGAGGCGTGGCGCACGGCTTCCAGGAAGAACTCGACCCACTCGAGGTGCTCCCCGCGCGCGCTGACCCGGAACAGGAGGCGGTAGTACTCCTCCCGCCGCGCCTCGAGGAACGGGGACACGTACAGCCACGGGCGGTCCAGCAGGCCCTCGTGCAGGGCCTGCAGCGAGACGAGGAGGCGTCCGATCCGGCCGTTGCCGTCGGCGAACGGGTGGATCGTCTCGAGCTGGTAGTGGGTCAGGGCGATGCGGATCAGCGGGTCCCCCAGCGCCCGGCCGGACCACGTGTCCCCGAGCTCGCGCATGCACCGGGCGACCTCCGCGGGCGGGGGCGGGACGAAGCGGGCGCGGCGGACGTCGAAGCGGCTCTCCTCGCCGCCGAGCCACACCTGGGTGGTCCGGAACGCGCCCGGCGCCCGGTCCTCGCCGCGGACGCCGCGCAGCAGCTCGGCGTGCAGCTCCAGCACGAGGCCGACGGTCAGCGGTCGGCCGCGGCCCAGGGCCGCGTGGCCCGCCTGCAGCGCCCGCAGGTAGTTGCGGACCTCGGCCAGGTCCTCGTCCCCCGACGTCGAACCCACGGCCTCGTCGAACAGCGCCTCCTCCAGGGTCGTCCGCGTGCCCTCGATGCGGCTGGACAGCACCGCCTCCTGCTTCTGGAGCGGGGCGATGAACAGGCCGGGGTCGGGCAGGAGCTGGGCACCCTCGCCCAGTCGGCCGAGCGCGTCGCGGGCCTCGCCGAGCAGGCTCACCGTGCGCTCGCGCAGGTCGAGGGTCGTCGGCAGGGGGGTCGGCACGAAGGCCGCGGCCCCGTCCTCGATGCGGACGAGGCGGCCCGGCGCGCGGTCGAGGAAGTCGGTCGTCTGCACGGTTTGGCGTCGCCTCCTGACAGAAGGACCCGATTTATGTCGAAAGTGACGCTTGGAGTGCAAAAAATGCCCGCGGCTGCTGCTGCCTGTGACCCCTAACCCTGCTGCCAATAGGGATTTGGACGCGGCAGGCGGCGCCCGGTCCGACCTCGAGGCCGGACCGCGCCAAGCCGGAGGGGCGGTGCGCCGTTCCTGTCTGCGAGCCCGCGATGACACACGTCAGGGACGAGTCGAGTGACGGCGCCCTCCTGGGCGCCTTCCGGGCCGGCGACGCGGGGGCCTTCGGGGTCCTGGTCGAGCGGCACCAGGGCGTGCTGCTGAAGCACGCGCGGTCGCTGCTCGGCGCCGCCGGCGCCTGGGAGGACGCGGTCCAGGAGGCGTTCCTGCGGCTGGTCGAGCGGCCGCCGGTGCTGCCGGCGGAGATCGCGGGCGACGCGGAGCGCGAGCGCGCCCACCTGCGCTCGTGGCTGCACAAGGTGACGAGGAACTGCTGCATGGACACACGACGAGCCGAGGCGCGCCGCCGGCACCGCGAGGAGGCGGTCGCGGCGCGCGAGGAGGTGGCCGAGGCCACGACCGAGCTCGAGCAGCGCGACACCGTCGCCGCGGTCGAGCGCAGCCTCGAGGCGCTGCCGGGGGACCAGCGCGAGGTGCTCGTCCTGCGCCTGCTCGGCGGCCGCAGCTACCGCGAGATCGCCGACATCACCGGCCGCAAGGTCGGGACCGTCGGCTGGCTGATCAGCGCCGGCCTGAAGGCGCTCGGCGACCGCCTCGAGCCGCTACTCGAGGGCGCGCCGCGCGCCGCCGCCGCGCCCGCCCCCGTGACCGACGGGCGGCCGTCCGACCTGCGCCTCGCGCAAGGAGAGTCGTGATGCAACCGAAAGAAGAGAACCGGGCCGACGAGCAACGGGATCCGCGCCACGAGCGCCTGTGCGCCTACGTGCTGGGCGAGCTGCCCGCCGACGAGCGCGACGCGCTCGAGGCGGAGCTCGCGCGCGACCCCGCGCTGCGCGCCGAGCGCGAGCGCCTCGAGCGCACCATCGGCCTCGTCCAGGGCGCCCTGGGCGACGACGCCGCCGCCGGCGAGCGCCTGCCGCCCGCCGCCACCGACGACCTGCTGCGCCGCGCCGCGCGCCCCGCGCCGGTGCTGCGCTTCCCGCGCCGCCTCGCCGGCCTGGCCGCCGCGGCGGCCGTGGTCGCCATGGCCTTCGTCGCCTGGCGCGCCGCCGAGCCCGGCCCGGGCGCGATCGGCCTCGACGGCGACGTCGCGCGCGCGCCGGAGGCGCAGATCGCCGTCCCGTCCGAGGCGGAGGCGGCCCGAACGTCGGACGCGCGGGCCGACTCGCTCGAGAAGGTCGCCCGCGGCGGCCTGGTGGACGGCGTCGAGCAGCTCGGGCGCTCCGTGACCGACCTGGAGGAGCCGCGCCGGCAGGCCGCGGGCGAGGCCGGCAACCTGCTGGCCGGCGCCGCGGTGCGACGCGCGGAGGCGAAGGACGACGCCGACGCCTTCTCGGCGCCGAGCGCGGAGGCGGACGGCGCCGAGGCCGGCCTGGAGGAGGCGCTCCAGGAGATCGGCTACGTCGACGAGCTCGCGAGTCGGGAGTCCGCCGCGAAGGCCGGCGCGCTGTACGACGAGATCGCCCCCGCCGACCAGCCCGAGGAGGCGCCGCTCGTCGCGGAGAGGATCGAACGGCTGCGCGTGCTGGGCTACGACGGCAACCCCCCGGAGTCCGCTCCGAGGGCCGGACCCGCGGCTCCGCCCGTGCGGGCCAAGGAAGAGGCGCCGAGCTCCACCGGCGGAGGGGGAGCCACGACGCCCTCCAACGAGATCATCGGCGTCGGCGGCGGCGCGGGCGGCAAGTTCGGCGCTCGCTTCGGCGGGCGTCGCAACCTGAAGGCCGCGGGCGGGTCCGGCTCTGCGTCCGGTCCCGGCACGCCCGGCCCGGCGTCGGGCGCCGGCCCAGCCGCCGGCCCGAGTGGGTCCGTGGCTCTCGGCACGCGCGGCGCCCCCGGGACCACCGCGGGCCCCGGCTCGCTGCCGCCGGGTGCCGGCGCCCGGCCCGCGGAGGCCCTGGACGCGCTCGGGTACGTCGACGAGGACGCGAAGGGGGACACGGACTTCTTCCTCGGCGAGGCGTACCAGGCCCGCGACGGCCTCGAGCGCCACCGCTTCACCTTCGACAACCAGCTCGGGCTGGTCGACCCGGACGTGCTGACCGAGCGGGTGCTCGAGCGCTGTCGGCGGCGGCCCGACGAGCGGCCGCGGGACATGTTCTTCCGCTTCTGGGGCGACAACGCCTTCGTGCGCACGCACCAGGACCGGCTGGCGACGCTGGCGGCGGACGTGGACACGGCGAGCTACGCCCTGGCGCGCAACTACCTGCGGAACGGCAGCCTGCCGCCGCCGGCGGCGGTGCGCACCGAGGAGTTCCTGAACTACTTCCGCCCGGACGTGGACGCGCCGGCGGAGGGGACCTTCGCGATCCACACCGACCTCGCGCCCAGCCGCTTCGGGCCGACGCCCGACCACTGGCTGCTGCGCGTCGTCGTGCGCGGACGCGAGGTGTCGCGCGAGGAGCGCCGGCCGCTGGCGCTGACGATCGTGCTGGACGTGTCGGGCTCGATGAAGGAGCAGGACCGCATGGAGCTCGTGAAGTACGGCGTGCGCATGCTGCTGGGCGAGCTGGACGGGCGCGACTCGGTCGCCATCGTCACGTTCAACCGCGACGCGCGCATCCTGCTGGGGGCGACCCCGGCCATCGACCGCGGCGCGATCGAGACCGCCCTGCACGACGTCCGGCCGCAGGGCAGCACGAACGCCGAGGCGGGCCTGCGGCTGGGCTACGAGCTGGCCTCGGCGCGCTTCGCGCGAGGCGCGAGCAACCGCGTGGTGCTCTTCTCCGACGGCGTCGCCAACGTCGGCCAGACCGACCAGGACCGCATCACGCGGGACGTGGCGGCGCGGCGCGACGAGGGCATCTACCTGAACACGATCGGCGTGGGCATGAACAACCACAACGACGTGTTCCTGGAGCAGCTCGCCAACCGCGGCGACGGCCTGTGCAACTACGTCGACACGCCGCTCGAGGCGCGGCGGGCGCTGGTGGACAACTTCCTGGGCGCCTTCGAGCCGATCGCGCGCGACGTGAAGCTGCAGGTCGAGTTCGACCCGGCCCAGGTGCTGCGCTGGCGCCAGCTGGGCTACGAGAACCGGCGCGTGGCCGACGCGGACTTCCGCAACGACGCGGTGGACGCCGGCGAGATCGGCTCGGGGCACCAGGTCGTGGCGCTGTTCGAGCTCGAGCGCGTCGGCGGCGCGGACGCCGAGGACCCGCTGGCGACGGTGCGCCTGCGCTGGAAGCCGCCGCACGGCGACGCCGGCGCGGCGCCGGAGACCGAGGTCGCCACCGAGGCCGAGCGCACCGTGCGCGCCCGCGACGCCGCGGGTTCCCCCGAGGCCGCCGGCCCGGGCTTCCTGCGCGCCACGCTGGTCGCCCAGTTCGCCGAGGTGCTGCGCGACAGCGTGCACGCGTCGGGCGACTCGTGGGACGCCCTGCGGAGCGAGTCCGCGGCGCTGGCGCGCGAGCTGCGCGACCCGGACTTCGACGAGCTGGTCGAGCTGCAGAAGCAGGCCGGCGACCTGCTGGGGCGCCGCCGCGCGACGGCGCGGAGCGACCTGCGCCGCACGCTGGACGCCGTGCGCCGCAACGCCTGGCTGCGCGCCGAGCTCGAGGACCTGCAGCGCGACGAGCGCTCGCGCGAGCTCGAGGAGCTCGAGCGCGAGAACCGCGACCTGGAGCGGCGCCTGAACGAGCTGCTGCGCGACGCCATCCGCGACCGCGGCCACGACGAGGCCCTGCGCGAGCTGGGCGAGTTCTGACGCGCGTCTCCTGTCGGGATCGTCACGGGACGCCGCGCCGGCGGGCCCCCAGGCTGGTGGGCCCGCCGGGCCGTGCGCCCGCGGCACCCCATTCCAGGAGACGACGATGAGCTACACCATCGAGGAGATCGAGGGCATCGGCCCCGCCTTCGGCGCCAAGCTGAAGGAGGCCGGCATCGAGGACACCCAGGCCCTGCTCGCCCGCTGCGGCGCTCGCAAGGGTCGCGCCGAGGTCGCCGCGGCGACCGGCATCGGCGAGAGCCACCTGCTGAAGTGGGCCAACATGGCCGACCTCATGCGCCTCGGGGGCGTCGGCAAGCAGTTCGCCGAGCTGCTCGAGGGCGCGGGCGTCGACACCATCAAGGAGCTCGCCACGCGCAACGCGGCCAACCTCACCGCGAAGATGAACGAGGTGAACGCCGAGAAGCGCCTCACGAAGGGCGCGGTCGGCGAGGACCAGGTCCAGGGCTGGATCGACCAGGCCGCGGGTCTGGAGCCCGCGATCACGCACTGAGCGGCGCGCGGGCTGCCCTGCGCCGCGTTGCCTTTACGCAAAAAAAAAGAGTCGGTGGCTCCCGGAGCCACCGACTCTCTTCAGCCACCCGAGCGGCGTGGGTTCGTCGGATCCGTCCTCCCTCAGGCGCGTCCTACGTCCTCGCGTTGTTGCTCGGGGGCTCCCCCCCCCGGGGACTCGCCATCGTAGAGGTCGCTGCGAGCCCCGGACAATCGGGCCAATCCCTGATCCGGATCAGGGAAAACCCTGAGCGGGATTTCGACGCCGCGGAAGGACGTTCCGGAGCTGCGAACCGCGACCCTCCGAGAGGCCGGCTCGGCGCCTCAGGGCTCGAGCGTCGTGAGGCCCTCGCGGATCGCGAACTTGGTGAGCTCGGCGATGCCCTTCACGCCCAGCTTCTGGGCGATGTTGCGCCGGTGCGTCTCGACCGTCTTGGGGGAGATCGAGAGGCGCTCGGCGATGGCCGCGGTGGTCAGGCCCTCGGCGAGCAGCTTCAGGACCTGGCGCTCGCGCGGGCCCAGGACCGCGCAGGGCGAGGCGGGCGGGCCGCCGTCCAGCCCGAGGGCGATGCCGGTGATCTCGGGGCTGAGGAAGCGCTGGCCCGCGGCGACGGCCTCGATCGCGCGCAGCAGCTCGTCGGCGGCGGCCGCCTTCACGACGTAGCCCGACGCGCCGGCCTCCAGCATGCTCGCGACGTAGCGGCGGTCGCTGTGGGTGGACAGCGCCAGCACGCGGACGCCCGGCAGCTCCTCGCGCAGCGCGCGCGTGGTCTCGATGCCGTTCATGTCGGGCAGGCCGACGTCCATCAGGACCACGTCGGGCGTCAGGCGGCGCGTCTGCTCGAGCGCCTCCACGCCGGTGCCGGCCTCGCCGACGACCGCGATGGCGGGCGCCGCGTCCAGCACGCTGCGGAGACCCTGGCGCAGCATCTTGTGGTCGTCGACCAGCAGGATGCGGATCGGCTCGGCGCGCGTCTCGGCGGCGGGCGGGCTCATGGGGTCTCCTCCGCGCCG
Organism: bacterium; assembly: GCA_030428395.1. Classification (GTDB taxonomy): domain Bacteria; phylum Planctomycetota; class UBA1135; order UBA1135; genus JAUIDW01. Next base: position 10,342 of record JAUIDW010000004.1, on the reverse strand, counting down.
GCGAGCGGCGCCACGACGGTGATGCAGGTGCCGGACCCGGGCTTCGACTCGATCCGCATGCTGCCCCCGAGGTTGGTGAGGCGCTCGCGGATGCTCGACAGGCCCATGCTCCGCGTGGCGTCCACGGAGGCGGGGTCGAAGGCCGCGCCGTCGTCCTCGACGCGGATGCGGATCTCGTCGTCGAGCACGTCCGTGTGGACGGTGACGCGGCTGGCCTCCGCGTGCTTGGCCACGTTGATGAGCAGCTCGCGCACCGCGCGGAAGAGCAGCACGCGCAGGTCCTCGCCCAGCGCGGCGGGCGCGCCGTGCTCGGTCAGCTCGACGCACAGACCGTGGGTCTCCTCGATCTCCTCGGCCAGCCACTGCAGGGCCGCCTCGAAGCCCAGGTCGTGCAGGATCGGGGGGCTCAGCTGGAAGGTCAGCGAGCGCGCGGAGCGGTTGGCCTGCTCGACGAGCGCCTCCACCTCCCGGACGGCCTCCTGCGCCGGGCCCTCGAGCTGGCCGCGCAGCGCCGCGAGCTTCATCCGGGCCAGCGTCACGATCTGGTTCAGCCCGTCGTGCAGGTCGACCGCGAGGCTGCGCCGCTCGCGCTCCTCGGCGAGCAGCAGCTCGGCGGTCATCGACTCGACCTGGGAACGGCGGCGCTCCTCGAGCTCCTCGAGGGCGCGCTGCAGGCGCTCCTCGGCGCGCTTGCGCTCGCTGATGTCCACCGCCACGCCGAGCACTGCCGGGCGGTCGGTCCCCGCGCTGGTGAACGGGATCTTGATCGTCTGGAGGACCCGCTTGACGCCGTCGGAGTCGACGAAGGTCTCCTCGGCGATGAACTTCGAGTGCCCGCTCTGCATCACCTCGGCGTCGTCGGCGAGCATGCGCCGCGCCTCCTCCGGCACGGGCTGCAGGTCGGCGTGCCGCTGGCCGGTCAGCTCCTCGGGGTTGCTCGAGCCGTAGGCCTTCGCCATCGCGCGGTTCGCGAGCAGGAAGCGCCCCTCCTCGTCCTTGGCGAAGATCATGTGAGGGTCGAGGTCGATGATCTGCCGCAGCTGCGCCTGCAGGCGGAGGAGCTCGCGGCGGTCGCGGTCGTGCTCGATCGCGTAGGCCGCCACCTGGGCGTTCGTGACGATGAACTCGATCTCGAACGGGCCCGGCGTGGACGGCTCGTCGTGGTACATCGCGAGCGTGCCGAGCACCTCGCCGCGGGGCGACCGGATCGGCTCGGACCAGCAGCTGCGCAGCCCGAAGCGCTCGACGAGCGACTGGTAGTTGGCCCAGTTGGGGTGGGTGGACGTGTCCTCGGCCACGACGCGCTCGCCCCCGTAGGCCGCGGCGCCGCACGAGCCGACGCCGGGCCCGACCGGCAGGCCATCCACGATCTCGTTGTACTCGTCCGGCAGGCTCGGCGCCGCGCCGTGGCGCAGCACGCCGTGCTCCGCGTCCAGCCGCAGGATGGAGCAGCGCATGCCGGGGATGACCGCCTCGGCCGCCTGCGTCATCACCGTGAAGATCCGCTCGAGCGGGGCACCGTCCACCAGCTCGCGCAGGATCCGGTTGCGCCCGCGCAGGATCGCGGCCGTCCTCTCGAGGAGCAGCGTCTCCATCGTGACCCCCGGCGATTCTAGCTCCGCCCCGCCCCCGGTCCCCGGCCCCCGGGCCGCAAGCCGCGGCGTGGGGGCGCCCGGGGGGGCGCGTTGCGCCCTGATCAGGGTGAATCGGGGCCCGGCGCGTCGCCCTCGAGGTGGTCGGCGAGCCACATGCGGGCGACGCGGAAGCGGCGCTCGACGGTGCGCGGGGAGGTCTCGAGGACGTGGGCGGTCTCCTCGGTGGAGAGGCCGCCGAAGAAGCGCAGCTCGACGAGGCGCGCGAGTCCGGGGTCGGTGCGGGACAGGGCGGTCAGCGCCTCGTCGAGGGCCAGCAGGTCGACGTCGGGCGGCCCGGTCCCCTCGGCCACCGCGTCGACGTCCTCCAGCGCCAGCCGGGCGGAGCGGCCGCCGCGCTTGGCGGCTTGCTTCGAGCGCGCGTGGTCGACCAGCACGTTGCGCATCACCTTGCTGGCCATGCCGTAGAACTCGCCGCGGTTCTGCCAGCGCGCCTGCTCGTGCCCCACGAGCCGCAGGTAGGCCTCGTGCACGAGGGCGGTCGCCTGCAGCGTGTGCTCGGCGGGCTGGCGCGCCATCTGCGCCGCGGCCAGCTTGTGCAGCTCGCCGTAGACCAGCGGCATGAGCTCCGCGGCGGCCTCGCGGTCGCCCTGCTTCAGCCGCTGCAGCAGGCGCGTCGCGTCCGGAGGGGCGGGGTCGTCCACGCGCCCATTGTCGACCGCGCGGCCCGGGCGGGCAAACCGGGCGACCCGGCCGTGGCGAGCGGGCGGGCGAGGCGGCCTGACGAGAACGTCGAGCGAGGCGCTCCGGCGCCGGAAAGTCGCGCGCCGGGCGGAGGCGAACCCGCCCGGCGCGCTCCCCATCGGTCCCCGGGGGGACCTAGTTGCCGATGGTCACCAGGCCCGTGGGGGCGTCGAGGAACATCGGCGTGGACGTGGTGAACACGTTGCCCGCGGCCGCCGTGTAGCTGCCCGGCGCGATCGAGACGAACTGGTTCGTGATCGCGGAGTTGACCGCGTCGAGCACCTTGTCGAAGGGCCGGAAGATCGTCCCGTCCTCGAATCCGTTCGGGCGCGGGTGGAACGCGTCCACGTACCGGACCGTGCCCGCCCAGGGGAACTGCTGGACCGCGGCGGCCAGGTCGTCGGCCTCGAACGAGGTCCCGAAGTTGCCCTGGGAGCTGCCCGAGGTGCCCGAGCAGCCGCCGTTGGTGTGCACGCCGATGGCGACGTTCTGCGTGTTCCACAGGATCGCGCTGCCCGAGTTGCCGCCGGTCGTGTCCACGCCGTACTCGTGCGTGGCGCGGGTCGCGGTCGCGACGTTCTCGCCGCGGAAGTCCCCGGTCGACGTCTGGTTCGTCTGGCTCTGGGCGTTGCGCCCGCCGGTCGTGCCGGGCGGCGTGTTGTCCAGGCCGAACCCGGTGATGCGCATGGTCGCCCCGATGCCGGGGGTCTCGCGCGAGACGCGGGTGGGGAACCCGTACGCCTGGTGCGGCAGCAGGCCCGTGGTCGCGTTGGCGCCGACGCCGAACACGGCCCAGTCGTCGCCGAGCGGCAGGCCGCAGCCGCCGTACTCCCACACGACCGTGCCCAGCAGGATCGGGTACTGGTCCTGGGGCGCCGACGGGATCGTCGTGCCGTTGGCGTTCGACGCCGGCACGTTGAACTCGACCACGCCGGTCAGGTCCAGCACGCCGTCGGGCACCAGGGGGCCGTTGCCCGTGGGCGTGCAGTCGGGGTCGAAGTCCACGCAGTGCCCGGCGGTCAGGAACGCGCCGTTGGTGATGCGCCACGCGGTGCAGCCCACGGCCGCCACGCGGCACATGCGGTTGTCGTTCGAGGCCACGCGGCTGTCGCCGCCGCACAGCGTCTCCCAGGTGCCGCCGCCGGACCACTCGCCCACGACGACGTCCTTCAGGTCGACGAAGACGTGGACGTCGTCGGGGGCGACCCAGAGCTGCAGCGTCACGGAGTTGCCCGCGAACAGGCCGGTGGCGGCGTTCCACGTCTTCAGGGCCTCGTGGTCGAAGGTCTGCCAGAGCTCGCCGCGCAGCGAGTGCACGGTGAGGTAGCTGTCCTCGCCCAGGTCGAAGTCCTCGAAGCGCACGCGCAGCCAGGCGGCGTCGTCGACGGTGACCGTGTGCTCGAAGGCCAGGCGGTCGGCCGTCCCGGAGCCGGCGTGGAAGCCGGAGGAGACGGCGTGGCGCTCGACGCGCAGCGGCACCTCGGCGCGCTGGGCGCCCGCGGCCCCGGCGAGGAGCGCCAGGGCGAGCGAGCTGCGGTGGATGGTGTTCATGGCGTGATCCTCCGGGTCGCTCACTGCAGGTTGACGAGCACCAGGACCAGGCCCGTGCCCTCGTCGAGCGCGCCCATGGCCTTGCCGATCACGGCGCCGAAGGCGCGGTCGGGGTCGTCCGCGCGCATGGCGTGGCCGCGCGTGGCCGCGGTGGTCAGCAGGTCGCCCGGGGCGATGGCGCCGTTCTCGGCCGAGGCCTTCACGAACACGCGACCCGTCATGGCGACGTCGGTCTCGCCGTCGAGGACGCCGTCCTGGCCCAGACGCAGGCCCGGCCGGACGTCGCCCGCGCCGGAGACGACGCCCGCGACCTTCGGGTCGTAGGTCTCCGTCGACATGCGCAGCTTCCCCGGGGACCTCGGGTCGATGACGACCACGGTTCCCGGATCACACGCCTCGCCGCTCGTGTCGAACCCCTCGACCAGGTCGCTGCCGCCCGTGATCGTGAGCACCTCGACGCGGGCGTTCCCCGCCACGTGGAGCTTGGCCGCGGGGTTCAGCGTGCCGATGCCGACGGCCCCCGTGGTGTCGATCAGGAAGTTCTTCCCGCCGCCGCCGCCGACGCTCGTCAGCTTGAGCGCCGTGGCGGGGCCGGACCCCTCCTGACGGAACTCCCAGGAGCGGTCGGTGTCCAGCCGGAGGAGGGGGACGTCGTCTCCCCGCGCGCGCACGTGAAGCGGCACGGCCGGGAAGGCGGTCCCGATCCCGACGTTCCCCGAGTTGAAGTACGTGTCGGATCCGCCGCTGCCGATGATCACGTCCGCCGCGCTGGTGCCGTCGCCGCGATGGAGCACGAACTCCACCGGGCCCGTCGTGTTGGTGCGGCGGAACAGGCGGATGGCAGCAGACGACTGCCCGTCCTTGGGGACCGCGTTGATGTCCAGCTGCGCCGCGCCTCCGGCGACGTCCTTGTTGATGGAGGCACAGCAGGCCGCCTCGTCCACGATCTTCAGATGGCTGGCCGCCGTCGGATCGTCCGACAGCATGAAGGAGGCGTCGGGGGCGCTGCGGTGGATGTCGGCCTGGGGGGAGGTCGTCCCGAGTCCCAGGCGCCCCGCCGCATCGAAGAAGAAGTCCTGGCTCAGGGGATACAGCTGCCCCAGGACCGGCGTCGAGGACGCGCCGATGCAGGCCCCCGGGTTGGCCTGGTCGTGGATGCCGTCCACGCAGGCGGGTGAGCCTGACGCGGCCGCGGCGGCGCCGCCGAACGACACGGCCGACCCGAGGCGCGGAGCGCCGCCGCTCGCGAGCGGGGCGAACGGCCCCGAACGCACTCCGGTCGACGGTCCCGCGCGCTCGGGTCGCTCCACGGGCTGGACCTCCGCGAACGGGGCCGTCCCGTAGGGCCGCGGGAGGCCGGCGGGGGCTCCCGCGTCCTCACCCAGCTCGATGCGCGTGAACGACCATTCGCCGTCGTTGCGCAGCAGCGCGGCGGCTCCGAGCGCGCGCAGGTGGAGGTCGGGGTCCCCGTCGCGGTCGAAGTCGATCCACGCGGCGCTCTGCACGCCGGGCGGCTCGTCCTCGGAACCCAGCGGGTTCACCTCCTGGAGCGAGCCGTCGAGGTTGCGGAACCAGCGGCTGCCGCCGCCGGTCTCCAGCGCGTGCAGGTCGAGCCGGCCGTCCCCGTCGACGTCGACCCAGGTCGCGGCGCGCAGCCGCAGGTCGAGGTCGCCGAGGACCGCCTGGGTGACCTCCTCGAAGCGTCCCCCGGCCGCGTTGCGGAGGAGCCTCGCGGGGCCTCCCGCGCGGAGGACCAGGAGGTCGACGCGACCGTCCGCGTCGAAGTCCGCCCAGGGAGTCGGGTCGACGAGGCGCTCGGCGGCGGCCGGCCGGGGGTCCTGCGGCTCGAGCGGGGGCAGCGGCTCGAGGCTCGAGGCGAGCAGGAGCTCGCCCAGGAGGAGGAAGACGGGGACGTTCATGGTGTCGGTGGTGTCGGGGTCAGGGGTCGGCTCGGGAACCGGGGCACCAGGCGGGACCCCGGGGGGCGCCGCGGCTCCGCCCGGTGCGGAGCGATCCGGCGCCTGCCCCCTGGAGCGCGAGGCAGGGGCGCGTGCTGCGAGAATCCCCCGAGAATCCCCGCGGGAACGCCGACCGGGCGCGCGGCCGGCGCCGGACCCCGGCCGGGGCGAGCAGGGCCCGCCGCCGCGGCTTGTGGACCGCTGCGACGGCGGTAGCCTCGGCCCGGCGGCGCGGCTCGAGCAGCCCGGCGCCTCGCACTCCATGGCCAACCTGGACGACGACGAGACCGGCCGGTCCAGCGCGGACGGACCCGGCTCCTCCTTCGACGCCCACGTGGACCGCGCGCTGCGCGGCCCGGAGGGCGAGATGTCGTTCTTCCGCGCGCGGCGCGGGGACGCTCCGCGGCCGGCCGCGGGGCTGGCGCGGGGCAAGGAGGTCGGGGACTTCCGCCTGGTCGCGCTGATCGGCGAGGGCGGCATGGGGCAGGTCTGGGAGGCCGAGCAGGTCTCCCTGGGCCGCCGCGTGGCGATGAAGTTCGTGCGGCCGGAGCGCGTCACGGACAAGGACCTGAAGCTCTTCCAGCGCGAGGCGCGCGCGGGCGGCCGGCTGCACCACCCGGGGATCGTGGAGGTCTTCGCCTACGGCGACGCCGACGGGCTGGCCTGGATCGCGATGGAGCTGGTCGAGGGATGCTGGACCCTGCACGACTTCCTCGACGAGCTCTCGCGCCAGGGGTCGCTGCCGGAGGCCTACGACCGGCACGTCGCGGAGTTCGTGGCCCAGGTGGCCGAGGCCGTGCACGCGGCGCACGAGGCCGGCGTGATCCACCGCGACATCAAGCCGCACAACATCCTGATCACGAGCGAGGACCGCCCCAAGGTCACCGACTTCGGGCTCGCCAAGATCATGGACGAGACCGCCCTGTCGATGACGGGCGACTTCGCGGGCACGTACTTTTACATGAGCCCCGAGCAGGTCGCCGCGCGCCGCTCGGGGATCGACCACCGCACGGACGTCTTCAGCCTCGGCGTCGTGCTGTACGAGATGCTCGCGCTGCGCCGCCCGTTCGAGGGAGACACGACGCACCAGGTCGCCGACCAGATCCTGGTGAAGGACCCGCCCGAGCTCGGCTCCATCCGCTCGCGCATCCCGCGCGACCTGGCGGTGATCTGCGAGAAGGCCCTCGAGAAGGACCGCGACCGCCGGTACCTGATGATGTCGGACCTCGCGCTGGACCTGCGGCGGTTCCTCGCGAACGAGCCGATCGAGGCGCGGCCGGCCTCGAAGCTCTACAAGCTGCAGAAGTGGTCGCGGCGCCACCCGGCCAAGTCGCTGGGCGCGGTGGCGGCCGTGGTGGTGTTCGCGGTGGTGTCGGCGCTCCTGGTCGTCATCTCGCGTGCCTGGCGGGACGAGGCGCGGGCGAAGGAGGATCTGGAACTCTCCCTTGAGCGGGAAAGAGCGCTGTCTGACTTCCACGCGGTGGACAGCCTCCTCGGAAGGGAGAAGGAACTCTGGCCGGCGCACCCCGAACACCTCGCATCCATGGAGGAGTGGATCGACACGGCGCGACGTCTCAGCGATCGCCTACCGCAGTGGGAACGCCGGAGCGAAGCGAGCGACGTCTCCCGTGCGAGCTGGCTGCGCACGCCCGAGGACGTCGTCTCCCGACTGGGCGCTTTCCAAGCCACTCGATTGATGGAGCCGGACGGTTTCTCCGCGCTGGGCGTCTGGACCTTGCCCAGACGCTTGGCCAGTGCGGAAGCCCTGCGGGACGGATTCGCACCCGGCGGGCCTTACGCGATCCGTTGGGTCGCCGCGCTTCCTGCCATCCGCGAGGCGTATGCGGAACTCGAGCTGACCCCCCAGATGGGGCTCGTCCCCCTTGGCAAGGATCCGGGCTCGGGGCTTTGGGAGTTCTGGCACGTGCAGTCCGGGGACGAGCCGAAGCGGGACGAGCGGGGCGAACTGCTCATTACCGGAAGTACAGGACTTGTCCTCGTGCTCCTCCCGGGCGGAAAAGCATGGATCGGTGGCCAAGCGACGGACCGCGAAGCTCGGCACTACGACCCCCTTGCCCAGGCAGACGAGGGCCCTGTTCACGAACTCGGCCTCTCTGCATTCTTCCTCTCCAAGTACGAAATGACCCAGGGTCAGTGGCAGCGGCTGACCGGGAAGACGCCCAGCGAGTACGGCCCGCATACGCGCTGGGTCGCCCGTTTGTCGGGCTCGCCCCCTCCAAGCACTCGCCTACCCGTCGAGTCCATCAGCTGGCAGGACTGCGCCGAGGTCCTGCCTCGGTTTGCGCTTGAACTCCCCAGCGAGGCGCAGTGGGAATACGCCGCCCGGGCCGGGACGGAGACCCCCTGGCACTGCGGAGCTGACTCGGCTTCCATCGACCGATTCGCGAATCTCGCGGACGCAACGGCGGCCGATATGCAAATGCAGCTCTTCGAGTTGGAGTCTCAGCTCGACGACGGCTTCGGCCTCCACGCACCGGTCGGCTCGTTCGCACCCAACGGCTTCGGGCTTCACGACGTGCACGGCAACGTGTGGGAGTGGTGCCTGGACTACCACGCCTCGAACGCTTATCAGCCGGGGGTCCTGCCGAAAGAAGACCCTGTTCGCAGGACGCCCGAACGCGAGGCGCTCGGCAAGGGCGAGCCACGCGTCGCCCGGGGTGGAGCGTTCGCCTACACGAGCTTCTACGCGCGCTCGTCGTTCCGCGCCGAGGTCGCCGCCTCGCATCGCGAGTTCACCTACGGCGTCCGCCCCGCGCGCCCCGTCCTGCCCTAGGCGCCCTCAGCCCTCGACCGCCTCGCGCAGCGCCTTCATCGCGCGCGAGTACAGCGACCGCACCGACGACGTCCGCGGGTAGCCCATGGCGTGCGCGACCTCCTCGAAGCTCATCTCGCAGAGCCTGCGGAGCACGATCACCTCGCGGTGCGCCTCGTCGAGCTCCTCGGCGAGCGCGCGCTCGATGCGCTCCTCCAGCTCGTTCGCGCGCACGTTCTCGCTTGGCGTGGGCTCGCCTCCCGGGAGGATCGCCGTCGACAGCGCGGACTCCGGCAGGTCGGCCCAGCGCCGCGCACGCCCCTCGCCCCGCTTGACAGCGCCCGCGCGCCGGAAGTGGTCCCGGATGTTGTTCGAGACCACGGTGGCCAGCCAGTTGCGGAAGTCCCCCTCGGAGCGCATCACGAAGTGATCCAGGCCCCGGAACACGTCGAGGAGCGTCTCCTGGACGAGGTCCTCGACCACCTGGTGTCCGCGCACCCTCCGCCGCAGCCGGAGCTCGACGATGCGCACGACGATCGGGTAGTAGCGCTCGAACAGGCGCTCGGTGGCCTCGTCGTCGCCCTCCTTCGTCCGGCGGATGAGCTCGACGGTGCGGGTCAGCGCCTCTGGAGCCCCTTCCCCGTGGGAGCCTTCACCTCCGACGACGGGCCCTGGAGTCCTGCCCGACTCGGCGTCCACGGGCTGCTTCACGGCAGGACCTCGAGCACGACCTCGGTCGCAGTGCTAGCCGCGCAGTCGACGTCCCAAGTTCCCATGGGCAGAGACGGCAGCATCGTGCTGGTGGGGGAGAAGCAGCCCGAAACGGAGCTCGCATCCAGGATCGTGAACGAGTCGGAAACCGCTGGGGTGAACCCGATGGCCGCGGCGTCCAGGCCGCCGTCCAGGGTGGCCGTCCCGCCGACCGAAAGAGCGTCGTTCGTGCTCGCCTCGAGGTCGACGTCGAGCGTCCCGCCCGAGAGCTGCGTGTACGTCCCCGTGACCGTCAGCGTGGCGCTCGTCCCGGCGCCGCCGGGCCGCACCGTGCCCGCGCTCTGGAGGCTGCCCGTGATCGTGCCCGCGCCCTCCAGGTCACCGTCCTGGAGATCGAATCCGGAGGCGGTCGACAGCATGCCGTCCACGGTCGTCAGGCTCGACGACCCGGTCTGCAGGAAGCCCGTGGTCGAGGAGAAGCTCCCGCCGGCCTCAACTACCACGGTGCCGAACGTGCTCCAGGTCCCCTGAGCCACGATCGAGCTGCCGCTGGTGGCCGTGATCGCCCCATCGTTCGCCCAGCCCACACCCGTCAGCGTGATCCCTGTCCCCGTCGCCTCGATCGTCCCCTGGTTCACGAAGCCCGTCGCCGTCGCCGATCCGACCCGGCCCCGACCCGTGATCGTGATGCCCGGACCGATCGTCAGCTGATCGGGGTCCGTCGCCGGCCTCACCACGCTCCCGCCGCTCGGACCCACCATCGAGATCGTCCCCGACCCCGTCAGCGTCTGGTTCCCCGCGAAGCGCAGCGTCGTCGTCCCGCTGCCGTTCGCCATCTCGACCGTCCCGTCCAGCACCAGGCTGCCCTCGGCCTCCACGCTCGCCCCCGACTGCAGCTCCGCGTCCCCGGTCAGCACCACGCTCTCCAGCACGCTGGTTCCGCCACCCGCCTGCGCCACCAGCTTCTCCCCGTCCGCACTCGCCAGCGTCCCGTTGCGCACCCGCCCCCCCCG
>JAUIDW010000194.1 GCA_030428395.1 bacterium | reverse complement strand
GGGCCGACGGACGTGCGGCTCGCGCGCGTGGGGGCCGAGGGCGGGACGAGGCCGCCGCGGGAGTCGGGAGCGACAGGACCGACGGCCGTGCGGCTCGCGCGCGGGGGGCCGAGGGCGGTATGGGATCCGCGCGGGGGCCTGGGCGCGCTCGGGCCGATGGCCGCGCGGCTCGGGTGCGGAAGGGTCGAGGGCGGGGCGTGGCCCGCGCGAGGGCCGGGTGGTTCGGGGGCGGCGAGGGTGAGCGGGGGCCGAGCTCGGGCCCGGGCGCGCGCGCGAGGCCGGTCGTCAGCCGCCGATCAGGGCGAGCGGGTCCATGACCCGCACGGTCGTGCCGATGGTCGCGGAGCAGCCGCCGGGGCTGCAGGCGCCCTCGAGCGAGTCCTCGCAGCCCGCGTCCTCGACCTCCTGGGTCACGACCGGGCCTTCGACGCCGACGACCGCGAGGCTCTGGGCGCAGACCTGGCCTTCGTTCCAGGTGGCCGGGATCGAGCCGCCCAGGGGCCGGTACAGGCCACCGGCGCCGGCGCCGGTCTGGGGCGTCGAGCCGGGAGCGGCCGAGAAGTACGAGAGCTGGCGCTCCATCACGACGCCGTCGAGCGCGACGAGGTCGATCACCGAAGCCGCGGTCACGACGCCGTCGGCGCCCGCGACCGTCGAGAAGAGCGACATCGACCCCGCGAGGAGCAGCGGGTTCTGCGGCAGGCGCGCGTCGAGCACGGCGACGACGGCGCTGGGGTCGCTGGAGGGAACGATGTGGAGCAGTGCGTTGCCGTAGCGCGACGGGTCGATGTTCACCACGTTGCCGTGGATCATCGCGCCCAGCTGGAACGTCTTGTCGGACAGCGAGCCGTCCTGGAAGTACAGGGCGGACACCGCGTGGAGGCTGCCGTCGTGCGCGGTGACGGCGATGCCGACGCCGCTGGCCTCGGAGCCGGGGAACGAGCTGCGGTTGCCGGGATCGCTCTGCCGGGCGAGCTCCTCCGCGTCCGAGAACCCGTCGCTGTCGGTGTCCACGCCCGCCGGGTTGGTCCCGAGGATCGCCTCGAGGGGGTCGGAGAGCCCGTCCCCGTCGGTGTCGGGGTCGATCTGCTCCTGGGGAGTGCCGGGCTGGACCTGCGCGGCGCGCACGGGCTTGCCCGCGGGCGCCGCGGCCGCGAAACAGCCGACGGCGAGTCCCGTGAACAGGATCGTCCAGGCGGTGCTTCCTCGGCGTGAGACGGAGTGATCGTTCATGATCATGGGGGTGAGCCCTCGCGCTGCCGGCGGAGCCCCCTGCTGACCGAGCCGTAGGGGGCGATCGTACGGGCTAGTGGCCGGGATGGGGAAGGTAACCCCGGAAACGGCCCGTCCAAGCGCCGCAAGCACCGTTCCAGGGTTGCGCAGCCACCGCCGGAACGCGATGGGAGGGGCGGACTTGCGCCCTCCCGCTGCTACAATCCCGCGCCCTCGTGCGCCCGTAGCTCAGCTGGATAGAGCGTTCGCCTCCGGAGCGAAAGGTCACAGGTTCGAATCCTGTCGGGCGTACCACCCCCCTCGCCGCCGCCGGGCACCCCCCGAAGGGGGGCCCCCACGAGCGCCCTCGCACTCAGTCCATGTGCGAAACGACGCGCTCGTCCCCCATCTGCAGACTGATCGCCATCTGCTGGTGCTTGGGAGCCAGGAAGCGCTCGAGATAGCGGGCGAAGAGCGCCTCGTAGGTGCGCAGCACGCCCTTCACGGACACGCGCCGCACGAAGTCGACCAGAGGCCAGTAGCGCGGGCCCGACAGGCCCTGGGCGCTCGCGTAGAGCTTCGCCTGCTCGGAGACCATGTACTCCGAGAACAGCATGTACGCGATCAGGAACGGCTTGGCGGCCCACTTCCACTTGATCGCGCGGCGGCTGAACGGGAGCAGGAACGGGTAGCGCACGACCATCGGGAACAGCTTGTGCAGGTTCTCGATCTCGTGCTTGTTGTCGAACTGGATCGACGACGTGCGGTTGAACTTGGTGGGGAAGTCGTCGTAGGCGGCGACCGCGTACCCCATGTCCTTCGCCATGTCGTTGATGTCGAACTCCGGGTACGGCTGCATGATCGAGACCAGCGGGTGGTCGACCTCGCAGTCGATGTTCATCTGGACGGTCTCGAACTCGTCCTCGATGGTCCCGCCGGGGCCGCCCAGCATGTTCAGCGAGCCCAGGCGGATCCCGGACTCCTTGATCCAGCGCGAGGCGTCGTACAGCTGCTGGCGCGTCGTGTGCTTCTTGAACACGGCGTTGCGCACGTAGTCGCTGGCCGCCTCGAAGGCGATGCGCGCGTAGACGCAGCCAGCCTTCCGCAGCATCTTGATCTGCTTCTCGGTCGTCATGTTCGCCATCAGGATGACGTCGAACGGCAGACCGACCTCCTTCGGGTAGCGCTCGCAGAACTCCTCCAGCCAGTCCCCGCGCAGGTTGAAGATGTCGTCCAGGAAGTGGACGAACTTCAGCGGGTACTTCGCGCGGACCGCGTTGATCTCGTCGATGACGTGCGAGACCGAGCGCTTGCGGACGTACTCGGTGTTCTTGACGTTGTAGACCTTCTTCTTCCAGGCGTGGTGGAAGCAGAACGTGCACGGCATCGGGCAGCCGCGCTGCGTCACGAACACCTTGCGGTCCGTGTTCCGGTAGATCGCCCCGGCGTCGTAGACGACCTCGCGGTCGGGGAAGCCCAGCGCGTCCAGGTCGTTGACCATCGGCCGCTGCGGGTTGCGGACGATCTCCCCGGTCGCCGGATGCTTGAACCAGAAGTTCAGCGTGTCGTAGTAGTCCTCGCCCTTTTCCATCCGGTCCAGCAGCTCGACGATGGCGACCTCGCCCTCGCCGCGGCACACCGCGTCGACGCCGTCCTTCTCGACGAACTCGGGCGTGAAGGTCGGGTGCGGGCCCCCGAAGACGGCCAGCGACTTCGGCGCCACCTGCTTCACCTGCCGCGAGATCTCGGCGAAGTACAGGTGCATGCCGGTCGTCGTGGAGTAGCAGACCACGTCCGGGTCGTACTCGCGGACCTTGTCGAGCCAGCCCTTGTCGGGGATGAACAGGGCCTGGACCGTGTGGCCGGCGTCCTTGATGGCTCTCGAGAGCCACATGATTCCGAGCATCTCCTGCGGGAGGTACTCGTTGATGAAGAGGACCTTCATGGTGCGTCGCTCGCGGTGCGGATCCGGGGGGGAAGAGAGAGAGCGGTCGTCGGGCGGGGGCCGACACGACCGCCTGTCAAGATTATATCGGCCGCCCCGCCCGGGGTGTCGCGAGCCGGATTCCGATCGATCCGCCCGCCTCGTCGGGGGTTGCGACGGTCCGCGAGGTCCGCCAGGGGGCTTCCTAGCGCCCCGCCGCGGTCTTCAGGACCCCCTCGACGAGGGGGAACGTCGCCTCGCGGGTGAACTGCACCGAGCGCTCGAGCCCGGCCTGGACGAAGCGCTCGCGCAGGTCGGCGTCCCCGAGCACCCGGCGGAGGGCCTCGGCCAGGGCGCCGGGGTCCCGGGGGGGCACCAGCAGGCCCGTCGCGCCGTCCTCGACGACCTCGGGGTTCCCGCACACCCCCGTGCACACGATCGGGGTCCCCAGCGCCTGGACCTCGAGCAGCGTGTGGCTCAGGCCCTCGTACTCGCTGTTCAGCACGAAGCACCCGGCGGCCCGGATCAGCAGCGGGATGCGGGCGTAGGGCACGTTGCCCAGGAAGTGCGCGCGCCCCTCGAGGCCCAGCTCGCGCGCGAGCGCCTTCCACGCCTCCTCCTCCGGCCCGTCCCCGGCGACGAGCAGCTCGACGTCCTCGGGCAGCTCGCGCAGCGCGCGCAGGATCCCGTCGACGCCCTTCCACACCATCAGCCGGCAGATCGTCAGCAGGTAGCGCTTGCCCGGGTCCAGCTCCAGCTCGCGCCGCGCCTCCTCCGGCGTCGCCGCGACGTCGTCCACGCGCGGCCCGTGGTAGGCGTTGAACACCCGCACGACCTTGTCGCCGTCGACGCCGTAGCGCTGCACGGCGATCTGCCGCAGGAACTCGGACACCGCGACGATGCGGCTGCACCAGGCCCACCAGCGGCGCTGCAGGAAGCGCGTCAGCTTCACCTGCCAGCCGTACTCCTTCGTCTCGAACGTGACGATGTCGTCGCCGTCGATCCACCCCTTGCGGTGCGAGATCTCCCAGGCGCCGTCCACCATCATCCGGATCACCGCCGGCTTGCCCGCCAGCCGCGCGGCCAGCACGTGCAGCAGCGCGAGGTGCTCGTTCACGTACACCACGTCGTACCCGCGGGCCTCGCGCCACACGCGGAAGAACGCCTTCAGGTACCGCACCGGCAGCGGCCCGCGCGGGATCGCCACGACGGGGAACGGGTAGCCCTCCGGGCGGTCCTCGGAGCAGAACGCGACGACCTTCACGTCGTGCCCCTGCTCGACCAGGTACGCGCCGACGCTGGGCACGTACACCGAGGGCCCTCCCAGGTCGGGCGGGAAGACGGGGGAGGTGATCAGGATCCGCACGGGGCGGAGAGGCTACGCGATGCCCGCGGGCAGGTGGACCCCCGACCCGCCGCGCGAGGAGGGGTCGGCGCCGACGCGGTTCGCGCTCGGAGGGTCCGCCGCGCGCGCGTCGGCCTCAGATCGCGGACAGTCCGCCGTCGACGGCGAAGCAGCTGCCGTGGACGTAAGAGGCCTCCTCCGAGCACAGCCAGGCGGCGGCCCGCGCGGCCTCGGCCGGGTCGCCCAGGCGGCCGGCGGGGATGCGCGCGGCGAAGGACTCGGCCATCTCGGCCCCCTTGCCGGGCGCGACGTGCTCGCCCACCCGCTCGAGCATCGGCGTGCGGAACGCGCCGGCGACCAGGGCGTTGATGCGGATCTCCGTCGCGCCGTAGTCCACGGCGGCGGCGCGCGTCAGGCCCAGGACGCCGGCCTTGCTCGCGCAGTAGGCGGCGGAATCGGGCACGCCCTTCAGCGCGTTGACCGAGGCCATGTTGACGATCGCGCCGCGCCCGCCCTGGGCCAGCATCTGCACGAGCTCGTGCTTCATGCAGAGCCACACGCCGGTCAGGTTGACGTCGACCACCTCGGCGAACTCCGCGCGCGAGAGCTCGGCCGCGGGGCGGAACGCGCCCTCGATCCCGGCGTTGTTGAAGGCGGCGTCGAGCCGCCCGTAGGCGTCCACCGCGGCCCGCACGGCGCCGGCGACCTGGTCCTCGTCGGTGACGTCGGCGCGCACGGCCAGGCCGCCCCCGCCCGCCTCGGCCAGGGCCGCCTCTGCGGCCGCGACGTTCCGGCTGGCCAGGACGAGCCGGTAGCCCTTGTCGGCGAACACCCGCGCGGCGGCGCGGCCGATGCCGGAGCTGGCGCCCGTGATCAGGGCGACGGGCGCTGCGGAGCGTTCCACGGCGTCAGATGGTGGTCGCGACCCGGTCCGCGGAGGCACAGCGCTCGCCCTCGATGCGGTCGAGCATCTCGCGCGTGACGTCCCCGGTCGGGTACTCGCCCGTGAAGCAGGCGTTGCAGAACTCCTGGACGCGCGGGTTCCCCGCGCGCGCCGCCTCGTTCATGCGCTCGCGGTCCAGGTAGATCAGGTGGTCGACGCCCAGGTCCGCGGCGATCTCCGCGCAGCTCTTGCCGTCGGCGACGAAGTCGGTCTTGGTCGCCATGTCGATGCCGTAGGGGCAGGGGGCGACCAGCGGCGGGCTCGTGGCCGCCAGGTAGACGCGCCGCGCGCCCGCGTCGCGCGCCATCTGCACGATGCGCCGCGCGGTGTTGCCGCGCACGATCGAGTCGTCCACCAGCAGCACGTCCTTGCCCTCGAACTCGAGCGGGATCGTGTTCAGCTTGCGCCGCACGCTGTTCTGGCGCGACGCGTTCGACGGCATGATGAACGTCCGTCCGATGTAGCGGTTCTTCACCAGGCCCTCGCGGTACGGGAGCCCCAGGGCCGCGGCCATCGCGAAGGCGGCGTCGCGCGAGGAGTCCGGGATCGGGATGACCGTGTCGGGCGTGGGCGCGCCCTCCTCCTTCCACTGCTCGGCTAGGGCCTCGCCGAAGCGGCAGCGCGTCTTGTAGACGGAGATGTCGTCCAGCATCGAGTCCGGCCGCGCGAAGTACACGAGCTCGAAGATGCACGGGCGGTGCGGCCGGTCCGCCAGCTTGCGCTGCAGCACCTCGCCCGCGCGGGTGACGACGACGACCTCGCCGGGGCCGACGTCGAGCGTGCGCGTGTACCCGGTGACGTCCAGCACCACGCTCTCGCTGGCGCAGGCGTACGACACGCCGCCGTCGTCGTCGCGGCGCTCGCCGAAGCAGATCGGCTTGATGCCGTAGGGGTCGCGGAAGGCGACCAGCCCGACGTCGGGCAGGACCGCGACGACCGAGTACGCGCCCTTGACGCGCTCGAAGACCTCCCCGACGGCCTCGAAGACGTGCTCGACGGTGATGCGCCCGTCGGGCGGGATGCGCTCGTTCAGGGCCTGGGCGAAGACGAAGAGGATGACCTCCAGGTCGCAGCTCGAGCTGACCCGCATGCCCGCCGCGCGGAACTCGTCGCGCAGCTCGAGGAAGTTCGTGACGTTGCCGTTGTGCGCCATGGCGACCCCGGCCGGGAACGTCAGCGCGAAGGGCTGCACGTCGTCGTCGGTGCCCGAGCCGACCGTGGGGTAGCGCACGTGCCCGACGCCGAGGTTCCCGCGCAGGCGCGCCATGTTCCGCTCGTTGAACACGTCGCGGACCAGGCCGAGCCCCTTCTTGACGTGGATCGACTCGGTGAACGTCGTGATCCCGGCGGCGTCCTGGCCGCGGTGCTGGACCGCCAGGAGCCCCTCGTAGATCTCGAGGGCGACGTCCGTGCCTTCCGGACCGATGATGCCGATGAATCCGCACATGGCGCAGGGCTCGCGGGCGCTGGGGACGCGTGGGGCCGGCGGACCCCGCCCGGGGGGCCCGGCCGACGGGGAAGCGGGGCGGTCATCCTAGCCCGCGACCGACGCGCGTTCCCGGTGCCCGCGGCCGCCGATTTGGCCGACCCGGCGCGCGCCGCCGGTCACGCCGGCGGGCCCGGCGCGGCGGAGCCGGCGGCCGCGGGGCGCCGGAACACGAAGCGCTGGTAGAGCAGCGAGACCGCCAGCAGCGCCAGGGCCAGCCCGAGCAGGGAGGCGACGCGCAGGAGCCCCTCGAGCTCGCCCAGGTCCACCAGGAACACCTTCAGCAAGGTGGCGACCAGCAGGACCAGGCTGGCCCAGCGCGGCGCGGCGCTGCGGCGGGCCGTGCCCGCGCCGAGCAGCCCCAGGGCGTAGACGGCCCAGGCGATCGACAGGGCCAGGTCGCGGCCCTCCGCGTGGGCCAGGCCGTACCCGATGCGGTCCGCGCGCCCGAACGCGTCGAGCACCGCGACGTTCAGCGCCGCGAACCCGGCCACCGCGCCGGCCGCGGCCACGACCGCGAAGGCCGGGCGCTGCAGGGGCGCGCGCCGCTCGAGCGCCGTGCGCCGCGCCGCCTCGAGCGGGGCCAGCAGCGCGGCGGACGTCGCGAGGGAGGCCAGGGCGAGCGCGTGGGCGTAGCCCAGCGGGTTCAGCACGGCGCGCTCGTGCGCGGCGAGCCAGCCGGGAACCAGCGCCGGCAGGCAGACGGCCCCGGCGGCGTAGAGCAGCGCGAGCACCGCGCCGAGCTTCCACGCGGGCAGCGGATCGCGGCGCCAGAGGGCCACGAGCCCCACGCCGGTGAGGGCCGGCGCCACGAGGTCCGCGTGGTGTCCGACGACGCGCGCGAGGCCCACGGCCGACAGGACCACGGCGACCGTCTCGGCGGCGCGCCGCGCGTCGCGCTCGCCCGCGCGGGCCGCGCGCAGGGCCAGCAGGACCCCCACCGCGCCGACGGCGAGCTGCGGCACCCCCTCCCAGGCCGGATCGAGCCCGTGCCGGAGCTGGTGCTCGGCCGCCCCGACCCAGAGCAGCGGGGTCGCCGCCGCCGTCCACACGGCCGCGCGCGCACCGGGGCGGAGCAGGACCGGCAGGACGAGGAACGCGCCGGCGCCCACCGCGCCCAGCGCCGCCAGCAGGCCCGCGTCGCGCGACGCCGACGCGAGCTGCCCGGCGGGCAGCCCCCACAGGGCCCAGGTCGCGACGAGCGCGCCGAGGCCCACCAGCCAGGCCGCGCCGCGGCGCGCGGCGACGGCGGCGAGCGGCAGGGCGAGCGCGACGGCCAGCAGGGCGCGCAGCTCGTGCTCGCCGACCCACAGCCGCCGCGGGGCGAGGCCCATGGCGAGCTGCACGGTCGCGAAGGCCGCGAGGGCCAGCCAGCCCGCGCGCGCGGCCTCGACCGGGCGCCAGCGCCAGGCCGCGAGCGCCAGGACCGCCAGGGTCGCGAGGACGACCGCGGCGTGCGCGCGCGCCTCGCCGGACGGTTCCGGCTGCGCGACGAGCGTCCCCACCGCGAACAGGCGCCAGCCGAGCCCGACCAGGACCGCCGCGGCCACGGGGCCCGCGCCGCGCGCGGCGGCTCCCCAGGCCCGGTAGGTCAGCGCGCCCAGGGCCGCGAACCCCGCGGCCCACGGCAGGAAGCTAGTCCCCTGGTCGACCGAGAGCGCGACCACCAGCCCGGCGAGCAGCGCCGGCGCCGCGCCGCGGGCCGCGAAGGCCGCCGCCTCGACGGCCCCGAGCGCGCGCCGGCGGTTGAGCTCGTGCGCGAGCGCCGTCGGCAGCGCGACGGCGATGGCCGCGCCGCAGAGCTCCCAGGCGCCCGCCTCGCCGCGCGATCCGCCGAGACCCCAGGCGGCCAGCACCGCGGCCGAGCCCAGCGCGACCGCGAGCGGCAGCGCGGACGGACCCTGCCGCGCCCCGATCCAGGACGCGCCGGCGGCGAGCGCCACGAGCAGGCCGGCGACCGGGAGGACGTGCTCGCCGAAGTCGGCCTGGAGCAGTCCCGAGAACAGCAGCGGCACGGCCAGCCCCGCGGCGGAGAGGGCGCGGCCCAGGGGCGTGCGCTCGAACCCGGCGCCGAGCGGCGCGAACAGGAAGAGCAGGCCGAACACGCCGACGACCACCAGCGACACGCCGGGCTCCACGTCGCCGCGGCCCAGGATCCAGAGCACCTGGTAGGCGACGGTGCCGGCCCAGCCCAGGACGCCGATCCACGCCCAGCGCCGGCTGCGAGCGACGGCGAGGAGGCCGAGGTCGAGCAGGAACAGGTACAGGAACAGCCGCCCCGGGCCGGCGTCCTCGGCGGCGACGAGCAGCGGCGTCGCGAAGCCGCCGAGCAGCCCGAGCGTGGCGATCAGCGGGGACGCGCGCCGCACGGCGAGCACCCCGCACAGCGCGGTGACCGCGACCATCCCCGCGAACCCGACGACGGGGCCGACGAGCCCGTAGAGCTGCTGCGCCGCCCACAGCGAGGCGTACAGCGCGACCACGCCCGCGCCGGACAGCGCCTCGGGCACCACGCGCACGGCGCGCCGGCGCAGGCCCTCCCCGGCGGCCAGCAGCCCGGCGCCGAAGGCGAGCCCCGTGGCCACGCGCAGGACGGGCGTGAAGCGGATCCAGCCCTCGGCCACCGCGTGCTGGAAGAAGAACACGGCCGCGAGCGCCGCCGCGACGCCGCCCAGCACGGCCGCGCCGCGCACGCCCAGCCAGCGCTCCCACTCGATCCCCGGGCGCGCGGGGGGCGCCGGGGGCGCGTCGCCGACGGGCTCGTCCGCCGCGGGCGCCGGGGCCGGTCCGCGCGGAGCGAGCGGGGCGAGCTCCAGCCCGGACCCGGGCGGCGCGGCGGGGC
>JAUIDW010000193.1 GCA_030428395.1 bacterium | reverse complement strand
GGCGAGGCGCCGACCTACATGACCACGGTGATGATCAACGCCAACGTCAAGGGCCTGATCACGTTCCAGCCCGCGTACCTCTCGTTCGGCCTCCTGCGCCCGGGGCAGCTCGCCTCGCGCACCGTGACCGTCGAGGCCAACGACCCCGAGTTCGAGCTGGGCGAGCCCGTCATCGAGCTGCAGGGCTTTCGCGAGGCGAACTTCGAGTACGCCGACTACTTCACGTGGACGGTGCGGCCCGTCGAGGGCGCCCAGGCCATGGACATCGAGCTCAGCCTGACGGGCTTCCCCGAGGGCGTCGACGGCTCGTTCCAGGGCAAGATGATCATCAAGACCGGCCACCCCATGCACCCCGAGTTCACCGTCGCCTTCTCCGGCGTCGTGCGCGGGGGCGTGAAGCGCAACTAGCCCGGCACCGCCGGACCTCCCGAGCCCCACCCCGGTCCGCCGGGGTGGGGCTCGCGTCGTATCGGCGGCGCGTCCCCGGTCCGCCGGGGTGGGGCTCGCGTCGTATCGGCGGCGCGTCCCCGGTCGGACCGGGAGGAGCGCGCTCCCGGGCGGCGGCCGGGGTCGGACCGCGGCGCTCCCGGCGGACGAATCCGCCGATTGTCGGGCAACAGTCGCGGCGTCGCCGACTACCGTACGCCCCGCCGAACGACGTCCGGCGTCCCACCCGGATCGAGACCCCTTGGCCAGCATGCTCGGTGAAATGTTGGTCGCGGCCGGCGCCGTGACCGAGGACCAGGTCCGCGAGGCGCTGGTGTTCCAGCGGGGCGGCGGCCTGCGCCTGGGCGAGGCCCTGGTCCAGCTCGGCCACCTCGACCAGACCACGCTGGCGCGCGTGCTCGCCAAGCAGCTGTCGATGCCCTTCGTCGACCTGACGCGGGGCCGCATCGCGCCCGAGGTGATCGCCCGGGTCCCGTCCGAGTTCGCCGTCGAGCAGGGCATCCTGCCGATCAAGGAGCAGGGCGGCCGCCTGATCGTCGCGATCGACGACCAGCTGAAGCGCATCGTCGCCGACCAGCTCCAGTTCATGCTGGGCGTGGACGTCGTGTGCGCGCTGGCGACGCCCGCCGCCCTGGCGGCCGCGCTCGCCGAGCACTACGGCGCGGCGCCCGAGACCGACGTGGCCTCCGGCATGGCGGCCGAGGACGAGGTCGACGCCGAGGGCGACGCCCCGATCATCCGGCTGGTCACGCGCATGTTCCAGGAGGCCCTGGAGGCGCGCGCGAGCGACATCCACGTCGAGCCGAGCCCGTCCATGCTGCGCGTCCGCTACCGCGTGGACGGCGTGCTGCGCGACGCGGCCGAGCACCCCGCGCACCTGCACGCGCCGCTGATCAGCCGGCTCAAGATCATGGCCAGCATGGACATCGCCGAGAAGCGCAAGCCCCAGGACGGGCGCATCGGCGTGAAGCTGAAGGGCCGGGACGTGGACGTGCGCGCGTCGATCCTCCCGACCAACCACGGCGAGTCGATGGTGCTGCGCCTGCTCGACCGCTCGGCGAACCTGCTGACGCTGACCGACCTCGGGTTCGAGGACGAGGACAACCGGCGCTTCGAGCGCCTGATCCGCCGGCCCAACGGCATCGTGCTCGTCACCGGGCCGACGGGCTCCGGCAAGACCACGACGCTGTACGCCGCCCTCGGCGCGCTGAACCGGCCGGACGTCAAGATCATCACGGCCGAGGACCCGGTCGAGTACCACATCCGCGGCCTCAACCAGGTCCAGGTGCAGCCGCGCGTCGGCCTGACGTTCTCGCGCGTGCTGAAGGCCATGCTGCGCGCGGCGCCGAACATCATCCTGGTGGGCGAGATCCGCGACGTGGAGACCGCCGAGATCGCGATCCAGGCCGCGCTGACCGGCCACCTCGTGTTCTCGACGCTGCACACGAACGACGCGGTCAGCGCCATCACGCGCCTGCAGGACATGGGCGTGAAGCCGTTCCTCGTGTCCGCCTCCGTCCAGGGCGTGCTCGCGCAGCGCCTCGTGCGGCGGCTGTGCGCCGAGTGCCGCGAGGAGTACGCGCCGGAGCAGGCCGAGCTGCGCACCCTGGGGCTCGACCCCGCGCTGTACGCGGGCAAGACCTTCTTCCGCGGCCGCGGCTGCCGGGCCTGCGAGGGCACCGGGTACCGCGGCCGGCTCGGGCTGTTCGAGATGCTCGAGCTCGACGAGACCCTGCGGGACATGACGTTCCGCGGCGAGAGCCTCGAGGCGATCCGCTCCGCGGCCCTCTCCAGCGGCAAGCTGCACCCGCTGTCCGCCGACGGCGCGCGCAAGGTCCTGGCCGGCCGCACCTCCGTGACCGAGGTCCTGCGCGTAACCCGGGTCCACGAGGACCCCGCCGTCGCGACCTGACGCCCGCTCCCCGATTCCCCCGCAGCCCCTGGAGACCCTTTGGACGCGAACGAGCTCATGAGCCTGGCGATCGAGCGCCAGGCCTCGGACCTGCACCTGAACCCGGGCCGCCCGCCGCTGGGGCGGGTGAACTCGCGCTTCGTGGCGCTCGTCGAAGAGCCCCTCACGGACGAGTCCACCGAGGCGCTCTGCCGCCAGATCTGCCACGGCAAGTACTGGGAGGAGCTCGAGCAGGTCGGCACGACCGACTTCGGCGTCGCCCACGCGACCGGCGACCGCTTCCGCGTGAACGTCATGCGCCAGCGCGGCCGGCTGACGGCGGTGCTGCGCCTGATCCCGCGCGACCTGCTGACGTTCGACCAGATCGGGCTGCCCGAGTCGTGCCGGCGGCTGCTGAGCCTGCCGCGCGGCCTCGTGCTGGTCACCGGCCCGACCGGGTCCGGCAAGACGACGACGCTGGCGACGATGATCGACTGGATCAACGCCAACCTCGACCGCCACATCGTCACGATCGAGGACCCGATCGAGTACTACCACAGCCACCAGCGCGGCATCGTGACCCAGCGCGAGATCGGCACGGACGTCCCCGACTTCGTCGAGGCCATGCGGCGCGTGCTGCGCCAGGACCCCGACGTGATCCTGCTGGGCGAGATGCGCGATCTCGAGACCATCTCCGCGGCGATCACCGCGGCCGAGACCGGCCACCTGGTGTTCGGGACGCTGCACACGACCGGCAGCGCGCGCACCGTCAACCGCATCATCGACGCGTTCCCCGCGCACCAGCAGGAGCAGATCCGCGCCCAGCTGTCCGTGTCGATCCAGGGCGTGATCTCGCAGGTGCTGCTGCCGCGCGACGACCGCGAGGGGCGCGTGGCGGCCTTCGAGGTGATGCTGATGACGCCCGCCATCGGCAACCTGATCCGCAAGAACGAGACGAACAAGATCCAGTCGAGCATTCAGACGTCGAAGCGCCTCGGGATGGTCACGCTGGACGACTACCTGCTGGACCTCGCGCGGCAGGGCGCCATCTCGCGCGACACGGCCCTGTTCGCGGCGCAGGACCGCGCGGACCTGGAGGCGCGGCTCTAGTGGCGGAGGGGCGCCGGACGCTGGGCCAGGTGCTCAAGGCGCGCGGCGTGGTCCGCGAGGGCCAGATCCAGGAGGCCCTGGCGGCCCAGCGCAAGCAGGGCGGGCTGATCGGGCAGATCCTGGTCGAGCTGGGGCACTGCACCACCGCCGACGTCGCCGCCGCGCTCGGCGAGCAGGCCGGGATGGAGACGGTCGACCTGGACCAGGTGCGGCCGACCGAGGACGCCCTCGCGCGCGTCGACGCCAGCACGGCCCACACGTTCGGCGTGCTGCCGCTGCGGGTCGAGGGCGAGGAGCTGGTCGTGGCCATCTCCGACCCGCTGAACACGGCCGTCCTGGAGGACCTCTCCTTCACCACGGGCGCGCAGGTGCGCGGCGCGATCGCCGACGCCGAGGCCATCGCCCGGATGGTCCGCGAGTGCTACGGCGAGGCCGAGACGATCGCCGAGGCCATCGACGAGGCCGCGCGCGCCTCGCAGGGCTCCGACGCCGAGGCGGCGGCGCAGAGCATCCCCGTCGTGCGTCTGCTGAACTCGATCCTGCACCGCGCCATCCGGGACCGCGCCAGCGACGTGCACTTCGAGACGTTCGACGACTCGTTCCGCATCCGCTACCGCGTCGACGGCGCGCTGTACGAGATCGAGAGCCCGCCGCGGCACCTGGCCGTGCCGCTCGTCTCGCGCATCAAGGTCATGTCGAACCTCGACATCGCCGAGACGCGCGTCCCCCAGGACGGCCGCATCGAGCTCTCGATCGAGGGGCGCCCGGTCGACCTGCGCGTGGCCACGATCCCGGGCATCGCCGGGGAGGGCTGCGTGCTGCGCGTGCTGGACCGCTCGTCGGTCAGCCTCGACCTGCACGTCCTGGGCTCCTCGCGGGAGGAGGAGGAGGACATGCGGTCGCTGACCCAGCTGCCGCACGGGATCGTGCTCGTCACCGGCCCGACCGGGTCGGGCAAGACGACGACCCTGTACGCCATGCTGACGGAGGCCAACGACCCCGGAGTGAAGATCATCACCGTCGAGGACCCCGTCGAGTACGACATCGACGGCATCGTCCAGGTGGCGGTGAACGAGGACATCGGCGTGACCTACGCGACCGTGCTGCGCACGGTCCTGCGCCAGGACCCCGACAAGATCCTGATCGGCGAGATCCGCGACGCGGACACGGCCTCGGTGGCGGTCGAGGCCTCGCTGACCGGCCACACGGTCTTCTCCACGCTGCACACCAACGACGCGCCCAGCGCCGTCACGCGCCTGATCGACGTGGGGGTCGAGCCGTTCCTCATCACGGCCACCCTCGAGGCGATCATCGGCCAGCGCCTGGTCCGGACGATCTGCGCGAGCTGCCGCCGGTCCTACGAGCCCGACGAGGACCTGCTGCGCGAGCTGGGGCCGGACGGGGAGAAGGTGCGCGGCAGCACGTTCCACTACGGCGAGGGCTGCGAGGAGTGCCACCACACCGGCTACCGCGGCCGCACCGCGCTGTTCGAGGTGATGCGCATGGACGACGCGACGCGCCGGGCCGTGCTGGCCGGGGCGTCGACCATGGAGCTGCGCCAGCACGCGCTGGCCGCGGGGATGACGACCCTGCGCGAGAGCGGGCTGCGGGCCGTGACCGAGGGGCGGACGACCATCGAGGAAGTGCTGCGCGAGACGATGGGGCAGGAGGTGTAGGCGCCCGCGCGATCGGCTAGCCTGCACGCCCCATGGCCAAGCGCATCCAACGCCGCGCCCCCGTCGCGCGTCCCGAGGCCGCCGCAGCCCCGGGGCCGGCGCGCGCCCGCCGGCGCGGCGGGCGCGTCCCCGAGCAGGTCGTCACGGAGTTCACCACCCAGCTCTCGACGCTGACCGGCGCGGGGATCCCGATCGTCAAGGCCCTGACGATCCTGGAGGGCCAGACCCGCCCCGGGCCGTTCAAGGGCATCCTCCAGGAGCTCGTCGAGGACGTTTCGGGCGGCACGTCGCTGTCCGAGGCCCTGGCCAAGCACGAGCGCACGTTCGACGCGCTGTACTCCTCGATGGTCCGCGCGGGCGAGGCGGGCGGCGTGCTCGACCGCATCCTCGACCGCCTGGCCCAGTTCCGCGAGAAGGCGGCCGAGATCCGCGCCAAGACCCGCGGCGCGATGATCTACCCGGTCGTGGTGCTGTTCGTCGCGGTCGTGGTCGTGTCGGTCGTGATCGTCTGGATCATCCCGCGCTTCGAGGACATCTTCGAGTCGTTCGGCACCGAGCTGCCGACCGTCACCCAGGTCCTGCTCGACTTCAGCCGTTTCTCGGTCGACTACTGGTACGTCGTGTTCGGCACGCCGGTGCTGCTGTTCCTGCTGCACGGCTACCTGATGCGGCGCGGCGGCGGGTACCGCCGCTCGATGCACGCCCTGGCGCTGCGCGTGCCCTACCTGGGCTCGGTGCTCTCGCGCGCGCTGATCGCCCGCTTCGCCCGGACCTTCGGCACCCTGATCGAGTCCGGCGTGCCGCACCTGGACGCCCTCTCGATCGTCCGGGACACGACCTCGAACGCCGTCCTGGTCGAGGGCGTCGAGGCCATCCGCCGCACCGTCCGCGAGGGCGAGGGCATCGCCCGCCCGATGGGGGAGAGCGGCGTCTTCGACGACCTCGTGGTGAACATGGTCGACGTGGGCGAGGAGACCGGCGAGCTCGAGCGCATGCTGCTCAAGGTCGCCGACGCCTACGACGTCCAGGTGGACCGCCGCATCGACGCGCTCTTCAAGGTGCTCGAGCCGGCGCTGCTCATCGTGATGGCCGGCGTCGTCGGCTTCATCGTCGTCGCCCTGTTCCTGCCGCTGCTGCAGATCATGGGCCAGCTCGGTTCGCAGTGACCGCACCCCGCCACGCCCGCACCGCCCCGCCACCCCGGCGGCGGCCCTCCCGGACGCCGGCCGCCCCGGCGGAGGCGCCGTGAAGCTGACGCTGCCGCTGCGCGTGCTGCTGCTGCTCGTGGCGATCAACCTGGGCGTGCTGGCGGCGGGCACCGCGTTCCTCAGCACGCTCCTGCAGCACGAGGGCGAGCGCCTCGAGCGCGAGCGCTCCGACGCCCTGGTCTACACGCTGCGCAGCACCGTGCAGTCGGACCGCCGCCTGAACGTCGCCAGCATCCTGCAGTGGCCGACGTGGAGCCAGTTCGCCGACGCGGTCATCCTCGACGACAACTACTGGGTGGCCACGGACGGCTCGGTCGCGCCCCGCGGCGTGCGACTGAACCCGGTCGGGCTGGCGGGCCGCTCGCCCGCGCTCGACGAGCAGGCCGTGCTGCGCTCCATCGCGCGCGCCGTGGAGACCGGGGGCGTCCAGGAGGACGTCGAGGGCGGCCGGGCCGTGCCGATCCGCCAGGCGAACGGCACCTGGGGGGGCTGCTGGTACCGGCCGCGGCCCCGCGAGCAGCGCGGCGTGGTGCGCCTCTTCCTGATCGCCTTCGGCGCGTCGACCCTGCTGCTGACGGCGGTGACCTTCTCGGCCATCCGCCGGCTGGTGCTGCGCCCCGTCGAGGCCCTGGCCGCCGCCGCCCGGCGCATCGCCGCGGGCGACCTCGAGACGCGCGTCGAGGCCCCGCCGCGCAGCGACGAGCTGGCCGACCTGATGCGCACGTTCAACGGCATGACGTCGTACGTGCAGGGCTACAACGAGCGCCTCGAGGCCGACGTCCGCGCGGCGACGGAGAAGGCGCTGCAGGCGGAGGCGGCGGCCATCACGCAGCAGCGGCTGGCGGCCATGGGCGAGCTGGCCGCCGGCATCGCGCACGAGATCAACAACCCCCTCGGCGGCCTGCAGAACGCCGTCGAGAGCCTGGCCTCGGGCCGCCTCTCCGACGAGCGCCGGGCCGTGTACCTGGACCTGCTCAGCACGGGGCTCGCGCGCATCCAGACCACGGTGGGGCAGCTGCTGCGCTTCACGCCGCGCGAGGCCGAGGTCGTGCCGCTGCAGCTCTTCGACCCGCTCGCCGACGCCGTGGCCCTGGTGCGCCACCGCGCCGGGCGGCTGGGCGTCGCGCTCGTCTTCGCCGAGGGCGGCGAGGAGGAGGAGCGCGCGCTGCGCGCCCTGCCCCCGGTGCGCGGCTCGGCCCACGAGATCGCCCAGGCGGTGCTGAACCTGCTCGTGAACGCGCTGGACGCGCTCGAGGAGCGCGGCCGCGGCGGGCGCGTCGAGGTCACCCTGCGGGACGCGGGCGACGAGCAGGTCGTCGTCGTGGCCGACGACGGCCCGGGCGTCCCCGCGGACGTGCTCGCGCGCGTCGCGGACCTCTTCTACACGACCAAGGACGTCGGCAAGGGCACCGGGCTGGGCCTGGCGCTCGTGCACAACGTGCTGGCCGCCCACGGCGGGAGCGTCCGCCTCGACAGCGCGCCCGGCCAGGGCTTCCGCGCCGAGCTGCGCTTCCCGGTCGACGGCGGCCCCGGCGGGGAGCGCGCCCGGTGAGCGCGCCCGCCCCGCGCGCGACCTGGTTGCCCGAGGGCCTCGAGCCCGGGCTCGACTGGGTGATGCTCGCCGCGCTGGTGGCCCTGTCGGCCGTCTTCAGCGCCTCCGAGACGGCGCTCTTCACGCTGGGGCCGCGCGGTCGCGAGCGCGCCGGGCCGCTGGTGCGCCGCCTGCTCGCCCAGCCGCGCTCGCTGCTGACGACCATCCTGCTCGGCAACCTGGTCGTGAACCTGCTGTTCTTCTCGTTCGCCACGCAGCACGGCGGCGAGGAGCGGGGCGTCGAGTCCGTGGTCCTCGGGCTGCTCGTGCCCCTCGCGGCCGTGCTCGTGTTCGGTGAGGTCCTGCCGAAGACCGTCGCGCTGCGCGCCGCGGTGCCGATCGCGCGCGCGGCGGCGGTGCCGCTCGCGGTCCTGGTGCCGGCGATCGGGCCGGTGCGGCGCGCGGTCGAGGCGCTGCTGGAGCTCACCTACCGCGCCCTCGGCCGCTCGGCCCAGCGCGAGTCCGGGGTGGACCAGGAGCAGCTCGAGCACGTGCTCAAGGCCAGCGCCCGGCGCGGCGACCTGCTGCTCACCGAGGCCGAGCTGCTCGCCGGCGTGGCCGAGCTGGACGACCTGCGCGTGCGCGAGATCATGACCCCGCGGGTCGACGTGCTGTTCCTGGACCGCGCGGAGGGCCCCGAGTCCCACGCCGCGGTGCGGGCGGAGGCGGTCGCGCGCAAGCTCGGCTGGCTCGTGGTCGTCGACGGCGGCCCCGACACCGTGGTCGGGCGCGTGCGCACCCGCGAGCTGCTGGCGCACCCCGACCGCCCGCTCGACGAGCAGCTCCAGCCCGTGAGCTTCGTGCCGGAGGTGGCGACCGCGCTGTCCGCGCTGCACGTCCTGCGCGACCGCCACACCGTCCTCGCCGTGGTGGTGGACGAGTGGGGGGGCACGGCCGGCATCGTCACGCTCGAGGACGTGCTGGAGGAGGTCGTCGGCGACCTGCGGGTCGAGGGCGAGGAGCCCGAGGAGACCGTGCGCGACCTCGGCGGCGGCGTCTTCCGCGTCTCGGGCAGCCTGTCGATCCGCGACTGGAACGAGCAGTTCGGGCGCCGCGTGGTCCCGACCGAGTTCGAGACCGTCGCCGGGTTCGTCGCGGCCCTGCTGGGGCACGTCCCGCGCACCGGCGACCGCGTCCACTCCGGCGGGCTCGAGTTCGTCGTGCGCCAGGTCAGCGGCCGGCGCGTGGCGGCCGTCGACGTGCGCGTCGAGCGCACCGGCGACGCGCGCGGGGAGGTCGCCCCGTGACGCTCGCGCTCCTCGGCCTGGGCCTGGTGGCCGCGCTGTTCGCCTCCGCGGTGTTCTCGGGGGGCGAGACCGGGCTGTACTCGCTCGGGCGCTGGCGCGTCGACAGCGACGCGGCGCGCGGGGTCCGCTCCGCCCGCATCGTCCAGCGGCTGCTGCGCGACGAGGCGGGGCTGCTCGCCACGATCCTGATCGGCAACAACCTGGCCAACGAGCTCGGCGCCGCCTTCGGCCAGGACCTGCTGGCGAGCCTGGGGCTGGACGGCACCGCGCGCGCGCTGGCCACGGCGCTGCTGCTGACGCCGCTCTTCTTCTTCTTCGGCGAGCTGCTGCCCAAGGACCTGCACCGCCGGCGCCCGCACGCGCTGGTCGGCTACACGGCGCCGGGCATCGCCTTCTGCAAGGGGCTCTTCCTCCCGCTCTCGCTGCCGCTGCGCTGGCTGTCGAAGGGGCTGGGACGCGTGCTCGGCCTGGGCGACCCCGCCCTGGCCCGGGGCGGCGGACCGCGCGCGGTCGTGGACCTGATCCGCGCCTCCGCGCCGGGCTCCCACGGGCCGCACGTGGAGGAGCTCGCCCAGAACGTGCTCGGGCTGC
>JAUIDW010000192.1 GCA_030428395.1 bacterium | reverse complement strand
GGCATCTTCCTGGCCCGGGGCGCGTGGCGTCGCACGTTCCCCCTGTGGAGCTTCGTCGGCGTGTACTCGCTCGTGGTGGTCGCGTTCTTCGTGAACGCGCGCTTCCGCGTGCCCGTCGTGCCGGTGCTGCTCGTCTTCGCGGCGCACGCCTGCCTCTGGACCCGCGATCGCCTGCGCGCGCGCGACCCGCGCGGGCTCGCGGCCGCCGCCGCGGGGCTCGTGGGGATCGCCGCCTGCGTGCTCGGCACGCCCTCGAACGTGGCCTCGTCCGCGGCGGGCGGCCGGTTCCTGCTCGGCTACGCCGCCGCGCGCGACGGCGACCACGCCGCGGCGGTGCGCGAGCTGTCGCGCGCCGTCGAGCTGCGCCCGGGCAGCGCCGTGGCCCAGCGCGAGCTGGGCACCTCGCTGCGCGCCGTCGGCCGTCCGGCCGAGGCGCGCGGCGCCCTCGAGCGCGCCGCCGCCCTGGACCCCGCCGACTTCACCGCCGAGAGCCGGCTGGTCGACCTCGACCTGGCCGAGGGGCGCGTGGACGAGGCCCTGGCCCGCGCCGAGCGCGTCGCCGCCGCCGCCCCCCACGACCGCAAGGTCTGGTACGACGTCGCGCGCTGCCACGTGCAGGTCGGCCGCTACGCCGAGGCCGTCGCGCCCCTCGAGCGCGCGCTCGAGGTCGACCCCGACTACTTCTACGCGCTCTGGTCGCTCGGCATCGTGCGCGAGCAGCTGGGCGACCCCGGCGCGGCCGCCGCGCTCTACGAGCGCGCCTGCAGCGTCGACACCGACGCCCCGCCCGAGCACGTCCAGCAGGCCTGCCGGATGGCCGCCGCCGCGCGCGCGCGCCGCTGAGCGCTACGAGCGCGGCCTCGACCGCCG
Organism: bacterium; assembly: GCA_030428395.1. GTDB lineage: Bacteria > Planctomycetota > UBA1135 > UBA1135 > JAUIDW01. Next base: position 8,910 of record JAUIDW010000192.1, on the reverse strand, counting down.
TTCGCCTCCAGCCAGTCCAGCACGAACCCGGCGACGTCGTGGCCGTCGTCGTCCTGCATCAGCAGGTGCGTGTTGCCGGACACGACGCCGAGGAGGAACCTGCCGGCGAAGGCGGGGAAGTCGGAGACGTGCGGCGGCTCGATCAGGACCGACCTGACTGGGTTCCGTGTGGACGGCGGCCTCTGTCCCCGTCGAAACCCCTTCGAGCGAAAGCGCTTCGGGCGGTCGGTCGCTCGCCGACGGCCCTCATTCCCCGCCCGGACCGGTCCGGGCGGGCGCACCTCCCCCGGGGCGGCCCCGCGAGGACCCGGCCAGGGCCCCCAGCCGGTGCCTTCGCGACGGTTCCACACGGAACCCAGTCAGGTCGGATCGGGACGAAGCCCTCGACCAGGTCCGGCCGCAGGCGGACGGCCTCGACGGCGGTCGTCCCGCCGGCCGAACGCGCCAGGACGACGGCGGGGCCGGTGTCGCGCCGGCAGCCCGGACCGCCTGGACGGTCCGGGAGGGAGTGGAGAAGGCCAGCGCGCACGGGCCGGTCGGACGGAGGGGTCGCGCGGAGGGAGCCTCTCGAGGACGGCGGCCAGGACGGGGGAAGACGCGGCGGAGTCGAGGGAGGGCCGGGTGGACCGCGGAGCGCCCCGGCCCCGCCGGCCTCCACCCTGGAACGCACCGGGCGACCGCCGGGTGCCGCGCGTTCGGGGAAGCGAGCCGGGCAGGGTCCCCGCCCCCGCAACGGCGTCCGGACCCGGCCCAGAAAAGACCCGCGGGGGTGGCGCGCGAAGCGCCACCCCCGCGGGGAGTGATTCAGTCCGGTGTCAACTCAGATCACGGAGCGATCGTGAAGGAGACGCCGTCGGACAGGTTGCTGCCGAAGCCGGCCGGCTCGGTCGGGTCGCGCTGACGCATCTGGGCGCGCACGATCTGGCCCGCGGTCAGCAGCGGGTCGCCGCCGCCCTGGACCGCCGCGTTGAAGTTACGACGCAGCTGACGGCAGGACGTCGTGGTGCAGCCACCGCCGATGCACGCGACCTGCTTGGTCTTCGCGATCGGGGTACGCGTGAACGGCGCCTTGACGCAGAGCTTGCCGCCCTGGAAGTTCAGGTTGGCTTTCTTGAACGAGTAGATCATGAAGCCGGCTTCCGCGTCGTTCATGTCGTTCGAGCGAATGTTCCACGGACCCGTCGCGCTGGCGGAAGCGGTGCCCGCGTCGGTGACGAGGAACGGCACGCAGCCGTTCGAGCCCGTCTTGCCGGTGCAGTAGAAGACCGGGGCCGGAATCGTGGCGCAGGGGCCAGCGGAGTCCAGGGCCATGAAGTAACCCGACCACGGGTTACCCGGCCAGCCACCGAAGAAGAAGCAACCGGTACCGGTGCCGGCCGGCGGCGAGGGGCAGATGAGGGAGGTGTTCGTGGCGCCCGTCGGGCCAGCCGGATCACCGTCCACGTTCTGCCAGAAGCCGTCGAACTGGTTCAGGCCCGTGCCGCAGGCGCCCACGATCGGGTCGCTGCCGCAGGCGATCGAGTAGGTGCAAGCACCGAACGCGCCGCGGAAGGGCTCGGCCGCGATGATGAGACCACCGGCGCCGGCGACGACCGTCGTCGGGTTGTTGTGGGTGTAGCTCCAGTTGAAGGTGTCGGAGCCGCTACCGGCCGTGCCGTCGCCCTCGGAGAGGAGGCAGAACTCGCCGCCGCCCGCGAGGTCGATGGTCAGGAACCAGGCCGTGCCGCCGCCGGTCGGGTCACCCGGAAGGGTGGTGCCGTTGGCGGAGTTCAGCAGCAGGCTGCCCTGGGCCACGGGGGCCGGCGGGTTCGGGGACGCGAAGCCGGCGCAGTTGCCGCCGAGGGCGTCGTAGAAGTTGATCGTCACGTCGACCGTGCCCACCGGGGCGAAGGTCAGGTGACCGAAGGTGACGGCCTCGATGAGGTTGTCGTCGGTCGCGCCGGCGGTACCCGAACCGCTACCGGGGATGCGGCCGTTGTCCCAGATCTGCTCGCAGGCCTCGGAGCCGTTGAACGTGATCGTGTTCGGGGCGGCGCCGGTCCACAGGCAGGTGTTGTCGTAGACGCGGGTCAGCGCGCCTTCGGAAACGTCGGGAAGGAGCTGGCCCGGCTGACGGGTCCACTTGCCGGTCATCAGGTGGTACGTGCCACCAAACTTGGGCTTGCCCTGGTGCACGGACCAGTTCAGCGGGGAGGACTCCTGCGCGGTGGCAGCACCGCACAGAAGAACCGCGCTGGCCGCGATCAGCGAAGAACGAAGCATCTACTTTCTCCTGAAGAGTGAAAGTGAAGGGGAGAGAACCTTTGTTGACACGGTAGGACCGCCCTTTCGGGCCGTCAAACGGTTTCCAGAGGGTAGGAGGGGCCTCGGGCCCCTCAGGTTCCCTCCCTTAGGAACATCCGCTCGACGGACCTGGCGGTCGCCGAACCTCGTGAAACGATAGCCCGGGGCAGGGATTTGGGGGGAGGAATCCGCTTTCGACTTGGGAATCCCCGGCGCCCAGCGCGAGCGCATCCGGCGGTGCGGAAAGGCTTTCCGGCCGCCCCCCGGAAAGGCCGCCTCCGCGCGCCCGCGCACGGCGGTCGGCACCTCCCCACGCCGCCCTCCGCGGCCCCGCTCCCCCACCCCGCCGGGCCCGCGGAAGGCGCCCGGGAGGACCGCTGGTGCCCCCGGCCGGCGGGGGCGCGCCGCTCGCTGGGCGAGGCTCCGGGCGGCTTCGCCGGGACGACCGGACGCACGCGTTCCGCGGCGGGTCGCTCGCGCGTCGCGCAGGGTGGAGCCCGCCGGCGTCGCGGCGGGGGGCGGCTAGGCGCCGGGCGCTGCGCCGACGCGGCGCGCGAGGCTGAGGGCGAAGAGCCCCTCGGGGTCGGGCATCCAGGCCTCGAGCTCGAGGCCCGCCCGCGACAGCAGGTCCGCGACGAGCGCGCGGTCGTACTTGGTGCTGAACTCGGTGCGCAGCTCCTCGCCCTCGCGCAGCTCGAGCTCGAGCGGCAGCCGCTCCAGGCGCACGGTCTGGTCCGCGAGGGACACCAGGCGCATCTCGATGCGGTGCCGCTCGACGTCGTAGAAGGCGCGGTGCCGGAAGCGCTCGGGGTCGAAGTCGCCGCCGGCGCGCGCGTTGACGACGCGCAGCATGTTCCGGTTGAACTCCGCGGTGACGCCCGCCGAGTCGTTGTACGCGGCCTCGAGGACGCGCACGTCCTTGATCAGATCCGTCCCGAGCAGCAGGCGGTCGTCGGGGCCCATCTCCGCCGCGACGCCCCGCAGGAAGGCGACGGCCTCCTCCTCGCGGAAGTTGCCGATCGTCCCGCCGAGGAACGCGATCAGGCGGCGGCCGCCGTCGGGGAAGCCGCCCGGCTCGCGCACGAAGTCCTCGATCAGGCCGCGGACCTCGAGGCCGGGGTACTCGGCCACGAGCTCGGCGGCGACCCGCTCGAGGATCTCGCTGCTGATGTCGACCGGCACGTAGCGGCGCAGCAGGCCGGCGCGCCGCATGGCGTCCAGCAGGAAGCGCGTCTTCGTCGAGGCCCCCGAGCCGATCTCGACCAGCACGTCGGGGCGCGTCGCCGCGACGATCTCGTCGGAGCACTCGGCCAGCAGCGAGCGCTCGAGGCGGAAGGGGTAGTACTCGGGCAGCTCGGTGATGCGCTCGAAGAGCTGCGAGCCGAGCTCGTCGTAGAAGTACTTGGCCGGGATCTCGCGGGGCGTCCGGCGCAGGCCGGCGGCCAGGTCTTCGAGCTCCTCGCGGTCCGCGCGCGCGGACACCCGCACGTCGATGCGGATGCTCCCGCCGGAGGGATCCGCGACGCCGGGACGACCCGCGTCGCTCTCCCGGCGCGTCCCCGACGGCGCCCGCGGGTCGGCCGGAGAGGCGCCCGGGGAGTCGCGGAGGTCGCCGTTTCCGTCCTCGGCGTCCGCCGCGGACGCTGCGTGCTGCGCACGCCGTCGGGTTCCTTCGCCCGCGGTGGCCACGCCCCGACCCTAGCCCGCGGCCTCCGCCGTTCCACCCCGGCCCGCGCCTTTTCCCCCCGGAAGGCGCGGCCCGCGCGCGCGGTTCGTAACATCCCGGCGACCCCGCCGCGCCCACGTCTCGACGATCCCACCCCGTCCGCCCCGGCGCCCGCCCGCGGGAATCCGCCGCGCCCCCGCCCGTCCCTCGACCCCGATGCGCACGCGACGCTCGCTCTCCCTCGCCGGCCTGCTCGCCGCCGCCGCACTGCTCGCGGGCTGCGGCTCCTCCGACGCGCCCTGCGTCCTGATCGTGACCCTGGACACGACGCGCGCGGACGCGGTGGGCTTCTCCGGCGGCCCGGAGCGGGTCACGCCGGTCCTCGACGCGCTGGCCGCGGAGTCGGTCGTGTTCGAGCGCGCCCGCACCGTGGCGCCGATCACCCTGCCGGCGCACTCGTCCATGCTCACGGGCCTGTACCCGCCGCGACACGGCGTCCGGCTGAACGGCACCCAGGCGCTACCGGAGTCGGCCACGACGCTCGCCGAGCGCGCCCGCGACGCGGGGTACGAGACCGCGGCGTTCGTGGCCGCGGCCGTCCTGGACCGCAACTTCGGGCTGGCCCAGGGGTTCGAGACGTACGGCGCCCCGCTGCGGCCGCAGAGCGACGCGGGGCCCCACTTCCCCGAGCGCCCGGCCGCGGAGGTGGTCGACGAGGCGCTCGCGTGGCTCGAGGACGGCTGGAACCGGCGCCGCCCGTTCCTGCTGTGGGTGCACCTGTTCGACCCGCACAACCCGTACGAGCCCGACTCGCGCTTCTACCTGCAGGCGGGCCTGGACTCCTACCTCGGCGAGGTGGCCGCCGCCGACCACGCGGTCGGGCGCCTGCTGGACGACCTGCGCGAGCGCGGCGTGCTCGACCGGACCTGCGTCGTCGTGGTCGGCGACCACGGCGAGGGCCTCGAGGAGCACGACGAGGCCACGCACGGCGCGCTCTGCTTCGAGACGACCGTGCGTGTCCCCATGCTGGTGCGCTTCCCCGGCGGGCACCGCGCCGGCGAGCGCTCGACCGCGACGGTCAGCGTGGTCGACCTGTACCCGACGCTGCTCGACGTCCTCGGCCTGCCCGCGGGCGACGTCGACGGCCTCAGCCTCCGCGACGGACCGCCGCCCGCGGACCGGGGGGTCTACTTCGAGAGCTTCTACGGCTACTACCACTACGGCTGGGGTCCGCTGGCCGGCTGGGCGGACGCGCGCGGCAAGTACGTCGCCGGCCCGCGCCCGCGCCTGTACGGACCCGACGACGCGACCGAGGAGCAGGAGCGCGCCGTCGACGACGCCGGCGAGGCGCTGGTGGGCGCGTACCGCGGCGCGATCGCGGGGGTGCTCGCGGCGACGCCGCTGCCCGCCGACGAGTCGACGCCGGTGGACGCGGACCTGCTCGAGGGCGTGCGCGCCCTGGGCTACACCGCCAGCGACGCGGTGCGCGCCGGCGACGACTGGCCCAGCCCGCTGGAGGCCGAGGGCCTGCGCGACCCCCACGACGGCTCGCAGGAGGTGCTCGACCTCAACGTCGCCATCCACTTCGGGCACGAGCTGCACGACCACGAGCGCGCGGTCGAGCTGCTCGAGCGCATCCTCGCGGACAACCCGCGGCACGCGTACGCGCTGCTCGAGCTGGCCTTCAACCTGAACAACGTGCAGCGCTACGAGGAGTCCATCGCGGCGATCGAGCGCTTCTTCGCGCTGGGCTGGGAGAGCGCCGTCGCGCACCTCAACGTCGGGACCAGCTACGACAAGCTGGGCGACCCCGCGCGGGCGCTGGTGCACCTGCGGCGCGCCGTGGAGCTGGACCCGGGCTACCGGCAGGCGCGCGCGGCGCTCGTCCAGGTGCTCGAGAAGCGCGGCCTGGCCGAGGAGGCCAGCCGCCAGCGCGCGCTGCTCGACGCCGACCGGCCCTGAGGCCGCGACGGGGTCAGGCCGTGGGCGCGCCCAGCCCCACCTCGGCGGCCCAGGCGTCGTGCAGGCCGCGCCAGGCCGCGCGGTCGAGGTTGCCGCGCTCCAGGAAGGTCTCGAGCACCTCGTCGGCGGGCGAGCGCCCGCGCAGCGCGAAGCGCTCGGCGAACACCACGAAGGCCCGCTTCATCTCCGGCGACAGGGCGCCGGTCGACAGCGCCCCGATCCCGTCCGCGGCCACGCCGAACAGGAACTTCGCGTCGCCGGCGAGCTCCGGGTCGGACAGCCCCTCCTGCGCCGCGCGGCGCCAGCGCTGGCGCAGGCTCCCGGCGGTGGGCATCAGCCGGTCGAGCACGCGCGACAGCGCGGTGTCGTCGCCCAGCAGCGCGGTCCACCAGGTCAGCGGCACCGACCAGAACGCCCGCGGCTGGCTGTCCGCCGAGCGCAGCTCGAGGAAGCCCTTGGGGCGCACCTCCGGGAACAGCGTCGTCAGGTGGTAGGCCCAGTCCTCGAGGTCGGGGAAGAGCCCGCCGTAGCCGGCCCGCATCCACTCGTCGAACGTCACCGGCGTGGTCATCGGAATCCAGCCCCGCGGGTCGCGCACGAGCAGCACGCGGGCCTGCAGCGCGAACTCGAGGTACTGCTCGAGCGGGTCGCCCTCGGGGTCGTCGAGGAACGCGCGCGGGAAGCCGCAGCGCGACGGGTCGACCTGGTCCCAGATCGCGCCGCGGTAGCTGCGGTGGCGCGTGCCCAGCCCCTCGAGCAGCGGCGACGAGGCGAACGTCGCCAGCGCCAGGGGCGCCAGCACCTGGGCCGCCTGCCAGCGCAGGGCCGCGCGCACCGGCGAGCCCGCGTCCACGTTGACGTGGATCGTGGCAGTCTGGCGCATCATGCGGCGGCCGGCGTCGCCGATCGACGCGAACACGGCGTCCATGCAGGTGTAGCGCGGCGCGGACAGCTGCAGGCCGATCTCGTCGACGCCGTTCCACGGGTTGCAGCCCAGCGTCACCACGTCCACGCCCTGCGTCGCGAAGTTCGCCGCCAGGGCGTCGAGCACCGCCACGGCCTCGGCGTAGGCGCGCTCGGGCGACTCGTGTGGCGCCGAGCTGTACTCGATCTGCCCGCCCGGCTCGAAGGTGAAGCGGCCCACGCCCGGCTGCCCGGGCTGGACGGCGCCCTCGGGCGTGACCACGCCGATCCCCGAGGCCGCCGCGAACTGCGCCACCAGGTCGGCCGAGGCGACCTCGCCGACCGTGCGCGGGCGCAGCGGGACGACCCGCGGCAGCGGGCCGGCGTCGACCCAGCGCAGGGGGAACAGCTCGACCTCCACGCCGTACCGCTCGCCGCCGCCCGGGCTCGACGCGAACTCGTGGCGGCGCAGGTGGTCGCGCAGCTGGGCGCGGTCGAGGGTACGGACCGGAGACGGCACGACTCCCCGGGATAGTCCGCCCCGGCGACCTTGCAAGCGAATTCGCAGGGCCGCTACCGAACTCGTGCGCGGCGGCGGCGGCGCAGGGCGCGGAGCCCGCGCGCCCCCCCCACGAGCAGCGCCAGGCACGCGAGGTCCGCCCCGAAGACCCCGAGGCGCGGCGCCAGCGCGGCCGACAGCGGACCGGCCAGGGCCGCCGCCGGGACCAGGGCGAGGGCGGTGCCGACCGGCGCCAGGACGAGCCGCCAGCCGCGGCCCCCGCGCCCAACGCGGCGCCCTCGCACGGCGGCGCGCACGGCCGCGCCGAACAGGCACGCGAGCGCGGCCACCCCGGCGTCGACCTGCAGGCGCGCGAGGGCCGTCCCGCCGAGGGCCACCGCCTCGATCGGAGCCAGCGCCGCCAGCAGGGCGAGCGCGGCGAAGCTCCACCCCCAGGCGGTGCGGCGCGGCAGCTCGAAGGGCTCGAGCGGCCAGCCCGGCGGCGAGCCCGCGGCGTCCACGCGCGAGCTCGTGTCCCGCCGGCCGCGGCGCGGCTCGCTCCCGGGCTCGTCGGCGCGCGCGAGGAACGGCGAGAGCGCCGCGAGCGTCTCGGTCAGCCCGCCGCCGCGCCCGTCCCACACCAGGAAGTGCGTGCCGTCGAACATCACCAGCTCGCTCTCCGGCGCGAGCTCGTGGCTGCGCTCCGCGCACCAGGCGGGCACGAGGAAGTCCTGGCGACCCTGCACGATCAGCGCGGGTCGCTCGAGCCCGCGCAGCAGGTCCTCGAGCGGGCGCTGGTCGGTGTCCATGAAGTTGCGCACGAAGGCGTGGCGCGGCGCGCGCGGTCCGAGCAGCCCGAAGTGCGGGACGAGCTCCGGCGCGACCACGACCAGCCCGTACAGGAAGGCGTACTTGAGGTGCTCGAAGGCGTAGCTGCCCGAGCCCTCCGCGCGCTGCACGCCGATCGAGGCCACCAGCGCGACCGACGCGACGCGCTCCGGCGCGAGCTCGGCGAGGTGCAGCGCCACCCCGCCCCCCATCGACCACCCCACGACGTGCGCGCGCTCGAGCCCCAGCGCGTCCAGCAACTCGAGCGCGGCGTGCGCGTGGGCCCGGATCGAGTAGCTCGGCACCCACGGCTCGCTGTCGCCGAACCCGGGCAGGTCCGGCGCGACCCAGGGGCGCCCCTCCTCCGCCAGCGCGGCCCCGAGGCGCGTCATGTGCGCGCCGCGGCCCGGCGAGCCGTGCAGCAGCAGCACGGGCAGGGGCCCGCCGTCCGCGGGCTCCGGACCGCCGCGGTGGAGGGCGACGCGCATGCGGCCGGCGTCCCGCGGGCCGTCGTCGTCGCAGACCGGCAGCTCGACCGCGTGCCCCGGCTCCGGCGCGCGCTCCGGGCGCAGGGCGAGCCACGCCTGGGAGGCGGCCAGCAGGACGACGTAGGCGACGACGAGCGCGCGGCGCATGCGGCGGATCTTCGGCGGCGAGCGCGCGGCGGACAACCGGCGGGGCGCCGTCCGGCTTGATGCCGCCGGCCGCGGCGGGCACCGTGCGCCCCGTGGAACGCGCCGGCGAGCACGGGGAGGCCAGCCCGCGCGCC
>JAUIDW010000537.1 GCA_030428395.1 bacterium | reverse complement strand
GAGGACCTCGCCCTCGACGAGGCCGGGCTGCGGCTCGTCACGGGCGACGAGGACGCGGGCCGTGCGACGCTCGAGGACTTCGTCGCCGCAGCGGACGGCGCGCACGAGCGTCTGCCCGAGGCGCTCTACGTGCTCGGCATGGCGCGCAGCGCGGCGGGCGACCGGGACGGCGCCGGCGAGCTGCTCCACCGCCTCGTCGACGAGCACGAGGCGTCGCGCTGGGCGTGGAAGGCGGCCGCCGCCCTCACGAGCCCGGGCTGGGAGGTCGGCCGCGAGGCGCAGCTCGGCTGGCCGCTCGGCGAGACGGTGCCCGAGCTGGGTCGCGCGCTCGCGCCCTTCCGCTACGAGGCCGGGGACCTCGGCGGCGAGGGCGGCACGCGCCGTCGCGCGCGCGCGCTCCACGCCGACGCCCTCGACGTGCTCCTCGCGAGCCAGCAGGACGACGGCTCCTGGATCGCGGCCACCGAGCCCGGACGCTCGGGCGCCGACGTGCCGGACGACTTCGAGCTTGCGATCACGGCGCTCGGCATGCAGGCGCTCGTCACGGGCCTGGACGACGGGGGGCTGGACGACGGGGGGCTCGACGACGAGGCGCGCCGCGCGAAGATCGCGCGCGCCGTCGACCGCGCGCTCGCGTGGCTCGTCGACGCGCACGAGCGCCAGGTCGCCGACGGTCCCGAGGCCTACTACATGGACTACGCGGTGTGGAGCCGGTCGTACCTCGCGGCCGCGCTCGTCGACGCCCTCGAGGCGGGCTTCGGCTCGCGCGACGTCGTCGCGGAGCGCTGCGCCGTCGCGCTCGGCGAGCTGGCCGAGCGTCAACAGGACGGCGGCGGGTGGAGCTACTACGTGTCGGGCAGCCTTTCGGACGACACGGGGCCGGCCGCGGTGTCCATCAGCTTCACGACGGCGGCGGCGGTGCTCGCGCTCGTGCGCGTCGCCGAGGCGGAGCTCCCGCTGGACCGCGCGATGCTCGACCGCGCGACGGACTGCCTGCTCCGCATGCGCAACGACAACGGCACGTTCACGTACATGCTGCACCACGCGGACGAGGCCGGCGGCCGGCGCGACGATCCGCTCGGCGCGGCGGCGCGCGGACCCGTCTGCAGCCTCGCGCTGCTGCGCGCGGGCGCCGGCGACCTCGGCGACCTGCGCGAGAGCCTTGCGCTCTCCGCCGAGCACCGGGAGGGCTTCCTCGCCGAGCGCGGCAAGATCCTCATGCACACGGGCGCCGCGGCGCAGGGCTCGCACTACCTCCTGTTCGACCTCGCGACGACGGCGGCCGCCGTGGCGGCGCTGCCGCGCTCCGAGCGCGACCGCTGGTCCGCGCCGCTCCTCGAGGAGCTGCTCCTCTTCCGCACGGCGGACGGCGAGTACGTCGACACCCTGCTCCTCGGGCGGGCCTACGGGACGGCGTCGGCGGCCCTGGCCTACGCGGCGCTGCGCTGACGGCGGGGCCGCGGAACCCCGGCTGAGGGCGCCTCCGCGCGGCGGGATCGACGCGGGCTACGGGGATCCCCCCGGATCTGCCGATGTCCGTGCTGAGCTTCTGCGCCCCGACCGGCCCCGCCCGCGCCCATGACCCCCGTCTCCCCGTTCCACCGCGTCCTGCCCTGGCTGCTCGGCGGCTTCGCCGTCGGCGCGCTGCTCTGGGTGCTCGAGACGGGCGGCGAGGTGTGGCGCACGTGGGAGCCGCCCGAGGAGGTCGCGACGAACGCGCCGGCGGGCGACGGGCGCCCGCAGCCCGGCGTCCCCGAGCGGGACGCGTTCGGCGGCGCGCGCACGACGCGCCTGCGCGACGCGCCGCGCTC
>JAUIDW010000536.1 GCA_030428395.1 bacterium | reverse complement strand
CGCCGCGGCCGGACGCCGCGCGGGCTGCTCGGACGCCGCGCCGGGCGGCTCCGGCGTGCCCTGGATCCAGCCGCCGCCGAGCAGCTGGTCGCCGCGGTAGAAGGCGGCGCCCTGCCCCGGGGTCACCGCGTGCTGGGGCTCGGCGAAGCGCACCCGCGCGCGGTCGCCCTTCACGAACACCACGGCGGGCGCGGGGACGTGGTGGTAGCGCACCTGCACCTCGGCCTCGAACCCGTCCGCCGGCGGGTCGAAGCCGATCCAGTTCAGCTCGTCGACCAGCATCTCGGCGGCCCCGCACTCCTCGCGCGAGCCCAGCACGACCGTGCCGCTGTCGGGGTCGATCGCGACGACGTACAGGGGCTGGCCGCCGCCGACGCCGTGGCCGCGGCGCTGGCCGATGGTGAAGTTCTCGGTGCCGCCGTGCTCGCCCAGGACGCGCCCGGAGGTGTCGACCAGCGCGCCGGGGTGCAGGTCGACCTTCCGCTCCGCGAGCAGCTTGCGGTAGTCGTTCGAGGGGACGAAGCAGATCTCCTGGCTGTCCTGCTTCTGCGCCGTGCGCAGCCCCGCGCGCTCGGCCAGGGCGCGTACCTCCGACTTGGCGAGGTCCCCCACCGGGAAGCGGGCGCGCGCCAGGTGCTCCTCGGCCACGCAGAAGAGCTGGTAGGACTGGTCCTTGTGCGCGTCCACGCCGCGGCGGATGCGCACGCGGCCGTCGACGAGGTCGTGGCGGACGTAGTGGCCGGTGGCGACGCAGCGCGCGCCGAGGTCGTCGGCGAACCGCAGCAGCCGGTCGAACTTGAGGTCGCGGTTGCACACCGCGCACGGGTTCGGCGTGCGGCCGCGGCCGTACTCGGCCAGGAAGTAGCGGATGATCGCGCCGAACTCCTCCTTCAGGTCGACGGCCTGGAACGGAATCCCGAGGCCGGCCGCAACCATCCGGGCGTCGCGGGCGTCACTCACGGAGCAGCACGACTTGCGCGGCGCCTCGTCCGCGCCGACCGCCACGCCGTTCCGCATGAAGAGCCCCACGACGTCCTCCCCCCGCTCGCGCAGCAGCCAGGCCGCCACGCTGCTGTCCACGCCGCCGCTCATGGCGCAGACGACTCGGTCGGAGGTGCGGGTGGGGACCATGGCGGGCGCGCGGACTTCCTCCGCGGGGTCGATTCTAGTAGGTTCCCCGGCCCTCCAGCACACCCCGGCCAGCCCCGAAAGCCCAGCGAGCCCCCATGCCCTCGATCCTGCTCCCCGCCGCGGACCTCCTCGCGGCTCCGACCCTGGCGACCGCGCCGTTCGCGGTCCTCGCGCAGGACGGCGGCACGCCCGCGGCGCCGGTCCAGGAACCGTCGGGCGACGGGGAGGGCGCCTCCGGCGGCGGCTTCGGCTCCATGTGGGTGCCGATGCTGCTGATCTTCGCGGTCTTCTACTTCGTGCTGATCGCGCCGGAGAAGAAGAACCGCAAGAAGCGCGAGGAGATGCTGGGCGCCCTCAAGAAGGGCGACAAGGTCATGACGACCGGCGGTCTGATCGGCTCGGTGGCGGCGGTGGCCGAGGACGTCGTCACCCTCCAGGTCGCCGACGGGGTGCGCCTGCGCTACTCGCGCAACGCCGTGCAGACCGTGCTCGAGGCCGACGAGACCACCAAGTCCTGACGCCGCGGGCGTCCCGCCTCCGCCCTCGCGCGGACGGGCGCCCCGTCTCCTGGAGGCCGCCGCGGTGAGCGCGCCGCGGAGCGCCGGCGCCGGCCGCGGGTCGACGCCCCCCGGACCCGGCTTCCGCGCCGCGCGCGGCGTGCGGCGCGGAAGCCGGGTCCG
>JAUIDW010000191.1 GCA_030428395.1 bacterium | reverse complement strand
CGGCGTGATCCACGGCAGCTGGGACAACGGTGTTGTGACCGAGCCCGAGTTCGAGGAGAAGGACGTCGACGACGTCCTGCCGCGCGTCTTCAGCGTGATCATGCTGCCCGGGGACACCTCGGTGCGCGTGCCGGCCGAGTTCCTCGAGCCGGGGACCGACTACAAGGTCGAGGTCATCGCCGAGGAGACCAGCGGCAACCGCACCGCGATCGAGGTGCCCTTCGCCACGCTCTGACCCGCGGGGCCGGGCCCGGCGCCGCGCGCGCCGGGTCCCGCCCCGGTCCGCCGGCTCCGCCCCGATCCGGATGGCGGGTCGGGGCGGGGGCCGGCGAGGCGCGGGCGCGAGGGCTTCGACGACCCGGCGAGGGGCCCGGGCGAGCCCGCGGGAACGGCGCGCGGCGCTCGTTCCTCGGAGCGCCACCGATACAATCCGGCGCCGGGTGTCCCATGGACCCCGTACCCGCCGCGACCCGCTTCCTCGAGCAGCCCCTTGAGCGACCCCATCCCCGCCTCCCTGCGCCCCAGCGACGCCTTCCTGCCCCGCCACGTAGGCCCCACGGACACGGACGTCGCCGCGATGCTCGGCGAGCTGGGCCTGGACTCGCTGGACGAGCTGATCCGCCAGACCGTCCCCGCGACGATCCGCCGCGACCGGGCGCTCGAGCTGGACGAGCCGCTGGGCGAGAGCGCGATGGTCGCCCAGCTGCGCCGGATCGCGGCGCGCAATCGCGTCCAGCGCTCGTGCATCGGCATGGGCTACCACGACTGCATCGTCCCGCCGGTGATCCAGCGCAACGTGCTCGAGAACCCCGGCTGGTACACGCAGTACACGCCCTACCAGGCCGAGATCTCGCAGGGGCGGCTCGAGGCGCTGCTGAACTTCCAGACGATGGTCGCGGACCTCTGCGGGCTGCCCCTGGCCAACGCGTCGCTGCTGGACGAGGCCACGGCCGCGGCGGAGGCCATGCACATGTGCCACGCCGTAGCGCGCGGCAAGCGCACGGGCTTCTTCGTGTCCGACCGCTGCCACCCGCAGACGATCGCGGTCGTGCGGACGCGCGCGGAGAGCGCCGGCGTCCCGCTGCACGTCGGCGACGAGGACACGTTCGACTTCGCCGGCACCGAGCTGGTCGGCGCCCTGGTCCAGTACCCGGCGACCGACGGCGAGGTGCGCGACCACGCGGCGCTGGCCGAGCGCGTGCACGCCGCGGGTGCGTTGCTGGTGGTGGCGGCCGACCTGCTCGCGCTGACGCTGCTGCGCGCGCCGGGCGAGTTCGGCGCGGACGTGGCCGTGGGCTCCGCGCAGCGCTTCGGCGTGCCCCTGGGCTACGGCGGCCCCCACGCGGCCTTCTTCGCCACGCGGGACGAGTTCAAGCGGCTGATCCCCGGCCGCATCATCGGGCTGTCGAAGGACGCCCACGGCGACCCCGCGCTGCGCATGGCGCTGCAGACGCGCGAGCAGCACATCCGCCGCGACAAGGCGACCAGCAACATCTGCACGGCCCAGGTGCTGCTCGCGATCATGGCGGGCTTCTACGCCGTCCACCACGGCCCCGACGGGCTGCGCACCATCGCGGCGCGCGCGGCCGGGCTCGCCCGCCTGCTGGCGGCGGGGCTCGCCGAGGGCGGCCTGGAGGTCGCGCACGCCGCCTACTTCGACACGGTGCGCGTGCCGATGGGCGCGGACGACGCCCGGCGCGCGGTCGAGGCCGCGCGGGCGGCCGGCTACGAGCTGCGCCTGTTCGAGGGCGACGGCGGCGTCGGCGTGGCGCTGGACGAGACCACGACCGTCGCGGACGTGCGCGCCCTGCTGGACGCGCTGCTGGGCGACCGCGCGCCGTCGGCGGACCGCGTCGCCGCCCTCGCGGCGGAGGTGTCCGCGGAGCTGCCGGCGCCGCACGGGCGGACGTCGGGCTACCTGGACCACCCCGTGTTCCACGCCCACCGCTCCGAGCACGAGCTGCTGCGCTACCTGCACCGCCTGCAGGGGCGCGACCTGTCGCTGACGCACTCGATGATCCCGCTGGGCTCGTGCACGATGAAGCTCAACGCGACGACCGAGATGCTGCCGGTCACCTGGCCGGAGTTCGGCGGCCTGCACCCCTTCGCGCCGGCCGACCAGGCCGCGGGCTACCGCGAGCTGTTCGAGCGCCTCGAGGGCGCCCTGCGCGAGATCACCGGCTTCGACGCGATCTCGCTGCAGCCCAACGCGGGCTCGCAGGGCGAGTACTCGGGCCTGCTGGTCATCCGCGCCTACCACCGCGACCGCGGCGAGGAGGACCGCGACGTCTGCCTGATCCCGGTCTCGGCGCACGGCACCAATCCGGCCAGCGCCGTCATGGCCGGCATGCGCGTCGTCGGCGTGGCCTGCGACGACGAGGGCAACATCGACGTCGGCGACCTGCGGGCCAAGGCCGAGCAGCACGCCGACCGGCTGGCGGCGCTGATGGTGACGTACCCCTCGACGCACGGCGTGTTCGAGGAGGCCATCGTCGAGATCTGCGAGATCGTCCACCGCCACGGCGGGCAGGTGTACATGGACGGCGCCAACCTGAACGCCCAGGTCGGCGTGTGCCGCCCGGCGGACTTCGGCGCCGACGTCTGCCACCTGAACCTGCACAAGACGTTCTGCATCCCCCACGGCGGCGGCGGCCCCGGCATGGGCCCGATCGGCGTGCGCGCCCACCTGACGCGCTTCCTGCCCGGGCACCCGCTGGTGCCCGTCGGCGGCGAGGACGCGGTCGGCGCCGTGTCGGCCGCGCCCTGGGGCAGCCCGAGCATCCTCACGATCTCGTGGGCGTACATCGCCATGATGGGCGCGGCCGGCCTGCGCCGCGCGACCGAGGTGGCGATCCTGAACGCCAACTACATGGCCCACCGCCTCGCGCCGCACTTCCCGATCCTGTACCGCGGCGAGAACGGCCGCGTGGCGCACGAGTTCATCATCGACCTGCGCTCGTTCGAGCGCAGCGCCGGCGTGGGCGTCGAGGACGTCGCCAAGCGGCTCATGGACTTCGGCTTCCACTCGCCGACGATGTCGTTCCCGGTCGCCGGCACGATGATGATCGAGCCGACGGAGAGCGAGACGCCCGCGGAGCTGGACCGGCTGTGCGACGCGCTGATCGCGATCCGCGCCGAGATCGCCGCGATCGAGTCGGGCGAGCTGGACCGCGCGGACAACCCGCTGCAGAACGCGCCGCACACGGCCGCGCACGTGACCGCCGACGCGTGGCCCCACGGGTACTCGCGCGAGCAGGCGGCCTACCCCGCGCCGTGGGTGCGCGAGCGCAAGTTCTGGCCGTTCGTCGCCCGCGTCGACAACGGCTACGGCGACCGCCACCTGATCTGCACCTGCCCGCCGGTCGAGGCCTTCGCCGAGCCGGAGGCCGGCGCGCCCGCCCCCGACCTCGCGCTCGGGCGCGCCTGAGGCTCCCCGCCCACATCCCGGGCGGGCCGGGGCGCCTGTCGGGATCGGGACGGCGCCCCTAGAATCGGGCCCCGGTCGCGCGCCCGCCGCGGGCGCTCGCGACCGGTCCCCCCCCGGCCCCAGGGAGAGGCACCATGCTCCGCAGCATCGCGACGCTCCTGGCGACCCTGGCGGTCGCCTCCCCCCTCCGCGCGCAGACCGACGCGCGCGGGAGCCTCGTGCCCGTCGGCCCGCCCGAGTACGCCGGCGTCCACGACCTCGCGACCGGGGTCACCCACCCGCCCGGATCCGGCGGCTACACGGGGACGCTGCTCGGCGTCAGCCTGTACCGCAACACCTGCCCGACCGGCGCCGCGGTGACCGCGTCCAGCGCGGAGGTGCTGACCGACACCGGGCGCATCCCGAGCTCGACGTCGATCTCGCCCGTCGGCGCGCGCGACTCGTACCTCGTCAAGTCGTTCCAGATCGGCTACGCCACGGCGGAGGCCGACATCGCCCAGGGCGGCCCGGGGGCGCGCGTGCTGGTGACGTTCTACCAGGACTTCGACCCGTGCGCGGACCCGGCCTCGCAGCCGGCGCCGATCGCCACGTTCGACGTGAACGGCCTGCCGGGCTCGAGCACCTCGCCGGCCGTCGAGGCCAAGGTGGTCACGGTCGCGCTGCCGGGCAACCTGCACTTCTGCCTGGCCGCGGACGCCACGACGGCGTTCGACGGGGCGCCGGATCAGGACTCGTTCGGCTACTCGCTGCAGCTCGTCGACCAGACCCTGCCGGGCGGGGGCATCCTGCTGGGCAGCGACCCCAGCACCTGCTTCGTCGGGTTCGGGACCGTCTGGAACGCGCCGACGCTCGAGGGCACCGGCCTCGACAACCCCGACCAGATCCGCCGCGACCCGACGGCGCCCCACTGCATCGACTTCGGGGGCTCGCCGCACGCCGGGCTCTGGATGGCGGTCAACGGCGACATCAACCAGAACTGCACGCCGGGCGGGCGGCCGTTCTGCAGCGGCGCGGTCGACGGCGCCGGGTGCACGCCGGTGGTGACGATCTCCGGGATCGCGCGCAAGACGCTCGGCTTCGGCCCGTGCACCCTGAGCGCCACCCAGGTGCACAACCTGCGCGCCTACTCGGGCTTCTACGGCCTCGGCCAGGGCGTGCAGCTGAACTTCGGGAACGGCTTCCGGTGCGTGCAGGCGCCGCTGACGCGCATCCTCCCGGTCGCCTTCACGGGCGGAACCGCGGGCCCCCCGGACTGCTCGGGCGCGATGTCCCGCAACCTGAACCCGCTGATCGCCAACGACCCGTCGGTGCTGCCCGGCGACACGGTCTTCGTGCAGTTCCTGTACCGCGACTCGGTCGGGCTGTCGGCCATGCCGACGCACGGCATGCGCGCCCACGTGTTCCCCTGACGCCGCGACGCCCCGGGGGCGCGGCCCGCCGGGCCTCAGCGCACCCAGCGGTTCCCGCCGCGCTGCTTCGCCTCGTACATCGACTCGTCGGCCTGCTTCAGCAGCGCGCCGGCCTCGGAGCACTGCTGCGGGAACAGCGCGATGCCGATGCTGGGCGTCACGCAGACCTCGGACGACTCGATCTTCATCGCCACGCGCATGGCGTCCAGGATCTTGTCGGCCACCTTCTCCGCGTCCTCGGTCGCGTGCAGGTCGGGCAGCACGACGGTGAACTCGTCGCCCCCGAAGCGCGCCACGGTGTCGCCCTCGCGCAGGACGCCCCGGAGGCGGCGGGCGGCCTCCTGCAGCACCAGGTCGCCCGCGTGGTGTCCGAGGTCGTCGTTGACCTCCTTGAACCCGTCGAGGTCCATGAACAGCAGGGCCAGCATCGTCTCGTTCCGCCGCGCGTGGGCGAGCTCGAGCGTGAGGCGGTCCCGGAACGAGTTCCGGTTGGAGAGCCCCGTCAGCTCGTCGCGGTACGCCATGCGGCGGATGGTCTCCTCGTAGGCCTGCCGCTCGGTCACGTCGCGGAACACGAGCACGGTGCCGCTCTCGCTGCCCGCGGCGCGCCGGATCGGGGCCGCGCTGCGCTCGATCGGCACCTCGCGCCCGTCGCGGGCCCGCAGGCGCAGCCGCGTCGGCGAGCGCAGGATGCCCGAGTCGCCGCGCGCGGTGTCGTGCGCCGGCGAGACCAGCACGAAGACCTGCTCGAGCGGCAGCCCGACGGCGTCGTCCAGCCGCCAGGCCGTCAGGGTCTCCGCGACCGCGTTCATGAAGGCCACGCGCCCCTCGCCGTCGACGGCGATGACCGCGTCGCCGATGCTCTTCAGCGTCGTGGCGGTCAGCTCGCGGCTCTCGAACAGCTCGCGCTCGACCTCCGAGCGCAGCTGGCCGAGGCTGGTCGCGACGGCGATGGCGAACACCACGAAGGCGCGGTTCGTCCACATCCGCGTGAAGTCGACTTCGTCGCCCAGCGGCAACAGCAGCCGGCCCAGGGTCAGGGCGATGCACCCCAGCGCCAGCCACCACGTCAGGTGCACCCGGGCGAGCCACATGCTCATGAGGATCGGGATGACGTACACGATCCCCGTGGCGTAGTCCCCCGGCAGGATCGCGTCGGCCACGGCCACGGCGCCCACCAGGGCCAGGATCACCCGGCGGATGCCGACCGAGCGCAGCTGGAAGACGCCGCCCTGGTCGGGGCCCGCGTCGCGCAGGGACTCGAACTCGACCGCGGGCCGCGAGCGGGAGACCCACGTGCGCACCGAGCTGCTCTCCACCGCACCAGGATGCGAACGCCCGGCCGTCAGCACCAGGAGTTGTTCAGGACCTCCCCGATCCCGCCCGCGCCGGGAACGACGTAGCCGCGCTCGTTCAGGCCGCGCTCGCGGTCCCAGAGCGTTCCCGGCAGCGTCTCCAGCACCTCGGGGTCGGACAGCCCGCGGTCGAGCCGCGCCGTGTAGACGACCAGGTCGTCCCCGAGCGCGTCGAGCACGGCCCGCAGGTACTCGGGCGTCGCCATCATGGGCATCCCCACGATGCGCGACGGGCGGCCGTGGTTCTCGAGGTAGTGGCGCACGGCCCGGATCGTGGTCGACCCGGTGGCCCCCATGGGGTCGGGCAGCAGGAGCACCGCGCCGTCGACCGACCCGCCGATCTTGCTGCCCGAGAGGTCCACCCCGGTCACGCGCCCGCTCGCGTCCGACACGCGCGCCATGCTGAGGTGGTCGAGGCGCACGTGCTCGCCCGGCAGGATCGAGGTCAGCATCTCGAAGCACACCTGCGACGGCACGATGCCGGCGCGCACGATGTCGACGACCACGACGCGGGTGGCCGGGTCCAGCACCGGGCCGCGGTACACCCCCTGGTCGGGGTGCAGCTCCTTCATCCGCGTCGGCATCTCGGCGCGCACGACCGGGAACTCGTTGCCGGCGACGGCGACCATCAGCGACTGGTAGACCAGCCGCAGCAGCAGCGTCATCTCCGGATGGCGGACGTCCGGGCTGGAGAGCCGCGCGATCGCCGAGAGCAGGCAGAGGTTGTCGAGGACGTGGACCTGGTCCCCGTAGAGGTGCGCGCGCTCCCACCCGCCGAACTTCGTCTCCTCGGGCGAGCGCAGGCGGTGCACGCGAGGAGGGGTGGAGCTCATAGTCCCGGGGAGCGCCTACTGCGCGGCGCGGACGCCCTCGACCAGGGCCTCGACCAGGCGCGGCACCGCGGCGACCGGGGTGCAGCAGAGCGCGACCCGGACGGCGCCGCGGAGGGGCACCACGAACACGCCGAGCTCGCGCATCCGCGCGGCCGTGCGCGCGCCGTCGGGCGTGAAGACGGCCACGAAGAACCCGCCCTCGTAGCGCGGGTAGCGCAGGCCGAGCGGCTCGGCCTGGGCGTTGAAGGCGGCGACGCGCTCGGCCAGGAGCGCCTTCAGGCGCGCGCGGTCCTCCTCCGAGCGCCGGCGGAGCTCGTCGTCGGTCAGGAGCTCCGTGATGGCGAGCAGCCCGAGGTGGTTGCAGTTCGACCACGTCCCGCGGCACGAGTAGGAAAGCGCGTTGAAGATGCGCTTGCGCTCGGCCTCGTCGGAGTGCGAGACCACGAGCGCCCCCACCCGCGCGCCGTACTGCGCGAAGGACTTCGAGACCGTCCACGCCACGAGCAGCGGGATGTGGTCGGCCAGGTCCTCGATCCAGTGGTACCAGTCCTGTGAGTCCGGCGGCCCGAACTTCGCGTAGGCGTTGTCGATCAGCAGCGCGATGGGCGCCGCCCCGGCGCGCGCGCGCAGGATGCGGGCGACCGCCCGCCACTCGTCCTCGTCCAGCGCGTAGCCGGTCGGGTTGTGGCAGGGGCTGTTCAGGACGACGAGCGCGCGCCCCTGGGCCTCGAGCTGGCGGTCCAGCGCCTGCTCGAACGCGGCCAGGTGGAAGCCGCCGGAGTCGTCGAACATCTCGAACGTCTCGATCCGGCGGCGCGAGTGGTCGGCCAGGATCGCGTACGGCCCCCAGAAGTAGCTGGTCGTCAGCAGCGCCTGGCCAGGCTCGAGGAAGTTGACGATCGCGTGGTGCAGCGCGCCCGTCCCCCCGGCCGTGGCGACCGCGACCGAGCGCCGCGCCAGCTCACCGGTCCCGTACAGGTCCGCCACGACCGCCTTGAGGAACGGCGCGTCCCCGGCGATCGGCGCGTAGGCGGCGGCCCGCTCGAACGGCACGCGGCCGAGCGCCTCGCGCACGGACGGCATCACCGCGAGGGAGCCGTCGTCCTCGGTCAGCGCGCCGACCGTCAGGTTCAGGATGTCCTCCCCCGCGGCGGCGCGGCGCTGCGCCTCCGCGTGGAGGGAGAAGATCGGGTCGTCCCCCGGACGCTGCGCGTTCTCGGGGATGAGCGACGATTCCGGGGCCGTCGAGGGGAATGGGTTCAAGGGCAACTCCGCGCCCGCGCCTTCGCCCTGCTCCGCCGGCACGCGCGCGCGGCCAGGATACCGGATGCGCCGCGGCGCCGTCAGGCGCGGCCGGGCGGAAAGGCTGCCCGGAGAGGAACGGGGCCTTTCCGCGACACCGGCTCGCGCCCGGGCCGTCTACCCCCCGGGGGGGGCCGCCCGCCCGCCGCGCCGCCGCGCCCGCTCAGCGCGGGGGCATGCCCGGCGTCGTCCCGCGCTGCACGGCCAGGATCGCCTCCTCCTCGCGCCGGGTCAGGCGACGCCCGCGCAGGGTGCGGTGGTCGTGCACGCGGATGCCCCGCAGCGCCAGGTAGCGGTCGTACAGCGGGCGCGACTCCAGCCCGCCCCACAGGTAGTCCGCCGACCAGGCCGCGAGGTACGCCAGGTCCTCGTCCAGGGGCTCCAGGGCCAGGCCCTCGCGCGCGCGGAACATCGCGAGCTCGATGCGGCGGTGCCTGGGCAGCTCGCGGACGGCGGCGGGCGCGGCCTCGCCGGCGGGGGTGTGCGGCAGCAGCGTCTCGGCCTCGTCGCGCAGCGCGGCGGCGCGCGCGCGGTCCCGGTCGCGCGCCTCGAGCTCGGCGCGGACCGCGCGGTCGAGTCGCGTGGTGAAGAGCGTCGCCGCCATCGCCTCGGCGTCGCGCTGGACGCGGGCCGAGGCCGCCCCCCAGGCCTCGTCCCAGGCCCCGGCGTCGCGGTCCCGGGCGCGCTCGCGCAGCGCGGCGGTCTCGGCGAGCGACACGGAGGCCCCCGCGCCCTCCATCGGACGCAGGGCGGTCAGGTCGTTGCGCACGGCGCGCAGCCGGCTCGCGGCCAGGTCGACGCGGGCGGCGATGCGCCGCGCCTCCTCGTCGGTCAGCACGACGTGGCCGGAGACCGCGGCCTGCAGGACGGCGAGCCCCCGGCGGAGCTCCTCCGCCTCGCGCTCCCAGCCCGCGAGGACCCCGCGGCGGACGCGGAGGCGCACGTCGAGGGCGACCCGCGCGGCGGACTCCCCGCGGGGGGCGGGCGCGCGGAGCGCTCGCCGCGGGCGCTCGAGCACGGCGTCGAGGGCGGCGTGGAGCGCGCCCAGCTCGCCCCCGGGGCCGGCGGCCGCGTCGGCCCCGAGCAGCTCGAGGTAGCCCGCGCGGCGGTACTCCTCCAGCAGCGTGGCGACCAGGATGCGCACGCCCGAGGCGGTGTCGGACAGGCCGGCCAGGAAGCGCGCGTCGTCGCCCTCCGGTGAGCGCATCAGGCGCTCGAGTTCCCGCGCGGTCACCTCGCTGCCGAAGCCGCGCCGGCCGTCGGGGGCCCGGCCCAGCTCCCCGGGCGGATCCCCCACCGCCGGGCCGAGCAGGAGCAGCATCGTGACCAGGGCGCGCATGGAACGGAGTCTCGCGGGCCGTGCCCGGCGCGGCGCCGGGCGGCGGGGCGAGCGGTCCTCCTCCCTAGCGCCGCGGGGCCGGGCGGTTGCGGTCCGCGGAGGGGCCGTCAGGCGAACGGGCCGGCGGCCGCGTCGCGGCCGCGCGCGAGCAGCTCGTGCT